>NZ_JBJHAJ010000021.1:0-74551 GCF_054051015.1 Blastococcus sp. SYSU DS0616
TTTTTTTTATTTATTAACGGCGGGGGGGCGGAAAAAAAAAAAATAAAAAAAAACGCCGGGGGGGGGGGGGGGGGGGGGGGGCCCCCCCCCCCCCCCCGGCCATGGGCTCGGGGCGGCACGCCGCCCGAGCCCTCCCGGGTCCTGGACCCAGCGGGTCAACAGACCCACTTGATCTTTCACAACCGATCGGCAGGAGCGAGAACAGGCGATGGCGGGACAGAAGATCCGCATCCGGCTGAAGGCCTACGACCACGAGGCGATCGATGCCTCGGCGCGGCGCATCGTGGAGACGGTGACGAAGACCGGAGCGCGCGTCGTCGGCCCGGTGCCGCTGCCGACGGAGAAGAACGTGTACGCCGTGATCCGGTCTCCGCACAAGTACAAGGACTCCTTCGAGCACTTCGAGATGCGGACCCACAAGCGGCTCATCGACATCCTCGACCCGACGCCGAAGACGGTCGACGCGCTCATGCGCATCGACCTGCCGGCCTCGGTCGACGTCAACATTCAGTAAGGGCAGTCAGCAGACATGGCGAGCACATTCCGTGGTCTCCTCGGCGAGAAGCTGGGGATGACCCAGGTTTTCGACGAGAACAACCGCCTCGTGCCGGTGACCGTCGTCAAGACGGGCCCGTGTGTGGTGACCCAGGTGCGCACCCCCGAGGTCGACGGCTACTCCGCCGTCCAGCTCGGGTTCGGTGAGATCGACCCGCGCAAGGTGAACAAGCCCGAGGGCGGGCACTTCACCAAGGCGGGCGTGACGCCGCGGCGCCACCTGGTGGAGCTGCGCACCTCCGACGCGGGGAACTACACGGTCGGCCAGGAGCTGACCGCCGACGTGTTCGACGGCGTCGCGAAGGTCGACGTCATCGGCACCAGCAAGGGCAAGGGCACCGCCGGTGTCATGAAGCGCCACGGGTTCAAGGGCCTCGGCGCCTCGCACGGCACCCAGCGCAAGCACCGGTCGCCGGGTTCCATCGGTGGCGCGTCGACGCCGGGCCGGGTCTTCAAGGGCCTGCGCATGGCCGGCCGCATGGGTGCGGTCAAGACCACGACCCTGTCGCTCGTCGTCCACAAGGTGGACACCGAGCGGGGTCTGCTGCTGATCAAGGGCGCCATCCCCGGCCCGAAGGGCGGCCTCGTGCTCGTCCGTTCGGCCGTCAAGGGCGGTCCCGTGGGGAGTGACGACAAGTGACCTCATCGACCGAGACGCGCACCGACCGCCAGGTCGACGTCCGCACCCCGGCGGGGGAGACCTCCGGCAGCGTGACGCTGCCCGGTGAGCTCTTCGACGCCAGTGCGAACGTCTCCCTGATGCACCAGGTCGTCGTCGCGCAGCTGGCGGCTGCCCGCCAGGGCACCCACGCCACCAAGTCGCGGGGTCAGGTCGCCGGCGGTGGCGCGAAGCCGTACCGCCAGAAGGGCACCGGGCGTGCCCGCCAGGGCTCGATCCGCGCGCCGCAGTTCACCGGTGGTGGCATCGTCCACGGCCCGCAGCCGCGCAACTACGAGCAGAAGACCCCGAAGAAGATGAAGGCCGCCGCCCTGCGCGGTGCCCTCTCCGACCGGGCCCGCGAGGGCCGGGTGCACGTGGTCTCCGCGTTCGTCGACGGCGACGCCCCCAAGACGAAGGCCGCGCTGGCCACGCTGAACGCCGTCACCCAGGCCAAGCGGGTCCTGGTGGTCCTCGACCGCGACGACGTCCTCAACTGGGTCAGCCTGCGCAACGTCCCCGAGGTGCACCTCATCGAGGCCGGCCAGCTCAACACCTACGACGTGCTGGTCTCCGACGAGGTCATCTTCACCGAGGCGGCGCTGGCCGAGTTCGTCGCCGGTCCGGCCAAGGGCAAGCGCTCCGGCGCCGACCTGCCCGACCTCGCCACCTCCGAGATCCCCGGTGGCATCCCGTCCATCGCCCCCGCCGCCGGCGAGGGCACCGTCGAAGAGACCACCGAGGAGAAGGCATGAGCGTCCGCGACCCCCGGGACGTCCTGCTCGCCCCGGTCATCTCCGAGAAGAGCTACGGCCTGCTGGATGGCAACCAGTACACGTTCATCGTGCGGCCGGACGCCAACAAGACGCAGATCAAGATTGCGGTCGAGCAGATCTTCAAGGTGAAGGTCCTCGGCGTGAACACGATCAACCGCCAGGGCAAGCGCAAGCGCAGCCGGGGTACCCAGATGGGCAAGCGCAAGGACACCAAGCGCGCCATCGTCTCCGTGGCTGCCGGCGACCGCATCGAGATCTTCGGTGGTCCCGGCGCCTGAGCGCCGTGACCGTTTCGGACCAGAGATAGAGGACTGAGTCAGCAATGGCTATCCGCAAGTACAAGCCGACGACGCCGGGCCGCCGCGGCTCCAGCGTCGCCGACTTCGCCGAGGTCACGCGAGACCACCCCGAGAAGTCGCTGGTCCGACCGCTGCACGGTCGTGGCGGGCGCAACGTGCACGGGAAGGTCACCGCTCGCCACCAGGGTGGCGGCCACAAGCGCGCCTACCGGGTGATCGACTTCCGTCGTGCCGACAAGGACGGCGTGCCGGCCAAGGTCGCGCACATCGAGTACGACCCGAACCGCACCTCCCGGATCGCGCTCCTGCACTTCGCCGATGGCGAGAAGCGCTACATCATCGCGCCGGCGCGGCTGAAGCAGGGCGACACGGTGGAGTGCGGCCCCACGGCCGACATCAAGCCGGGCAACAACCTGCCGCTGCGGAACATCCCGGTCGGCACCGTGGTTCACGCCATCGAGCTCCGTCCCGGTGGCGGCGCGAAGATCGCCCGTTCCGCGGGGACCAGCGTCCAGCTGGTCGCCCGCGAGGGTCGCTTCGCGCAGCTGCGCATGCCGTCGGGGGAGATCCGCAACGTCGACGTGCGCTGCCGCGCGACCGTCGGCGAGGTGGGCAACGCCGAGCAGTCGAACATCAACTGGGGCAAGGCCGGCCGTATGCGGTGGAAGGGCAAGCGCCCGACCGTCCGCGGTGTGGCGATGAACCCGGTCGACCACCCGCACGGTGGCGGTGAGGGCAAGACCTCCGGTGGTCGCCACCCGGTGAACCCGAAGGGCAAGCCGGAGGGCCGGACGCGCAAGCGGAAGGCAAGTGACGCCCTGATCGTGCGCCGCCGGCGCACCAACAAGAAGCGCTGAGCGGGTAGAGGAGTCCGACAGATATGCCACGCAGCCTGAAGAAGGGCCCGTTCGTCGACGACCACCTGCTCGCCAAGGTGGACGCCCAGAACGCCAAGGGCACCAAGAACGTGATCCGTACCTGGTCACGCCGTTCGACGATCATCCCCGACATGCTCGGCCACACTCTCGCGGTGCACGACGGCCGCAAGCACGTCCCGGTGTTCGTGACCGAGGCGATGGTCGGGCACAAGCTCGGGGAGTTCGCGCCCACGCGCACCTTCCGCGGGCACGTCAAGGACGACCGCCGCTCGCGGCGGGGCTGACCAGGTAGAGAGAGATTCAGATGACTTCCCAGTTGGGACAGGAGGCGCCGGTCGCCCGGGCTACGGCCCGGTTCGTCCGCGTGACCCCCATGAAGGCCCGCCGCGTGGTGGACCTGATCCGCTACCTGCCGACCGACGAGGCCCTGGCGCTGCTGCGCTTCGCCCCGCAGTCGGCGAGCGAGCCGGTCGCCAAGGTGGTCGCCAGCGCGGTGGCCAACGCCGAGCACAACCTGCAGCTGGACCCGGCTGCACTCGTGGTCAGCGCGGCGTACGTCGACGAGGGGCCGACGCTCAAGCGGATCCGTCCGCGTGCGCAGGGCCGGGCGTTCCGCATCAACAAGCGGACCAGCCACATCACCATCGAGGTGAGCGAGGTCGCCAGCAGCGCCGTCCTCGCGCAGAAGTCGCGCAAGGCGCGCCGGGACACCGGCCAGTCCGGCCCGGCCACCCAGCAGTCCACCAGCAACACGAGGGGAGGGACCCGATAGTGGGTCAGAAGGTCAACCCGCACGGGTTCCGGCTCGGGATCACCACCGACTACAAGTCCCGGTGGTACGCGGACAAGCTGTACAAGGACTACGTCAAGGAAGACGTCGCGATCCGCAAGCTCATGTCCAAGGGCATGGAGCGGGCCGGCATCTCCAAGGTGGAGATCGAGCGCACCCGTGACCGGGTCCGCGTCGACATCCACACCGCCCGTCCGGGCATCGTCATCGGGCGCCGCGGCGCCGAGGCGGACCGCATCCGCGGCGAGCTGGAGAAGCTGACCGGCAAGCAGGTGCAGCTGAACATCCTCGAGGTCAAGAACCCCGAGTCCGACGCGCAGCTGGTCGCCCAGGGCGTCGCCGAGCAGCTCTCCAGCCGGGTGAGCTTCCGTCGCGCCATGCGCAAGGCGATGCAGTCCGCCCAGCGCAGCCCGCAGGTCAAGGGCATCCGGGTGCAGTGCTCGGGTCGCCTCGGCGGCACCGAGATGAGCCGCTCGGAGTTCTACCGCGAGGGCCGGGTGCCCCTGCACACCCTCCGGGCGAACATCGACTACGGCATCTACGAGGCCCGTACGACCTTCGGTCGCATCGGCGTCAAGGTGTGGATCTACAAGGGCGACGTCAGCGGCTCGCGCGCCGAGCGGGAGGCCCTCGAGGCCCTCGCCCAGCGTCAGCAGCGACGTGAGCGCGCGCAGCGGCCCCAGCGCCGTTCGGGTTCCTCGGGCACCACCGCTGGTGGCACCGAGGCCGGCCGCGCCGCCGCCGAGTCCACGACGGGGCCGGTGGCCGAGACCACCGACGCCGTGGTCGCGCAGACCTCCGGTGAGGTCGCTCCCGAGCAGACCGTCGCCGAGGCAGCCGGCCCGCAGGGCACGGCAGCCGCCGAGACGGCCACCGAGAACACGGAGAGCTGAGCCATGCTCATCCCACGGCGCGTCAAGCACCGCAAGCAGCACCACCCGAGCCGCTCCGGCCGGGCCAAGGGCGGCACCGAGATCAACTTCGGTGAGTACGCCATCCAGGCCCTGGAGCCGGCCTACGTCACCAACCGGCAGATCGAGTCGGCGCGTATCGCGATGACCCGGCACATCCGTCGTGGCGGGAAGGTGTGGATCTCGATCTACCCCGACCGTCCGCTGACGAAGAAGCCCGCCGAGACCCGCATGGGTTCCGGTAAGGGTTCGCCCGAGTGGTGGGTGGCCAACGTCAAGCCCGGTCGCGTGCTGTTCGAGCTGTCCGGGGTCGCCGAGCCCGTGGCCCGCGAGGCCATGCGTCGTGCGATCCACAAGCTGCCGATGAAGTGCCGCTTCATCACGCGTGAAGGAGAAGTGTGATGGCCGCCGGTCTGACCGCTCCCGAGCTGCGCGAGCTCTCTGCTGACGAGCTCGCCTCGCGGCTGCGCGAGTCGAAGGAAGAACTGTTCAACCTGCGGTTCCAGGTGGCCACCGGCCAGCTGGACAACAATCGGCGACTGCAGACCGTCCGCCGCGACATCGCCCGGATCTACACGATCATGCGCGAGCGCGAGCTGGGTCTCTCGGTCGCCCCGAACGAGGGTGTGGCATGAGCGAGACCCAGGAGTCGTCCGGCCCCGGCCTGGCCGGCCGTGGCTACCGCAAGGTCCGCGAGGGCCTCGTCGTCAGCGACAAGATGGAGAAGACCATCGTCGTCGAGGTCGAGGACCGCGTGAAGCACGGCCTGTACGGCAAGGTCATCCGCCGGACGAGCAAGCTGAAGGCGCACGACGAGCAGGGCGTCGCCGGTGTCGGTGACCGCGTGCAGATCATGGAGACCCGGCCGACGTCGGCCACCAAGCGGTGGCGGCTGGTCGAGGTCATCGAGAAGGCCAAGTAGTCCTGCAGGAGGCGGCCCGGCAGGGTCGCCCCAGGTAGGAGTACGCTGAACGACTGGCGCGCACCTCGTGGCTCGAGGGGGTCGCGCGTCACATCCCGGTACCCGTGCTTCGGACGCACCGGCGGCAACTGCCGCCGGTGCGTCCGCACGCGAGTGCCGGACAGCCGGTTCACCGTTCCGGCCCGGCTGTCACCACAAGTATTTGGGAGTAGGACGTGATCCAGCAGGAGTCGCGGCTGCGCGTCGCCGACAACACCGGTGCGAAGGAGATCCTCTGCATCCGGGTGCTCGGCGGCTCCGGGCGACGCTACGCGGGCATCGGCGACATCATCGTCGGCACCGTGAAGGACGCGCTGCCCGGTGCAGGCGTCAAGAAGGGTGACGTCGTCAAGGCCGTCGTCGTCCGCACCGTGAAGGAGCGCCGTCGTCCGGACGGCTCCTACATCCGCTTCGACGAGAACGCCGCGGTCATCATCCGCGACAGCGGCGACCCGCGCGGGACGCGCATCTTCGGGCCCGTCGGCCGGGAGCTCCGCGACAAGCGCTTCATGCGGATCATCTCGCTCGCCCCGGAGGTGCTGTGATCATGGCGGACAAGACCCCGTCGATGAAGGTCAAGAAGGGCGACACCGTCCTCGTGCTGGCCGGCAAGGACAAGGGAGCCAAGGGCCGCGTCATCGCCGCCTACCCCAAGCTCCAGCGGGTCCTGGTCGAGGGCGTCGGTCGCGTGCGGAAGCACACCCGCATCAGCTCGACCCAGCGCGGCGCCCAGCAGGGCGGGATCGTCACGCAGGAGGCGCCCATCCACGTGAGCAACGTGATGGTGGTCGACTCCGAGGAGAAGCCGACCCGGGTCGGCTACCGCAAGGACGAGGAAGGCCGCAGCATCCGGGTCTCGCGGCGCACCGGTAAGGACCTCTGAACCTCATGAGCGCACCCACCCGTGAGCTGCCCCGCATGCTCGCCCACTACCGCGAGACGATCACGCCGGCCCTCCAGTCGGAGTTCGGCTACGAGAACGTCATGCAGATCCCGCGCCTGACGAAGATCGTCGTCAACATGGGCGTCGGCGAGGCCACCCGCGACGCCAAGCTGATGGACGGCGCGGTCCGCGACCTCACCGCCATCACCGGCCAGAAGCCGGCCGTCGTCCGGGCCCGCAAGTCCATCGCGCAGTTCAAGCTGCGCGAGGGCATGCCCATCGGCGCGAAGGTCACCCTCCGCGGCGACCGCATGTGGGAGTTCCTGGACCGCCTGCTGTCGCTGGCGCTGCCCCGCATCCGCGACTTCCGCGGCCTGAACCCCAAGCAGTTCGACGGCCACGGCAACTACACGTTCGGGCTGAACGAGCAGTCGATGTTCCGCGAGATCGACGTCGACAAGATCGACCGTCCCCGCGGCATGGACATCACGCTGGTCACCACCGCGACCACCGACGAGGAGGGTCGCGAGCTGCTCCGCCAGCTCGGCTTCCCCTTCGCCGGCCAGCCCGTCGTCACGACCGTCCGCTGAGCCGGGCAGGAGAGAAGAGATGGCCAAGAAGGCGCTGATCAACAAGGCGGCCCGCACCCCGAAGTTCAAGGTGCGTGGCTACACCCGCTGCCAGCGGTGCGGTCGCCCGCACTCGGTGTTCCGCAAGTTCGGCCTGTGCCGGATCTGCCTGCGGGAGATGGCCCACGCCGGGGAGCTCCCGGGCGTTCGCAAGAGTTCCTGGTAAAACACCCCGTCCTCCCCACCCTTCGCAAGCTCAGGGTGGGACCCGGGACGGGGCCGGGCCGCTCCATCCCCTCACCAACGCACCACTGATCGCCGAAAGGCCCCGCGCCAAGTCCCCGATGACCCGGCGCACGAGGAACCGCGGCGAGAGAGGCACCACTACGTCATGACCATGACCGACCCGATCGCAGACATGCTGACGCGTCTGCGCAACGCCAACCAGGCGTACCACGACTCCGCGGTCATGCCGTCGTCGAAGCTCAAGACGCACATCGCCGAGATCCTCCAGCAGGAGGGCTACATCGCGGGGTGGCGCGTGGACGAGACCGACGCCGACGGCAAGCCGTTCAAGCAGCTGGTGGTCGACCTCAAGTACGGCCCGAACCGCGAGCGGAGCATCGCCGGCGTCCGGCGGGTCTCCAAGCCCGGTCTGCGGGTGTACGCGAAGTCGACGGCGCTGCCCAAGGTCCTCGGCGGCCTCGGCGTCGCGATCATCTCGACCTCGACCGGGCTGCTGACCGACAAGCAGGCGAACAAGAAGGGCGTGGGTGGGGAAGTCCTCGCCTACGTCTGGTAAGGGAGCGAACGACAATGTCACGGATCGGACGACTCCCGATCGCCGTGCCCGGTGGTGTCGACGTCGCCATCGACGGTCAGACGGTCAGCGTGAAGGGACCCAAGGGCACGCTCAGCCACACGGTCGCCGCGCCGATCACCGTCGAGCGCGACGAGGACGGCACGCTGCGGGTGCAGCGCCCCAACGACGAGCGGCAGAGCCGCGCCCTGCACGGGCTCTCGCGGACTCTGATCGCCAACATGATCACCGGCGTCACCGAGGGGTACACCAAGACCCTCGAGATCGTCGGTGTCGGTTACCGCGTCCAGGCGCGCGGCTCGGACCTCGAGTTCGCCCTGGGCTTCAGCCACCCCGTGCCGGTGAAGGCCCCGGAGGGCATCACCTTCGCGGTCGAGTCCCCGACCCGCCTGCGGGTCAGCGGGATCGACAAGCAGCTGGTCGGTGAGGTGGCGGCCAAGATCCGCAAGATCCGCAAGCCCGACCCGTACAAGGGCAAGGGCGTGCGGTACCAGGGCGAGGTCGTCAAGCGCAAGGTCGGGAAGACGGGTAAGTGATGGCTCAGGCAACTGCTCCCACGAACGGGAAGACCGCCGGCGGCCGCAAGCCCGTCGGCACCGACATCAGCACCGCGCGGCGCGTCTCGCGCCTGCGTCGGCACAACCGGCTGCGCAAGCGGGTCGCCGGCACGCCGGAGCGCCCGCGCCTGGTGGTCAAGCGCAGCTCGCGCCACATCCACGTGCAGGTGGTCGACGACACCGTCGGCCGCACCGTGGTGAGCGCGTCGACCATGGACGCCAGCCTGCGTGGCGCCGAGGGCGACAAGTCCGCCCTGGCCCGCCAGGTGGGTGCCCTGGTGGCCGAGCGCGCGAAGGCCGCCGGCATCACGGCGGTCGTCTTCGACCGCGGGGGCAACCGCTACGCCGGGCGCATCGCCGCGCTGGCCGACGGTGCCCGCGAGGGTGGGCTGGACTTCTGATGACCAGCCACCGCACCAGCACGAGCGAGCAGATCGAGAGGGACGTCTGATGCCAGGACCACAGCGACGCGGCGGCGGCGCCGGCGGCGGCAACGACCGCCGCGACCGTCGTGACGGCGGGCGGGGCCCCGGAGGCGCTCCCGCCGAGAAGAGCAACTACATCGAGCGCGTGGTGGCGATCAACCGCGTGTCCAAGGTCGTCAAGGGTGGTCGGCGCTTCAGCTTCACCGCTCTGGTGATCGTGGGCGACGGTGACGGCACCGTGGGCGTCGGCTACGGCAAGGCCAAGGAGGTGCCCGCGGCGATCGCCAAGGGCGTCGAGGAGGCGAAGAAGCACTTCTACAAGGTGCCGCGCATCGCCAGCACCATCCCGCACCCCGTGCAGGGTGAGGCGGCGGCGGGCGTCGTGCTCCTCAAGCCGGCGAGCCCCGGTACCGGTGTCATCGCCGGTGGCCCGGTGCGCGCCGTGCTGGAGTGCGCCGGTATCCACGACGTGCTCTCGAAGAGCCTCGGTTCGTCGAACCCGATCAACATCGTGCACGCCACCATGCAGGCGCTGAAGGACCTCGTCCGCCCCGAGGAGATCGCGGCCCGCCGTGGTCTGCCCCTCGAGGACGTCGCCCCGGCCGCCATGCTGCGTGCGCGTGCGGGTCAGGGGGTCTGAGATGGCGCAGCTGAAGGTCACCCAGGTCAAGTCCGCGATCGGCACCAAGCCCAACCAGCGCCAGACGCTGCGCTCGCTGGGCCTGAAGAAGATCAACGACTCGGTCGTCCAGGAGGACCGTCCCGAGATCCGCGGGATGGTCGCGACGGTGCCGCACCTCGTGCGCGTCGAAGAGGTCTGAGGAAAGACTCGCTATGACACTGAAGGTCCACCACCTGCGTCCGGCCCCCGGCGCCCACACCAAGAAGACCCGCGTGGGTCGTGGTGAGGGTTCCAAGGGCAAGACGGCCGGGCGCGGTACCAAGGGCACCGGCGCGCGGGGCACCGTCTCCGCGCGGTTCGAGGGTGGGCAGACCCCGCTGAACATGCGGCTGCCCAAGCTCTCGGGCTTCAAGAACAACAACAAGGTCGTCTTCCAGGTCGTCAACCTCGACCGGATCGCGGCGCTGTTCCCGCAGGGGGGCGCGGTCAACCCGGACACGCTGGCCGAGGCCGGCGCGGTGCGCCGCGGCCAGCCGGTCAAGGTGCTGGGCACCGGTGACCTCGGCGGGATCAAGGTCGACGTGCACGCGAACGCCTTCTCCGCCTCGGCTGCCGAGAAGATCGCCGCGGCCGGCGGCAGCACCACCGTTCTCTGAGTAGAAGGACCCCTTCCCCTCCCTCGGCCCCGTCCGGAGGCTCACCGCGAGCTCGCGAGCGGTGAGGGGGACGGGGTCCTTCTCTTGCTAACCTCACTCGACCGAACAGGGGAGGGCACGTGCTGCAGGCGTTCGCCGCGGCGTTCCGGACGCCAGATCTCCGGCGCAAGCTGCTGTTCTCCCTGGCGATCATCGCCGTCTACCGGCTGGGGGCGGCGGTCCCGGGGCCGGGCGTCTCGGTGGAGGCGATCAACAGCTGCCTGGAGCAGGCCCAGGCCTCCGACCAGCGGGACCTCTACTCGCTGGTGAACCTCTTCTCCGGCGGCGCGCTGCTCCGGTTGAGCGTGTTCGCGCTGGGGATCATGCCCTACATCACCGCGAGCATCATCGTGCAGCTGCTGGTGGTGGTGATCCCGCGCTTCGAGCAGCTGAAGAAGGAAGGGCAGTCGGGTCAGGCCAAGCTGACCCAGTACACCCGCTACCTCACCATCGCGCTGGCCGTGCTGCAGAGCACCGGCATCATCGCCCTCGCCCGCAGCGGGCAGCTGTTCCCGAACTGCAGCCAGGAGATCATCCCGTCGGAGTCGGTCTGGACGACGGTGATCCTGGTGATCACGCTGACCGCCGGCACCGCGCTGATCATGTGGCTCGGCGAGCTGCTGACCGAGAAGGGGATCGGCAACGGCATGTCCGTGCTGATCTTCACCTCGATCGCCGCGCGGATCCCGGCCGAGGGCGGCTCGATCCTGCAGACGCGGGGCGGCATCGTCTTCGCCGTCGTGTGTGCCTTCGCCGTCGTGATCATCGGCACCGTGGTCTACGTCGAGCAGGCGCAGCGCCGCATCCCGGTGCAGTACGCCAAGCGGATGGTCGGCCGCCGGATGTACGGCGGCACGTCGACCTACCTGCCGCTGAAGGTGAACCAGGCCGGCGTCATCCCGGTCATCTTCGCCTCGTCGCTGCTGTACCTGCCCCAGCTGATCACCCAGCTCCAGGGCAACGAGACCGGAGCGGTGCGTCGGTTCTTCGAGAACTACGTGATCGACCAGAGCAGCCCGGTCCACGTCGCGATCTACTTCGCGATGATCATCTTCTTCACGTACTTCTACGTGTCGATCACGTTCAACCCGGAGGAACGGGCCGACGACATGAAGCGCTACGGCGGCTTCATCCCGGGCATCCGGCCGGGGCGGCCCACCGCCGAGTACCTGCAGTACGTCCTGTCCCGGATCACGCTTCCGGGGTCGATCTACCTGGGTCTGGTCGCAGTCCTGCCGAACCTCTTCCTGTCGATCACGCAGGAAGGGCAGAACCAGAACTTCCCGTTCGGTGGAACCGCTGTCCTGATCATGGTCGGAGTGGGGTTGGAGACGGTGAAGCAGATCGAGACGCAACTGAATCAGCGCAACTACGAAGGGTTCCTGAAGTAGTGCGCATCGTCCTCCTGGGCCCCCCCGGAGCGGGCAAGGGCACCCAGGCGCAGATCATCGCCGCCAAGCTCGGCGTCCCCGCGATCTCGACCGGCGACATCTTCCGCGCCAACGTGAGCGGGAAGACGGAGCTGGGCCAGAAGGCCAAGGTCTACATGGACGCCGGCGACCTCGTGCCCGACGAGATCACCGTCGCCATGGTCAAGGACCGGCTGGCCGAGGACGACGCGGAGTCGGGCTTCCTGCTCGATGGCTTCCCGCGCACCATCGCCCAGGCCGAGCAGCTGCGGGAGTCCCTCACCGAGCTGGGGCAGAAGCTCGACCGCGTCGTGGAACTCGTGGTCGACGAGGACGAGCTGGTCCGGCGGCTCTCGGGTCGGCGCATGATCGTGGACGGTAAAGAGGTCCAGCGCGACGACGACAAGCCCGAGACGGTGCGGCACCGGCTGCACGTGTACCGGGAACAGACCGCACCGGTGGCAGGCTTCTACGAGGACGAGGGGCTGCTCGCGCGCATCGACGCGATCGGTCCGGTCGAGGAGGTCACCGCCCGGGCGCTGCGCGCGCTGGGCGCTGACGATGACGGCGAGGCCGGTCAGCCGGCGTGAGCCACCGGCCGGCCGGTGCGGTGAAGGAGCGACGCGGAAGATGACGGCAGGCATCCTCGGCCGCCTTCCGTTGGTCGCGAAGTGGAGTGGACGCATGATCCAGATAAAGACGCCGCACGAGATCGAGCTGATGCGGGGCGCGGGGCTCGTCGTCGCGGGAGCGATCGCGGCCGTCCGCGCTGCCATCCGCCCGGGGGTCACCACGGGTGAGCTCGACGCGATCGCCGAGGACCACATCCGCAGCGCGGGTGCCGTGCCCTCGTTCCTGGGGTACCACGGCTTCACCGGCAGCATCTGCGCGTCGATCAACGACGAGATCGTGCACGGCATCCCGCACAAGGACCGGGCGCTCGCCTCGGGCGACAACATCTCGATCGACTGCGGGGCCATCCTGAACGGCTGGCACGGGGATTCCGCCGTGACGGTGACGGTGGGGGAGCCCTCTGCCGAGGATGCGGCGCTGCTCGACGTGACGGAGCGGTCGATGTGGGCGGGGCTGGCCCGTGCCGTCGCCGGCGGCCGGCTGACCGACATCAGCTCCGCGGTCGAGCAGGTCATCCGGGCCGAGAGCCACCCGTACGGCATCGTCGACCACTACGGCGGGCACGGCATCGGCACGGAGATGCACCAGGACCCGCACGTGCTGAACTACGGGCGGCCGGGCCGTGGCCCCAAGCTCGTCCCCGGCCTCGCCCTGGCGATCGAGCCGATGGTGACCGTCGGCGACCCCGCCACCGTGGAGCTCGAGGACGGTTGGACGGTCGTCACGAAGGACGGGTCGCGCGCGGCACACTTCGAGCACACGGTCGCCATCACCCCCGAGGGTCCGTGGGTGCTCACCGCCGAGGACGGCGGCGTCGCGGGTCTGGCGCCGTTCGGGATCACGCCCCGCACCTGAAGAAGGACCCCGACCTCCTCACCCCTCGCACGCTGGGAGTGAGCCCCTGATCGGGCCGTTCAGCACGTCACCACTGTCACTCCGGGGCGGGTTGGTGACGCGTGGGACATCGGGGTACGATCTTCTGTGGCGCTAGCGCCGTTCTGTCGTCGTGCTGTGGCCGCATGACGCAGAGCGCCCTCTGCGAGAGCGCCGGCACCACCCGATCTGCAAAGTCCCGAGCGCGTCCAGCCGGTCATCGGCGCGGCCGCGCGAAGGAACCAGTACCACCGAGTCAAGGAGTGCGTGTAGGGCATGGCGAAGAAGGACGGGGCCATCGAGGTCGAGGGTCGCGTCGTCGAGCCGCTGCCCAACGCGATGTTCCGGGTCGAGCTGCAGAACGGGCACCGGGTGCTCGCCCACATCAGCGGCAAGATGCGGCAGCACTACATCCGCATCCTGCCCGAGGACCGCGTGGTCGTGGAGCTCTCGCCCTACGACCTGACGCGCGGTCGCATCGTCTACCGCTACAAGTGACCGTCACGGACCCGCACGGCGTGCGCGGTCCGGGCACATCGATTTCGAGGAATGAGGGGCGGCACCGGTGAAGGTCCAGCCGTCGGTGAAGAAGATCTGCGACAAGTGCAAGGTGATCCGCCGGCACGGCCGGGTCATGGTCATCTGCGACAACGCCCGGCACAAGCAGCGCCAGGGCTGAGGGAGTACCTGAACATGGCACGACTGGCTGGCGTCGACCTGCCCCGCGAGAAGCGGATGGAGATCGCGCTCACCTACATCTATGGCATCGGCAAGCACCACGCCAAGGAGACCCTGGCCGCGACGGGTGTGAACCCCGACCTGCGCGCCAAGGACCTCAGTGACGAGGACCTGCTGAAGCTCCGCGACTACATCGACGAGCACTTCCGCGTCGAGGGTGACCTGCGCCGCGAGGTGGCCGCCGACATCCGTCGCAAGGTGGAGATCGGTTGCTACCAGGGTCTGCGGCACCGCCGTGGCCTCCCGGTGCACGGTCAGCGCACCAAGACCAACGCGCGCTCGAGCAAGGGCCCGCGCAAGACCATCGCCGGCAAGAAGAAGGCCGGCAAGAAGTAAGCCGCGAGAGCGCGTCGCCGCAGATCCCGTGAGGGGGGAGCGTCGGCGCGCACGCGTGCTGCCTCTCTAGGCCACGAAGAGAAGGAACTCGACAGACTCATGCCTCCCAGGGCTCGCGCCGCGGCCGGCGCCAAGAAGGTCCGCCGCAAGGAGAAGAAGAACGTCGCTCACGGTGCTGCGCACATCAAGAGCACGTTCAACAACACGATCGTCTCGATCACCGATCCCAGCGGGAACGTGATCAGCTGGGCCTCCGCCGGCCACGTCGGCTTCAAGGGCTCCCGCAAGTCGACCCCCTTCGCCGCGCAGATGGCCGCCGAGAACGCGGCCCGCAAGGCGCAGGAGCACGGCATGCGCAAGGTGGACGTCTTCGTGAAGGGCCCCGGCTCCGGCCGGGAGACCGCGATCCGCTCGCTCCAGGCCACCGGCCTTGAGGTGGGGCAGATCCAGGACGTCACCCCGCAGCCGCACAACGGCTGCCGCCCCAAGAAGCGCCGCCGGGTCTGACCGGCCACTGACGAGACGAAGAGGTAGATAGACGTGGCCCGTTACACCGGAGCCGACTGCCGCATGTGCCGGCGCGAGAAGATGAAGCTGTTCCTCAAGGGCAGCAAGTGCGAGTCCCCGAAGTGCCCGATCGAGATCCGGCCGTACCCGCCGGGCGAGCACGGCCGGGGCCGCAGCAAGGACAGCGAGTACCTGCTGCAGCTGCGCGAGAAGCAGAAGGCCCGCCGTATCTACGGTGTGCTGGAGAAGCAGTTCCGCGGCTACTACGAAGAGGCCAACCGCAAGACGGGCAAGACCGGTGAGGTCCTGCTGCAGATCCTCGAGTCGCGGCTGGACAACGTGGTCTACCGGGCCGGCTTCGCCGAGTCCCGCGACATGGCCCGCCAGCTGGTGCGCCACGGTCACATCCGGGTGAACGGCCGCAAGGTCGACATCCCGTCGTACCGGGTCAGCGAGAACGACATCATCGAGGTCGCCGAGAAGTCGCGCACGATGATGCCGTTCGAGGTGGCCCAGGCCCGCGCGGGCGAGCGCCCCGTGCCGCCGTGGCTCGAGGTCATCAGCACCCAGCTCCGCGTGCTCGTCCACGGCATCCCGGCCCGTCAGGTGATCGACACCCCGGTCCAGGAGCAGCTGATCGTCGAGCTGTACTCGAAGTAGAAGGACCCTGTCGCACCCCGCCACACGCTCCCCGCGCGGCGGGCCCCTGCGACAGGGCCGTTCCAGCACCACCGGTCCCGGCGGACGGACAGATGTCCGCCGGGGCCAGCACCACCCCCTCACGGCGTCATATGGCGGGTGCCGGAGGACCTGAAGGAGACACCCAATGCTCATCGCACAGCGCCCCACGCTGACCGAGGAGACCATCTCGGAGCAGCGCTCGCGGTTCATCATCGAGCCGCTCGAGCCGGGCTTCGGCTACACCCTCGGCAACTCCCTGCGGCGCACGCTGCTGTCGTCCATCCCCGGTGCCGCTGTCACCAGCATCCGCATCGAGGGCACCCTGCACGAGTTCACCACCGTGCCGGGCGTCAAGGAGGACGTCACCGAGATCATCCTCAACCTCAAGAGCCTGGTCGTCAGCTCCGACTCCGACGAGCCGGTGACCATGTACCTGCGCAAGCAGGGCCCGGGTGAGGTCACCGCCGCGGACATCGCGCCGCCGGCCGGCGTCGAGGTGCACAACCCCGAGCTGCACATCGCCACCCTGAACGGCAAGGGTCGGCTGGAGGTCGAGCTGGTCGTCGAGCGCGGCCGCGGTTACGTGCCGGCCCCGCAGAACAAGCAGCCGGGCCAGGAGATCGGCCGCATCCCCGTCGACTCGATCTACTCGCCGGTCCGCAAGGTCACCTACGCCGTCGAGGCGACCCGCGTCGAGCAGCGCACGGACTTCGACCGGCTCGTGGTGGACGTGGAGACCAAGCCCTCCATCGCCCCGCGGGACGCGATCGCCTCGGCCGGGTCGACCCTGGTCGAGCTCTTCGGGCTGCTGCGCGAGCTGAACATCGACGCCGAGGGCATCGAGGTCGGGCCCAGCCCGGCCGAGGCCGCCGACATCGCCAACTTCTCGATGCCGATCGAGGACATGGACCTCACCGTCCGGTCCTACAACTGCCTCAAGCGCGAGGGCGTGCACACCGTCGGTGAGCTCGTGACCCGCTCCGAGGCCGACCTGCTCGACATCCGGAACTTCGGGGCCAAGTCGATCGACGAGGTCAAGATGAAGCTGGCCGCCATGGGGCTGGCGCTCAAGGACAGCCCGCCCGGGTTCATCCCCACCTCGATCGAGAGCTACGACGAGGGCTACGAGACCGACGCCTACCAGGGCACGGGCGAGTACGCGGCCGGCTACGACCAGGCGCAGTACGACGAGGGCTCCTACCAGGAGACCGAGCAGCTCTGAGCAAGGGCCCCGCTGCACCCCGCCGCCGGCACGTCCGCGGTGGGCCCCTGCAGCGGGGCCGCTCGGGGCACGCCACACTGACGCCACGAGCAGTGCAGGCACCACCGCAGCAAGGACGACAGCACCACCACGGATGCAGCCGGCAGCGAGCGCCCGGCCGCCTGAGGAAGGACCGACATGCCCACCCCCACCAAGGGCCCCCGTCTCGGCGGCTCCCCCGCGCACGAGCGGCTGATGCTGGCCAACCTGGCCACCTCGCTGTTCGAGCACGGGCGGATCACCACCACCGAGGCGAAGGCCAAGCGGCTGCGTCCGCTGGCCGAGAAGCTGGTGACCTTCGCCAAGCGCGGTGACCTGCACGCGCGTCGTCAGGTGATGACGACCATCCGTGACAAGGACGTCGTCCACACCCTGTTCGCCGAGATCGGCCCTCGCTACGAGAACCGCCCCGGTGGCTACACCCGCATCACCAAGGTCGGTCCCCGCAAGGGCGACAATGCCCCGATGGCGGTCATCGAGCTGGTCGAGGCCCTGACCGTCGGCCAGCAGGCCGTCGGCGAGGCCGAGCGCGCCCGTGGCACCCAGTTCGCCACCGGCGCCGGCGCGGCCGCTGCCACCGGCGAGGTCACCGCGGACGCGATCGAGACCGCCGACGCCGAGGAGACCCCGGTCGACGAGTCCGCTGCCGCGGAGACCTCCGTCGCCGAGGACGCGGCGGCCGACCAGGTCGCCGAGGAGGCGGCCGGCGAGACCGCCGCCGACGCCGAGGACACGGACGCCCGATGAGCTCGCCCGAGGACGTGACGGGCGCCGGCGCGGCCGGCGTGTCCGCCGGTGGCGGCGACCAGGGGGCGACGTTCCAGGGTGAGACCACCGGTCCCGGTGGCGACACCTCGCCCGCGGTGACCGACGGCAGCGTCACGGACGAGGCGCAGGAGATCGTCACCGACGTCTACAACCCCGACGGCGACCGGCAGGACGACGGTGACGTGACGCCCGAGCCGCAGCGCGAGAACGCGGCCTTGGTGGACGACCCGGCGCTCTCGCCCGAGGTGGCCCGGGCCGCGGCGGCGGAGGTCGAGGCCGCCGAGCTCGGGGACGCCGCGACCGCGAGCCAGCAGTACCAGGGCGGCGACGCCGCTCCGGACCCGAAGTGACGTGCCGCTGAGCGATCAGCAGCGCACGGACGAGCCCGCCACCGACTCCGGTGGCGGGCTCGTCCGTCTCCGGCTGGCCGTGCAGTACGACGGCACCGGCTTCCACGGCTGGGCCCGCCAGCCGGCGATGCGCACGGTCCAGCACGAGCTGGAGCGGGGTCTGGCCACGGTGCTCCGCCGCGACGTCGACCTCACCGTCGCCGGCCGCACCGACGCCGGCGTGCACGCCACCGGTCAGGTCGTCCACTGCGACGTCCCGCGGGGGGTGTGGGAGGAGCAGGCCGCCAAGCTGGTCCGGCGGCTCCGCGGCGTCCTGCCGTCGGACGTGGTGGTCCGGTCGGTGACCGAGGCGCCCCCGGACTTCGATGCGCGCTTCGGTGCGCTGGCCCGCCACTACGCGTACCGGCTGACCGACGACCCGGCGGGTCCGCCGCCGCTGCGCCGGAACGACACGGTGGCCTGGCCGCGTCGGCTCGACGCCACCGCCATGGATCTCGCGGCGGGGCTGCTCCTCGGTGAGCACGACTTCGCGGCCTTCTGCAGGCGCCGCGAGGGGGCGACGACGATCCGCACCCTGCTGCGGCTCAAGGTCTCGAGGGCCGTGGAGGACGCCGGCGTCGAGGTGCTCCGCATCGATGCGTCCGCCGACGCCTTCTGCCACTCGATGGTGCGCAGTCTCGTGGGGGGCCTGATCGCGGTGGGTGAGGGGCGGCGCCCGCTCGACTGGCCGGCGAGCCTCCTGGCACGCTCCGAGCGGTCCAGCGAGGTGCCGGTCGCCCCGGCCCACGGCCTGACGCTGCTGGCCGTCGACTACCCGCCCGATGCCGAGCTCGCCGCCCGTGCCCAGGTCACCCGGGCGCGCCGGGGTTGACGGCCGGGCCGTCGAACAGCCGGTCCAGGCGGTAGCCCAGGATCGCCAGCGCGTCCTCGGCGTCCCGCTGCCGGCCGAGCACGCTGTCGCTGAGGCCGTTCACCAAGGCGAGCAGGCTCGCCGCCTCGATGCGGGCGTCCCGCTGTGCGTCGACATCTCCGCTCTGCTGCGCGCGCACGACGTACCCGGTCAGCAGGTCGGCGAGCGCATCCGGGTGGTCGGTGGTGCCCTCCAGCAGCCCGGGGTCGGTCAGCGTTGCGGCGAAGTAGGCCGTCCACGCCATGCGGTCCGCACGACTCGACTCGTCGGTGGGCAGGATGCTGCCGAGCACGACCTCGAGGGCCAGCCGCGGTGGCAGGCCGGCACCGTGCGCGGTGGCGCGCTCACGGACCCGGCGGTCGAACCGCGCCGCGAGCTCGTCCAGGCCGGCCCGCATCAGCGTCCGCTTGTCGGTGAAGTAGTACTGCACCAGGCGCAGCGACACCCCCGCTTCGGCGGCGACCTCCCGCATGGTGACCGCCTGCAGGCCGCGGCTGCTCGCGATGCGCAGCAGAGCCGCTGTGATGTGTGCCCGCCGTTCGCCGTGGTCGACGCGCCTGGGCATCAGGCCTCCGCGCGTGGGCAGCTCACGGATGGGGGGAAGGAGAGCACCCGGTCGGCCACCAGCTCGGGAACCTCGACCTGCAGCGCGTGGCCGGTGCCGGGGACGACCTCCACGCGCCAGTCCGGCCGTACGGCGGACAGGCGGCGGGCGACCGCGGTGGCATCGTGGATGGTGCTGCGCTCGCCGATCAGCACCTGCACCGGCGGGGCGACGCTCTCGAGCTCGTCGTCCGACCACGGCGAGGGGGCGGGGAGCCGGCGCCGGAAGGCCATGGATGCCGACACCAGGGCCATGAGGTCGTCGTCGGCGAGCGTGCCGTTCACCAGGCGCCGGGCCGCCCGGTGGCGCAGTCCCCGGGGCAGTGCGGCGGCCATCCCGCCGAGGACCACCCAGCGGTAGAAGCGGCCGGTCAGCGGCTGGAGGCCGGCCGGGTCCACGAGCGTCACCGCGGAGATCCGCCCCGGCTGCACCCGCGCGTGCTCCAGGGCCAGCCAGCCGCCGTAGGAGCACCCCACCAGGTGGGCGCCACGGGCCCCGACCCCGGCGAGCACCTCCTCGAGCCAGCCCGTGAGCGCCGGCCCGTCGGCCGGCGGCGCGGTCTGCCGGGAGCGGCCGGGCTCACCGGGTGTGTCCGCGACCAGCACCGGGTGCTGCCGGCTCAACGCGGCGACGGCGCGGTACCAGCCGATCGCGTTGCCACCCGCGCCGCTGAGCAGGACGACCGGGGCGCTGCCGGTCGGGCCGGCCCGGTATCCCCGGACGGTGCCCGCCGTGGTCGGCAGGTCGACCGGATCGACCGGGACCGGCCAGACCCGGTCCAGCACCTCGTCGTAGCGCACGAGGAACCTGTTCCGCGCTGCATCGCTGGTGAACGCGGACGGGCGGGCGGTCCTGTTGGGCATGGCGGCTCCTGCCTCGGCGGCGTTGGTGATACAGGTGTACCACCAAGCGTCGCCGGGCGGAAGGGCCGCGTCAGGGGACGGAGGCGACCGCCTCGGCGACCGGCGTCGTGCCGGAGACCAGCTCCACCACGGCTCCGTCGCGCGGGGAGTCGAGGAATGCCAGCAGCACGGCGGCGACGTCGTCGCGGGGGATCTCGCCGCGCTCCACGTGCCTGTCGAGGGTGACCCGGCCCGTGCCGGGATCGTCGGTCAGGCCGCCCGGCCGCAGCACCGTGACCGCGAGGGCGGGGCGGGCGAGCAGGTTCTGCTCGGCGGCGAGCTTGGCGCGCAGGTAGGCGGCGAACACCTCGTCGACGCCGTCGGGCGCGGCGCCACCGGCCACCAGGTCGGTCCCCATGGAGGAGACGAGCAGGTAGGTCCGCACCCCCGCCCGCTCGGCGGCGTCGGCCAGCAGCACCGCCGCTCCGCGGTCGACGCTGTCCTTGCGGGCGGCCCCGCTGCCCGGCCCGGCGCCCGCGGCGAACACGACCCCGTCAGCGCCCTGCAGCACCTCGGCGACCTCCTCGAGCGAGGCCGACTCGAGGTCGATCACCGCCGGCGTCACGCCATCGGCTTCCAGGTCGGCCCGGTGATCGGGATTGCGGACGAGCCCGACGACGGTGTCGCCGCGGCCGGACAGGAGACGGCCGAGGCGGCGAGCGACCTGCCCGTGGGCCCCAGCGATGACGATGCGCATGCCCACGCCCTACCCGGGGGGCGCGCCGGCTACCGCCCGGGCGCGCGCCAGCTCCTCGGGGGTGTCGCAGTCCAGCCACGGCGCCGGGCGGCCGGGTGCCACCGGCGGGGAGAAGCGGTCGACGGCGAGCCCGGAGACCACCCGGTGCAGGGCGCGAGGGCAGTCCGGCGCGGCCACGGCGGCGCGCAGCGCAGCCGTGCGCCAGGCGCCGAGCAGGAGCTGGTCGCGACCGGTGTCGTCGACCACCAGGACACCGTCGTGGCGCAGGCGTCGGCGCAGCTCCGCGACCAGGTGGGCGGTGAGGAACGGCAGGTCGGCGGCGAGGAGGACGACGACGGCGGTGTCCACGACCGCGAGCCCGGCCCGCAGCGCCGCGACGGGCCCACCGCCGGGCGGCGCCTCGCGGGTCAGGAGGACATCGCCCGGGACCTCCTGCGCCGGCCCCACGACGATCCGCTGCCGCGCGTCGCCGACGGCGTCGAGGACGGCCGTCAGCATCGTCCGACGGCCCACGCGCAGCTGGGGCTTGGCCTGCCCGCCCAGCCGCTCGGCCCGTCCACCGGCCAGCACCACGGCCGAGTACGGGGGCAGCGGGTCCACGCCGACACGGTAGGCCCACGGCATGGGTACCGTCCTCCGCGTGGGACGAGTCACCAGCCGCACCCCGGTGCTGCGCATCCGCGGCGCGCAGCACACCACCCGGCCCGACACGGTCGCCGCGGAGGAGCCGCTCGAGATCCGCCTGGGCGGTAGCGCGCTGGCGATCACCATGCGCACCCCCGGCGACGACTTCGACCTGGTGCACGGCTTCCTGGCGACCGAGGGCGTGATCCGCGGCGCCGACGACGTCGCGGGCCTGCGCTACTGCGACTCGGTCGACGCGGACGGGCGCAACACGTACAACGTCGTGGACGTCGACCTGGCGCCCGGCGTGCCGATGCCCGACACCGGGCTGGAGCGGAACTTCTACACGTCCAGCTCCTGCGGGGTCTGCGGCAAGGCGAGCATCGACGCGATCCGCACGAAGACCTCCTTCGACGTCGCCGCCGACACCCTGCGGCTCCCACTGGCGGCCCTGCTGGCGCTGCCGGACCGGCTCCGCGCCCAGCAGCAGGTGTTCGACAAGACCGGTGGCCTGCACGCCGCCGGGCTGTTCGGCGCCGACGGCGAGCTGCTCGCGCTGCGCGAGGACGTCGGTCGGCACAACGCGGTGGACAAGGTGATCGGCGACGGCGTGCGGGCCGGCCGGCTGCCGCTGGCCGGGCACGTCCTGATGGTGAGCGGCCGGGCGAGCTTCGAGCTGACCCAGAAGGCGGCGATGGCCGGCATCCCGGTGCTGGCGGCGGTCTCCGCGCCGTCGTCGCTGGCCGTGGAGCTGGCCCGCGAGGTCGGCATCACCCTCGTCGGCTTCCTCCGTGGCGACGGCTGCAACGTCTACACCCACCAGGAGCGCATCGCACTGGACTGACGCGGCCACCTGCACGGGCCTTGCGCGCCCCGCGAGGTGACCGCAGGAGTGGGGGCCGGAGGCTCCCGCGACGCAGGGAGGGACACGCTCAGCGCAGCTGGGGCACGGCTCCTGGCCGCGATGTCGTCCGGAGGACGACGTCAGACATGGTCTCCGCCGCGGAGCTGGCTCACCACGTGCGGGAGCAGCGGGCCGAGGACGGCGAGCCCGTCCCGCACCCCGCCGGTGGAGCCGGGCAGGTTGACGATCAGCGTGCGCGCGGCGGTGCCGGCCAGCCCACGGGAGAGGACCGCCGTGGGGACCCCGTGCTCGGCGCCGTACCGGCGGACCGCCTCGGCGATGCCGGGCGCCTCCCGCTCGAGCACCGCCCGGGTGGCCTCGGGGGTGACGTCGGTGGGGGAGAGGCCGGTGCCGCCGGTGGTGACCACCAGGTCGACGCCGAGGTCCACCGCGTTGCGCAGCACGGCCTCCAGCTCGGCGGCGTCGTCGGGCCGCACGTGCGGCCCCTCCACCGCGAAGCCCAGCTCGCGCAACCCGGCGGCGAGCACCTGGCCGCTGCGGTCCTCGTAGACGCCAGCCGCGGCCCGGTTCGAGGCGGTGAGTACGACGGCGCGCGCGCCGGCCGGGAGCGCGGCGGTCACCGGGTCCACTCCCCGCTCTTGCCGCCGGACTTCCGCAGCAGCCGGACGTCGGTGATCGTCGCCCGCGGGTCGACCGCCTTCACCATGTCGATCATGGTGAGCCCGGCCACGGTGACCGCGGTGAGCGCCTCCATCTCCACCCCGGTGCGGTCGGCGGTGCGGGCGGTGGCGGTGATCTCGACCGCGTCGTCGGCGACCTCGACGTCCACCGTCACGCCGTGCAGGGCGATCGGGTGGCACAGCGGCACCAGGTCCGGCGTCCGCTTGGCCCCGGCGATGCCGGCGATCCGCGCGACGGCGACGGCGTCGCCCTTGGGGACGCCCTTCCCGCGCAGCAGGTCGACCACCTCGGCGCTGACCAGCACCCGGCCGGCCGCGGTGGCCTCCCGGGCGGTGACCGCCTTGGCGGAGACGTCGACCATCCGGGCGGCGCCGGACTCGTCGACGTGGGTGAGGCGTGGTTCGGTCACTGGAGCGCTCCCTCGATCAGCATGACGTCCACGGAGGCGTCGGCGGGCAGTTCGGTGACGTCCTCTGGCACGACGACCAGGCAGTTGGCCCGGGCCAGGTGTGCGACCAGGTGGGAGCCGGGTCCGCCGACCTGGGAGACCTCCCCGCCCTCGTAGCGGCCGCGCAGGTACTGCCGGCGACCGGCGGGGGAGCGCAGCGGGCCGGCGAGCCGGGCGGGTACCCGCACCCGGGCGGGCGAGCTGTGCCCCAGTGCCCGGCGCAGGGCCGGGCGGACGAAGACCTCGAAGGAGACGAAGGCGCTCACCGGGTTGCCGGGCAGGGTGACCACGGGGACGCCGTCGACCGTGCCGGCGCCCTGGGGCCCGCCGGGCTGCATGGCGACCTTGCCGAACTCGACGGTGCCGAGCGTGCGGAAGGCGTCCTTGACCACCTCGTAGGCGCCGGCGCTCACCCCGCCGCTGGTGATGAGCAGGTCGGCCGTCGCCAGCTCCGCCCGCACGGTGGCGAGGAACTGGTCCACGTCGTCGGGGACGAAGTGCAGTCGCCGGGGGATGCCGCCGGCCTCCTCGACCGCGGCGGCCAGCAGCACCGAGTTGGACTCGTAGATCTGCCCCCGCACCAGCGGCTGCCCCGGTGCGACGAGCTCGCTGCCGGTGGAGAGGACCAGTACCCGCGGCCGGCGCCGGACGACCAGCTCCGAAACCCCCACCGCGGCGGCCAGGCCCAGCTGGGCGGCGCCGAGCGGGGCCCCGGCGGGGAGGGCCACGGTGCCTGCGGTGATGTCCTCGCCAGCCGCCCGCAGGTGGCTCCCGGCGGGCGGGCGGTCGCGGATCTCCACGACGTCGGTGCCCCCGTCGGTGAGCTCCACGGGGACGACGACGTCGGCCCCCGGGGGCAGCGGGGCCCCGGTCATGATGCGGTGGACGGTGCCCGGCGCCAGGGGGACGACGTCGGTGCGCCCGGCGGGGATGTCCTCGGCCACCGGCAGCCGGACCGGGCCGCCGTCGTCGCCGGCGAGCTCGGCCCACCGGCCGGCGTAGCCGTCCATCGCCGAGTTGTCGAAGCCCGGCAGCGGCACCTCGGCGACGACGTCGCGCGCCAGCACCCGGCCGTGCGCGGCCGACAGGGGCACGGTCTCCTCGGGCAGGGCGGGCAGCAGGGCGTCCACCACCGACTGGTGTTCCTCGACCGTGCGCACGGGGCACATCCTCGCCCATCGCCGCGTGCCCGCCACCGGCGGTGGAAGGAGGCGCGTGGATGGCAGCGGTCGTCGTGCTGGGCCAGATCGGCCGCGATCTGGTGCTCCGGCTCTCGCGGGTGCCCGCGGCCGGTGGGTCGGCCCCGGCCACGGGGCGCCGGGAGCTGCTCGGCGGGAAGGGGGCGAACCAGGCGGTCGCGCTGACCCAGCTCGGCGTCCCGGTGGCGCTGGTCGGCGTCGTCGGCGACGACGCCGCGGGACGCGACGTGCGGGCGCAGGCCGCCGCCGACGGGATCGACGTCTCCGGCGTCGTCACCCGGCCGGGCACGCCCACCGCGCTGCTGGTCGACCTGGTGGAGGACGGCGGCCGCCGGCGGCTGGTCGAGGACGTGCCGCCCGGCGCGCTGCTGACCCCCGCCGACGTGGCCGGCGCGGCCGAGCAGCTGGCGGCCTGCCAGGTGCTGAGCCTGCAGCTGCAGCAGCCCGGCGCGGCGGTGCGCGCGGCGCTGGCGCGCGTTCCCCGGACGGCCCTCGTGGTGGCCGACGGCGCCGCGGAGGACCCGGCGACGAGGGAGGCGGTGCTCGCCCGCGCGGACGTCGTCCGGGCCGACGCCACCGAGGCCGAGCTCCTGGTCGGCCGCCCGCTGCCCCGTGTGGAGGACGCCCGCGACGCCGCGGCGCAGCTGCTGGCGGCGGGCCCCCGGCTGGTGGCGATGGCGGTGGGGAAGCAGGGCGACCTGGTGGCCTGGCGGTCCGGACCGGCCCTCGGCGTCGCGGCGGGGGAGCGCGAGGTCGACCCGGCGTGGGCCGATGGCGAGCTCGTCGTGCCGCTGCTCGGGGAGGCGCCGGTCGACCCGACCGGAGCCGGGGACGTGTGGGTGGCGGCGCTCGTCGCCGCGCTGCTCGGCAGGGGCGGCCCCGAGGACGCGGCCTGGCTCGCCGCCGCGGCGGCGGCCGCGACGGTCTCGCACGCAGGGGGCAGGCCGGCGCTGGACCCGGCGGTGCTGGCCGACGTGGTCGCCCGCGAGCGCGGACGCCTGGGAGTCCGGATATCGTCCGGTCGTGGCTGAGATCGACCGGATGCTCGAAGCGAACGCGGAGTGGGCCGAGCGGTTCCCCGGCAGCAAGCCGGTGGCCCCGGCCCGGAAGGTCGCCGTCGTGGCGTGCATGGACTCCCGGATGCCGCTGTTCCCCCTCCTGGGTCTGGAGGTCGGTGACGCGCACGTCATCCGCAATGCCGGCGGCGTCGTCACCGAGGACACCGTGCGGTCGCTGACCATCTCGCAGCACCTGCTCGGCACCCGGGAGATCGTGCTGGTCCACCACACCGACTGCGGGCTGCAGAAGAGCAACGACGTCGACTTCGCCGACCGGGTCGAGCAGGCCACCGGCCGCCGTCCCCCGTGGTCGGCGCGCACGTTCACCGACGTCGACGCCGACGTCCGCGAGTCGATGCGGCTGCTGCGGGACTGCCCCTACCTCCTGTCGCGCGAGGTGCGGGGGACGGTCTACGACGTCGACACCGGGCGGCTGCGCGAAGTCCGGTAACCGGCCGTCAGCGGCCCCCGTCCAGGGTCCCGGTGACACGCTGGAACGGCCCCCGTCCAGAGGCTCGCCCCGAGCCTGCGAGGGGTGAGGAGGACGGAGGTCCTTCGACTGGTATCGTGCTCGGTTGGCGCGCGTGCCGGCTGGTGCCGCGCGTGCAGAACCGTCTCCCGTGCTCGGCGAGGCGATCCCACCAGCCATCCCGACGACGACGGAGGACGCGCGCCGTGCGCACGTACACCCCCAAGCCCGGCGAGGTCGCCCGGGCCTGGCACGTCATCGACGCCACGGACGTGGTGCTCGGTCGACTGGCCAGCCAGACCGCGCAGCTCCTGCGCGGCAAGCACAAGCCCCAGTACGCCCCGCACGTGGACGTCGGCGACTTCGTCGTCATCGTCAACGCCGGCAAGGTCGCCCTGACCGGGTCCAAGCGCGAGGACAAGCGCGCCTACCGGCACTCCGGCCACCCGGGTGGCCTCAAGACCATCAACGTGGGCGACCAGCTGCGCACGCACCCCGACCGCGTCATCGAGCGCGCGATCAAGGGCATGCTGCCGCACAACAGCCTCGGTCGGCAGATGATCAAGAAGCTCAAGGTCTACGCCGGCCCGGAGCACCCGCACGCCGCGCAGCAGCCCCAGACCTACGAGATCAAGCAGGTGGCCCAGTGACCAGCGCACTGACCGTGACCGACGCCGAGGGGCGTCCGGTGCAGACCGTCGGCCGGCGCAAGGAGGCAGTCGTCCGCGTGCGGCTGCTCCCCGGCACCGGCCAGTTCAAGCTCAACGGCCGCACCCTCGAGGAGTACTTCCCGAACAAGGTGCACCAGCAGCTCATCCGTGAGCCGTTCGTGACCCTCGAGAAGGCCGAGCAGTACGACGTCGTCGGCCTCCTCAAGGGTGGCGGCGTCACGGGCCAGGCCGGCGCGCTGCGCCTGGCCATCGCCCGCGCCCTCATCGAGGTCGAGAGCGAGGACCGCCCGGCCCTCAAGAAGGCCGGCTTCCTGACCCGTGACCCGCGGGTCAAGGAGCGCAAGAAGTACGGGCTCAAGAAGGCCCGCAAGGCGCCTCAGTACTCCAAGCGCTGACCGGCACGGCTGCGTCGGCCATGGGGGGCAGACTCTTCGGCACCGACGGCGTCCGGGGTCGGGCGAACGCCGACCTCACGCCGGAGCTGGCCCTCTCGGTGGCACGCGCCGCCGCAGGCGTGCTCGCCGACCGCGACGGGACCTCGCGTCCCGTCGCGGTCGTCGGCCGCGACCCCCGTGCCAGCGGGGAGATGCTCGAGGCCGCGGTCGTCGCGGGCCTCACGAGCGCCGGAGCTGAGGTGCTCCTCGCCGGGGTGGTCCCCACGCCGGCGCTGGCCTGGCTGACCGGCCGCAGCGGCGCCGATCTCGGCGTCATGATCTCGGCCAGCCACAACCCGATGCCCGACAACGGCATCAAGCTCTTCAGCCGGGGCGGGCACAAGCTGCCCGATGCCGTCGAGGCGGCCATCGAGCAGACCGTCGCCTCCGGCTCCTCCGACGGCCACCGCCCCACCGGCGGCGGGGTCGGCCGCGTCCGCGCACTCGACGACGGCACCGACGCCTACGTCGAGCACCTGCTCGGCACGGCCGTCCGGCCGCTGACCGGCCTGTCCGTCGTCGTGGACGCCGCCCACGGAGCGGCCGCCACGGCCGCCCCCGAGGTCTACCGGCGGGCCGGCGCGACGGTGCACGCGATCGGCTGCGCGCCCGACGGCTGGAACATCAACGACGGCGTGGGCTCCACCCACCTCGGGCCGCTGGTCGAGGCCGTCCGGGCGCGCGGCGCCGACATCGGGCTCGCCCACGACGGGGACGCCGACCGGTGCCTCGCCGTCACCGCCGACGGCGACGTCGTCGACGGCGACGCCATCCTGGCCATCTGCGCGCTGGACCTGCACGAGCGCGGTGCGCTGAAGTCCGACACGGTCGTCGCGACGGTGATGAGCAACCTCGGGTTCCACCACACGATGCGCGACGCCGGGATCACCGTGAGCACGACGGCCGTCGGCGACCGCTACGTGCTCGAGGCCTTGCGCGCCCACGACCTCAGCCTCGGCGGGGAGCAGAGCGGGCACCTCGTCTTCCTGGAGCACGCCACCACCGGCGACGGCCTGCTCACCGGGCTGGCCCTGCTCTCCCGCATGGCCGGCACCGGCGCCTCGCTGGCGGAGCTGGCCTCGGTGGTGCAGCGGCTGCCGCAGGTGCTGGTCAACGTGCCGGTCTCCGACCGCCTCGCCGTGGCCGAGAGCGACGAGGTCGCCGCCGCGGTCAACGCGGTGGAGGCGGAGCTGGGCGACAGCGGCCGGGTGCTGCTGCGCCCGTCGGGCACCGAGCAGCTGATCCGCGTCATGGTGGAGGCGCCCACGCAGGAGCAGGCCGACGCCGTCGCCCAGCGGCTCGCGGAGGTCGTCGCCGCGGTCGGCTGACGGCTGGATCCGGCCTCACCCCTCGGGGCGGACCGGTCGCGCGCGGGGGACGAACGGGCCACGGTCCCCGGTACTCTCGGTGAAATGTGCGGCATCGTGGGATACGTCGGCCCTCAGGACGCGCTGGACGTCGTCCTGGAGGGGCTGCGCCGGCTCGAGTACCGCGGGTACGACTCCGCGGGCATCGCCGTGGTCTCCGGCGGTGAGCTGAGCACGGCGAAGAAGGCCGGCAAGCTGGCCAACCTGGAGAAGGTGCTGGCCGACGAGCCGCTGCCGGCCGCCACGATCGGCATCGGGCACACCCGGTGGGCGACCCACGGCGGCCCCACCGACCGGAACGCCCACCCGCACGTCTCCGGTGACGGGACCGTCGCGGTGATCCACAACGGCATCATCGAGAACTTCGTGGCGCTGCGGGCCGAGTGCGAGGCCGCCGGCGTGGAGTTCACGTCGGAGACCGACACCGAGGTGGTGGCCCACCTGCTCGCCGCCGTCTACGGGGCGACCCCGGAGGGGCCGGGCCGGCTGGCCGAGGCGATGCGCGGGGTCTGCCGGCGGCTGGAGGGCGCGTTCACCCTCGTCGCCACCCACGTCGCCGAGCCCGACACCCTCGTCGCCGCCCGGCGCAGCAGCCCGCTCGTGGTCGGCATCGGGGAGACGGCCGACGGCGTGGCCGAGTACTTCCTGGGCTCCGACGTCGCGGCGTTCATCGGGCACACCAAGGAGGCCCGGGAGCTCGGCCAGGACCAGGTGGTCGAGATCGACCGCACCCGCGGGCTCACGGTGACCGGCTTCGACGGGGCGCCGGCCGAGCCCACGGCCTACACGGTCGACTGGGACGCCGCCGCCGCCGAGAAGGGCGGCTACGACTGGTTCATGCTCAAGGAGATCGCCGAGCAGCCGCAGGCGATCGCCGACACCCTGCTGGGCCGGCTGGGCGAGAACGGCGAGCTGGTTCTCGACGAGGTCCGGCTGTCGGACCAGGAGCTCCGCGACATCGACAAGATCTTCGTCGTCTCCTGCGGCACGAGCTACCACGCGGGCCTGATCGCCAAGTACGCCATCGAGCACTGGACCCGCATCCCGGTCGAGGTGGAGGTCGCCAGCGAGTTCCGCTACCGCGACCCGGTGCTCGACCGCTCCACGCTGGTCATCGTCATCAGCCAGTCCGGCGAGACGATGGACACCCTCATGGCGCTGCGGCACGCCAAGGAGCAGAAGGCCCGCGTGCTCGCCATCTGCAACGCCAACGGCTCGACCATCCCCCGGGAGTCCGACGCCGTCCTGTACACCCACGCCGGCCCCGAGATCGCCGTCGCATCGACCAAGGCGTTCCTCGCCCAGGTCGTCGCCTGCTACCTCGTCGGGCTCTTCCTGGCCCAGGTGCGCGGGGTCAAGTACGAGGACGAGATCGCCGCGATCGTCGAGGACCTGCGGCAGCTGCCCGACGCCGTCGAGAAGGTGCTGGAGCAGATGGAGCCGGTGCGCGCGCTGGGCCGGTCGCTCGCCGACGCGGGCACCATCCTGTTCCTCGGCCGGCACGTGGGGTTCCCCGTGGCGCTGGAGGGCGCGCTCAAGCTCAAGGAGCTGGCCTACATCCACGCCGAGGGCTTCGCCGCGGGCGAGCTGAAGCACGGGCCGATCGCCGTCGTCGACCAGGGCACCCCGGTCGTCGTCGTGGTGCCCTCGCCGCGCAGCCGCAACTCGGTGCACGGCAAGGTCGTGTCCAACATCCAGGAGGTCCGAGCCCGCGGGGCGCGCACGATCGTGATCGCCGAGGACGGCGACGACGACGTGGTGCCGTTCGCCGACCACCTGATCCGGGTGCCGCGCACGCCGACCCTCATGGCCCCCGTGGTGACGACCGTGCCGCTGCAGGTGCTCGCCTGCGAGATCGCCGACACCCGTGGGTACGACGTCGACCAGCCGCGCAACCTGGCCAAGAGCGTCACCGTCGAGTAGAAGGACCTCGATGCCCCCCACGACTCGCTCCGCTCGCCGCGGGCCCCTGCATCGAGGCCGTTCCATCCGGTCGCCTCGGTGATCATCGGGGTGGGGATCGACGTCGTGCCGGTCGAGCGCTTCGCGCAGTCGCTCACCCGCACGCCGGGGCTGCGCGACCGGCTGTTCACCGCCGAGGAGCAGCGCACCCCCTCCGGGGCCCCGCGGACCGGGGAGTCACTGGCCGCCCGGTTCGCCGCCAAGGAGGCGCTCGCCAAGGCCCTCGGCGCGCCCGGTGACCTGCGCTGGCACGACGCCGAGGTGACCGTCGGCGAGCACGGGCGCCCGCAGCTGGCCGTCCGCGGCTCGGTGGCCGGGCGGGCCGCGCAGCTGGGCGTCACGTCGTGGCACGTCTCGCTGAGCCACGACGGCGGCATCGCCTCCGCGGTGGTCGTCGCCGAGGGCCTGACCCGGGAGGCCACATGATCGACCTGCACACCGCCGCGGAGGTGCGGGCGGCCGAGGCCCCGTTGCTGGCCGCCCTCCCGGACGGCGCCCTCATGCAGCGGGCGGCTGCCGGGCTGGCCACCGTGTGCCTGCGGCTGCTCGCCCGCCCGTACGGCGCCCGGGTGGCCCTGCTGGTGGGCGCGGGGAACAACGGCGGCGACGCCCTCTTCGCCGGCGCCCGGCTCGCTGCCCGTGGCGCCCGGGTAACCGCCGTCCTGCTGGCTCCCGACCGCACGCACCCGGCCGGCCTCGCCGCCTTCCGCCGGGCCGGTGGCCGCACCGTCGACGCCGGGTCGGCCGGTCCGCTGCTCGACCGCGCCGACCTGGTGCTCGACGGCATCGTCGGCCTGGGCGGCACGGGCGGGTTGCGGCAGCCGGCCGCCGCACTCGTCGAGCGGGCCGCCGCTGGGCCGGCGCACATGGTGGCGGTCGACCTGCCCAGCGGCGTGGACGCCGACACCGGTGCCGTGCCGGGCGCTGCCTTCCCGGCGACCCACACCGTCACCTTCGGGGCGGTCAAACCGGGCCTGGTCACCGGGGCCGGCCGCGGCTGCGCCGGGCAGGTGCACCTGGTCGACATCGGGCTCGGGCCGCACCTGCCGGCACCGACCGCCCGCCAGCTGACCGACGCCGACGTCGCCGCCCGGCTGCCGCTGCCCGACGCCGACGACGACAAGTACTCGCAGGGGGTCGTCGGCGTGGTCGCCGGCTCGGCCGCCTATCCCGGGGCCGGGGTGCTCTGCACCGGTGCGGCGCTGCGGACCCGTCCCGGGCTGGTGCGCTACGCCGGGACGGCGGCCGACGGCGTGCGGGCCGCGTGGCCGGAGGCGATCGTCACCGACGGCCGGCCGGGGGACGCCGGCCGCGTGCAGGCGTGGGTGGTCGGGCCGGGCCTGGGCACCGGCGACGACGCCCGGAGCGTGCTCGCCGAGGTGCTCGCCACCGATCTGCCCGTGCTCGTCGACGCCGACGGGCTGACCCTGCTCGCCCGCGAGCCCGAGCTCGTGCGCCGCCGGGCGGCCGCCACCGTGCTCACCCCGCACGACCGGGAGTTCGCCCGCTTCGGTGCCGAGCCCGGGGACGACCGCCTCGGGGCCACCCGCCGGCTGGCGGCCGACCTGGGGGCGGTCGTCCTGCTGAAGGGCGACGCCACCGTGGTCGCCGATCCGGAGGGCACCGCGTTCGTCAACGGCACCGGCACCCCGTGGCTGGCCACCGCGGGCACCGGCGACGTGCTCTCGGGCATCGCCGGCGCACTGCTGGCGGCGGGTCTGTCCGCGGCCGAGGCGGCGGCGGTGGCCGCGCACGTCCACGGGCGGGCCGGGCAGGTCGCCGCGGCCGGCGGCCCGTTCCTCGCGGGCGACGTCGTGCGACACCTCCCCGAGGCGATCAGCCGGGTCCGTGGGACCTCGCCGGCCGGCCTGCCAGACTCGGAGGCGTGACGAACGGAACCGGTGCGGAGGTGGTCGTCGACCTCGACGCGATCGCCCGGAACACCGCGGTGCTGCGCGAACGGGTGGGCCGCCCGCTGATGGCGGTCGTCAAGGCCGACGGGTACGGGCACGGTCTCGTCCCCTCGGCGCGGGCCGCGCTCGCCGGCGGTGCCGACCAGCTGGGCGTGGCGGTGATCAGCGAGGCGCTGGCCCTGCGGGCGGCGGGCATCACCGCGCCGGTGCTGGCCTGGCTCAACGGCCCGGGTGCCGACGTCGCCGCTGCGCTGACCGCGGACGTCGAGGTGTCGGTCAACGCCGCGTGGGGCCTCGCCGAGGTCGTCGCCGCCGCCCGGGCGACCGGCCGGACCGCGCGGCTGCACCTGTTCGTCGACACCGGGCTCTCCCGGGAGGGCGCCCCGGTGGCCGAGTGGCCGGCGCTCGTGGCCGCGGCCGCCCGCGCGCAGGCCGACGGCGACGTCGTGGTCGTGGGGCTGTGGAGCCACCTGGCCTACGCCGACGCGCCCACGCACCCCACCATCGGCGCGCAGGTGCGGGTCTTCGAGGAGGCGGTCGCGGTGGCCCGGGCAGCCGGGCTCACCGACGCCCGCCGGCACCTGGCCAACTCGGCGGCGACGGTCGCCCTGCCGGGGACCTGGTACGACATGGTGCGCCCGGGCGTCGCCGTCTACGGGCTGGACCCCCTCGGCGGGGACGCCGCCGACCACGGCCTGCGGCCGGCGATGACGGTGCGGGCCCGCGTGGCGCTCACCAAGCGCGTCGCAGCCGGGGCCGGGGTCTCCTACGGCCACACCTACGCGACCCCGGCCGAGACCACCCTGGCCCTGGTGCCCGTCGGCTACGCCGACGGGGTGCCGCGGGCCGCTGGCAACAGCGCCCCCGTCCTGGCGGCGGGCACGCAGCGGACCATCGCCGGCCGGGTGTGCATGGACCAGTTCGTCCTGGACGTCGGCGACGACACGATCGCCGCCGGCGACGAGGTGGTCCTCTGGGGGCCGGGGGACGGTGGAGAGCCGACCGCCCAGCAGTGGGCGGACGCCGTCGGCACCATCCACTACGAGCTGGTCACCCGGATCGGCGGGCGGTTCACCCGCCGCTACGTCGGGTCGGCGGGGGCGGTCTGATGGCGCGGAACCGCTCGCGGCCGGCCCGGCGCCCGCACAAGCACCCCACGGCGCACGCCGCCGGCCTGCTGGGTGCCGTCGTCGGGCTGGCCGCCGCCGGCACCGCGGCCGGCGTGGCGCTCAGCCGGGTCGCGGCCCGCCGCGTGCGCGCTGCCGAGCTCGGCCCCGCCGCCGAGCTCTCGGCCGCGCGGGCCGAGCGCCGGCTGCGGCAGGCCGACCCGCTCGGCGCCGACGCCCGCCCGGCCGACCGCACCGCACTGGTGCGCGCCGACGACGGCGTGCTCCTCTCCGTGGAGGAGATCGGGCCCCGCGACGCACCCCTGACCGTCGTCTTCGTGCACGGCTACACGCTCTCGATGGCGTCGTGGGCGTTCCAGCGACGCACCCTCGCCGCGGAGCTGGCCACCGGGAACGGGCACCGACCGCAGGCCCGGCTCGTCTTCTACGACCAGCGCGGCCACGGCTCCTCCGGCCGGGGCCCGGCCGAGCACTCCACCATCGAGCAGCTGGCGGCCGACCTCGTGGCGGTCCTGGACGCCCGGGTGGCGCGTGGACCGGTCGTCCTCGTCGGTCACTCCATGGGCGGGATGACGATCATGGGCCTGGCCGCGACGCGACCGGACCTGTTCGGCAGCCGGGTGCGCGGCGTCGCACTCGTCTCCACCTCGAGCGGCAACCTCGCCGACCTCAGCTTCGGTCTGCCCGAGATGCTCACCCGGATGCGGGCCGCGGTGCTGCCGGTCGCCGCCTGGACGATGCGCCGCCGGCCGGCCTTCGCCGAGCGCACCCGTCGGGTGGCCGCCGACCTCGTCTCGGCGGCGACCCGGGCGCTCTCGTTCGGCTCGTCCGACGTCGAGCCCGCGCTGGTGCGCTACGTCGACGCGATGATCGCCGGCACCCCGGTCGACGTCATCGCGGAGTTCTACCCGGCGCTCGCCGGCCTGGACGAGACCGGTCGCCTGGAGCCGCTGCGCCGGGTGCCGACCCTGGTGCTCACCGGGGACCGGGACAGGATGATCCCCAAGGAGCACAGCGACCTCATCGTGGAGCGGCTCGACGCGACGGGGGAGAACGCCGTCGACTACGTCGTCGTCCCCGGGGCCGGTCACATGGTCCCCCTGGAGGAGCCCGACCAGGTGAGCCGGGCGATCGCCGGGCTGCTCCGGCGCGTGGCCGCCGGGCTCGGCGTGGGCGCGACGAGCTGACCCGGCCCCCGGAGCGGGCCTGCCGGCGCGGTTAGGGTGCGGGGGTGGCCGCCCTCCGTCCGCCCCGGCTCGACGCCGCCGCCGACGAGGTCGCCCGCACCGCGGCAGCGGCCGCGGACTGGGCGGCCCTCGCGGACGTGGCCCGCTCCTGCGTGGCGTGCCCCGAGCTGGCCGCGGCCCGGCAGCACGTCGTCGTCGGGGACCTCCCGCGCGGCGGTCGGCCCAGGTTCGTGCTGGTCGGCGAGGCGCCGGGCGCGACCGAGGACGAGACCGGCCGGCCGTTCGTCGGGAAGTCGGGGGCCTTGCTGGACCAGCTGCTGGCCGAGGCCGGGCTGTCGCGGGCCGAGGCCGCCGTGCTCAACATCGTGAAGTGCCGGCCGCCGGCCAACCGCACACCGAAGGCTGCCGAGGTGGCGCGGTGCAGCGGGTGGCTCCGCCGTCAGCTCGAGCTCCTCGACACGCCCGTCGTCGTCGCGCTCGGGCTCTCCTCGGCCAAGTGGTTCCTCGGCCCGCGCACGGTGCTCGCGGCGGTCCGCGGCCGCCCGCACGACGTCGACGGCCGCGCCGTCTGGGCCACCTACCACCCGTCGGCCGCCATCCGGTTCGGCCCGAACGGTGCCCCCCGCGCCGGGCTGCTGGCTGACCTGACCGCCGTCGCCGGGGCGCTGGAGGAGGTCGCGTGAGGCGCGAGCACGTGCTGCCGGAGCTCGCCGACACCCACGCCCTGGGCGAGGCGCTGGCCGCCCTCGCACGCCCCGGCGACCTGCTGGTGCTGGTCGGCCCGCTCGGCGCGGGCAAGACGGCGCTCACCCAGGGCATCGGTGCCGGGCTCGGCGTCCGGGAACCGGTCACCTCGCCCACGTTCGTCATCGCCCGGGTGCACCGCGGCGGGCGGATCCCGCTGGTGCACGTGGACGCCTACCGGCTCGGCGGGCACGCCGACGTCGACGACCTCGACCTCGACGCCTCCACCGAGGAGTCGGTCACGGTCGTCGAGTGGGGGCAGGGGCTGGTCGAGCAGCTGGCCGACGAGCACCTGGAGGTGCGGCTGGACCGGCGCGACGACGACGTCCGCACCGCGATGCTCGTGCCCCACGGCCCGGGGTGGGCGGCCCGGCTCGACGGGGGCTGAGACCCGGCCGCCCCCTCAGCCCGCCGCCGAGGCGTCCGGGACGTCGGTGTACCGGGCGGTCAGCACCTCCAGCAGGTGCCCGCTGGGACCGCGGAAGTACAGCCGCCGGCCGCTGCCGTCGGGGTTGACCTCCCCGACCTGGCCGGGACGGCGCCCCGGCGGGTCCGCCTGGTACGGCGTCCCGTCGGCGTCGAACCGAGCCTTGATGACGTCGAAGCGCTCGTCGGTCACGAGGAACGCGTAGTGCTGCGGCTCGACCGGGGCCGGAGCGGCGGCGAAGTTGAGCACTAGCTGGTCGTCGAGCTGCACGGACCGGAAGAACCCGTTGTCCCAGGGGGTGCGGAGGTCGAGCAGCTCGACGATCCAGGAGACGGCGGCGTCGCGGTCCTCGACCAGGACGATCAGGTGGTGCAGGGCGGTGGCGCTGGGCATGGGGAGCTCCAGAGGGGGGTACGGCGAGGGGCGTCGTCCGGCAGACGCACGGGGACGACGGGGAATGGGCCGGGCAGGGCCACGGCGGGGAGCACGGCGTCACGGCGGTGCTCGGCAGGGCGGCCCTCGCGGCCACCCGGCGGTCACCGGCGGGCCGGGACCCTGACTCGCTCGTGGCTCGAGGCCGACCCGGCAGTCACGTCGGCGACCGTAGCGCCCGGCCGGTGACGGGGGCAACGGCTCACGGCTAGCCTGCCGCCCGTGGACCGCCGGGTGGAGCTCATCGCCCTCGGCCCGACCGCGCTGCGTGCGCTCGCCGACGGGGACCTGGCCGCGGCCGAGGCGGCGGCGCCGGTGCCCCTGAGCCCCTACCTCGCCGGGCGGGAGTGCCGCTGGGTGTGGAGGGTCCGGGCCGAGCAGGTGGTGGCCGACCCGGGCAGCGCCCGCTGGATCACCCGGGTGGTCCGCGATCCGGGGCGGGAGCTGACCGTGGGCCGGGCCGGCTTCCACGGGCCGCCGGACGCCTCCGGCATGGTGGAGGTCGGCTACTCGATCGATCCGGAGCACCGGCGGCAGGGGTACGCGCGGGCGGCGCTGCGGGCGCTGCTGGCGTGGGCGGCCGACGAGCCGGCGGTGACCACGGTTCGCGCGTCGGTGGCCCCGGCGAACACCGCCTCGCGGGACCTGGTGCTCGGCGAGGGGTTCGTCGCCGTCGGGGAGCAGGTCGACGAGGAGGACGGTCTCGAGATCGTCTACGAGGTGGCCGCCGGCACTCGCCTACGCTGAGCGGTCGTGCTGGTCCTCGCGCTCGACACCGCCACCCCGACGCTCGTCGCCGGGCTCGCGCGGTGGACCCCTGACGGCGGCACGGAGGTGCTCGCCGAGCGCGCCGTCCCGTCGGGCACGAAGCACGCCGAGCTGCTGACCCCGGCGATCGAGGGCGTGCTCGCCGACGCCGGTGTCGCGCTGGGCGACGTCGAGGCGGTCGTCACCGGGCTCGGCCCCGGGCCGTTCACCGGTCTGCGGGTCGGCATCGTCACCGCGGCGGCGATCGCGGACGCGCGCGGCCTGCCGGTCGTGGGGGTCTGCTCGCTGGACGCCGTCGGCTCGGGCGCCCGCACGGTGGTCACCGACGCCCGCCGCAAGGAGGTCTACTGGGCCGCCTACGACGACCAGGACCGGCGGGTCGACGGCCCGGGCGTCGAGCGCCCCGAGGAGCTCGGCCGGACCGGGCCGTTCGTCGGTGACCCGGCGTTCGCCGAGCGGCTCGGTGCCGACGTGCAACCGGCGGAGGTGACGACGGCGGGGCTGCTGCGCGCCGCGGCGGCACAGCTGGCCGACCCGTCGTCCGCCGCGCCGCTGGTGCCGCTGTACCTGCGCCGCCCCGACGCCGTCCCGCCCAGCTCGATCAAGGCGGTGTCGCAGAAGTGACCGTCCGGCTGCGCCCGATGCGGCTGGCCGACCTGCCCGCGGTGATGGAGCTGGAGGAGGAGCTCTTCGCCCCCGACACGTGGACGGTCGCCATGTACCGGGACGAGCTGGCGCGCACCGACACCCGGCACTACCTGGTGGCCGAGGACGAGGGGGCGGTCGTCGGCTACGCCGGGCTGATCGCCTACGACGACGAGGCGCACGTCGCCACGATCGGAGTCACCGGCGCCCGGCAGGGCGAGGGGATCGGCGCCCGGCTGCTCGACGCGCTGCTGGCCGAGGCCGACCGGCGCGGCGCACCGGTGGTGCTGCTCGAGGTGCGGGCGGACAACGAGACGGCGCAGGGGCTCTACCGGCGGCGCGGGTTCGCCGAGATCGGCCGGCGGCGCGGCTACTACCAACCGAGCGGCACGGACGCCGTGGTGATGAAGCGGGAGCGGACAGGGGCGTGAGCATCGCAGCGAGGAACGAGCGAGGAGCGGAGCGCCCCGCGGGAGCGACATGTGACGGAGGGACGCCGTGAGCGAGCCGCTGGTCATCGGGTTCGAGACCTCGTGCGACGAGACCGGCGTGGGCATCGTCCGCGGGCACACCCTGCTCGCCGATGCGCTGGCCACCTCGATGGCCGAGCACGAACGCTTCGGCGGCGTCGTCCCGGAGATCGCCTCCCGCGCGCACCTGGAGGCGATGGTGCCGACGGTGCACCGGGCGCTGGCCGACGCAGGCATCCGGGCCTCCGACGTCGATGCGGTGGCGGTGACCTCGGGTCCCGGCCTGACCGGCGCGCTGCTGGTCGGGGTCGCGGCCGCGAAGGCGTACGCACTGGCGCTGGGGAAGCCGCTCTACGGGGTCAACCACCTGGCCGCGCACGTCGCCGTCGACGAGCTCCAGCACGGGCCGCTCGCCGAGCCGTCGATCGCGATGCTCGTCTCCGGCGGCCACAGCTCGCTGCTCCTGGTGCCCGACCTGGCGCAGGAGGTGCAGTCGCTGGGGCGCACCATCGACGACGCGGCCGGGGAGGCGTTCGACAAGGTCGCCCGCGTGCTTGGGCTGCCGTTCCCGGGCGGCCCGCCGATCGACAAGGCCGCGCGCGAGGGGGATCCGCACGCCATCGCGTTCCCGCGCGGGCTCACCGGTCCGCGCGACCCGGCCTACGACTTCTCCTTCTCCGGGCTGAAGACCGCCGTCGCCCGGTGGATCGAGGCCCGGGAGCGCGCCGGGGAGCCGGTGCCGGTGGCCGACGTGGCCGCCTCGTTCCAGGAGGCGGTCGCCGACGTGCTCACCGCCAAGGCCGTGCGCGCCTGCCGCGACCACGGCGTCGACCACCTCGTGCTGGGCGGGGGAGTGGCAGCCAACTCGCGGCTGCGCGCGCTGGCCGAGGAACGGTGCGCGAAGGCGGGCATCGTGCTGCGGGTGCCGAGCCCGAAGCTCTGCACCGACAACGGCGCGATGGTGGCGGCGCTCGGTTCGCGGCTGGTCGCCGCCGGGGTGGCGCCGTCCGCTCCGGACCTCGGGGCGGACAGCTCCCTGCCGATCGACGTCGTCAGCCGCTGAGAGACGACTCCGCCCTCCCCGCCCCTCGCAGGCTCGGGGCGGGCCCATGGTCGGGGCCGACGGCTGGTCAGGTGGTGACGTCGCAGACCAGCGCGGTCGGGGCGCCGGCGACGCGGGTGACGACGACGGTCGCGGTGCCGGGGGCGTCGGTGCGCAGCTGGCGGGCCAGGGTCTCCGGCTCGATCGCCGAGCCACGCTTCTTCACCACGACCCGGCCCACCCCGCGCTCCCGCAGCAGCGCCTTCAGCTTCTTCAGGTTGAACGGCAGCACCTCGTCGACCCGGTAGGAGCTGACCCAGGGGGAGTCCGCGCGGGTGTCGGAGGTCAGGTAGGCGATCGTCGGGTCGACCAGGCTCGCGCCGAGGTCGGCGGCGACGAGCGACACCAGGCCGGAGCGGATGACGGCGGGGTCGGGCTCGTGCAGCCAGCCGCGCACCGGGCCGGCCGGCGCGGGGCCGGGGTCGGCGTCCGCGGTCAGCTCGTGCACCTCGTCGTCGCGCAGCAGGGTGGCGCGACGCCACGTCGTCGACAGCCCGCGGCCCCACAGCAGCGCCTCGACGATCGAACCGCCGACCGACACCCATTCGGCCTCGACCCCGTCGGGCACCCGCTCGTGGTCGAGCCCGGGGGCCACCTTCACCACCGAGGTGGGCACCCGGTCCAGCAGCTGGACGACGGTCGACCACGGCGGGGACCAGCGGTCGGGGTCCAGCAGCCGCCGCCCACCCGCCCGCCGGGCCGGGTCCAGGACGGCGGCCCCGCACCCGGCCACCTCCCCACCACGGGCGGCCGCCACCAGCTCCACCGCGTCGCCGGCGACCACCCAGACGTCGTCGTCGACGCCGAGCGCCTCGGCGTTCAGGGCGGTGAGCTCGCGCGCCACCGGGTCGACGTCGACGGCGAGCACCCGAGCGCCCGCGCGGGCGAGGGCGATCGTGTCGGTGCCGGCGGCGCACCCGAGGTCGGCGACGGAGTCGGCCCCTCCGGCCAGCAGGCGGGCCGCGCGCCGGGCGGCGAGCTCCGGACGTCCTGCCTGCTCGAGGGTGTCGCCGGTGAACAGCATCTGGTCCGCGTCGGCCCCGAACGTCGGCCGCGCCTTCTGTCGCTGCCGGGCGATGCCCCACGCCGGCCCGGCGAGGTCGGTGCCCACCTCGGCGCGCAGCCGCGTCAGCGCGGTGACCGCATCGGTCCCCTCGTCCAGCAACGTCGCCGCGCGCGACAGCGCCCTGGCGCCCTCCGGGGTCACCAGCGCGCGCAGCTGGCGCACGGTCTCGACGGTCTGCTCGTCGGTCGGCCGGTCCACCTGCACAGGGTGGCGCACGGGCTGGTCAGCCCCCACGTCACCCACCTCGGCGACCGGGTTGAGCGGCTGGCACTCTCCTGGGTAGAGTGCCAGACGACACGGGCTGGCGCCCGACCCCCGCGACGGCGGGTGCCCGGACCCCGTGCCACAGCATCGAACATCCCTGCCGTCCTACACCGAAGGGGGCGTCACCGACGTGACGACCGCTACCAAGGTCAGCATCAAGCCGCTGGAGGACCGCGTCGTGGTCCAGGCCAACGAGGCCGAGACCACCACCGCGTCCGGTCTGGTCATCCCGGACACCGCCAAGGAGAAGCCCCAGGAGGGCACCGTCGTCGCCGTCGGCCCCGGCCGCATCGACGACAACGGCAACCGCGTTCCGCTCGACGTGAACGTCGGCGACGTGGTCATCTACTCGAAGTACGGCGGCACCGAGGTCAAGTACGCCGGCGAGGAGTACCTCGTGCTCTCCGCCCGCGACCTGCTCGCCGTCGTGGAGAAGTAGAAGGACCCCCTCGCCCCCCACGCCTCGCTCCGCTCGCCGCGGGGCCCTGCGAGGGGGCCGTTCCAGCACGTTGCGTCCGCCCCGGCGACCCGAACACCGGGTCCCGGGGCGGTCGTCTTCGCCCAGCACTCCCTGATCGGAAGGGCCCATGGCCAAGATCATCAAGTTCAACGAGGATGCGCGCCGCGCCCTCGAGCGCGGTGTCGACAAGCTCGCCGACGCCGTGAAGGTGACGATCGGCCCGCGTGGCCGCAACGTCGTCATCGACAAGAAGTTCGGCGCTCCCACCATCACCAACGACGGCGTCACCATCGCCCGCGAGGTGGAGCTCGAGGACCCGTACGAGAACCTCGGCGCCCAGCTGGCGAAGAGCGTCGCGACCAAGACCAACGACGTCGCCGGCGACGGCACCACCACCGCCACCGTGCTCGCCCAGGCGCTGGTGCACGAGGGCATGCGCAACGTCGCCGCCGGAGCCAACCCGATGGCGCTGGGCCGCGGTATGCGTGCCGCGGTCGACGCCGTGCACGCCGCGCTCGACGCCGCCGCCATCCCGGTCGAGAAGCGCGACGCGATCGCGGGTGTCGCCACCATCTCCGCCCAGGACGCCGAGGTCGGCGAGCTGATCGGCGAGGCGATGGAGCGCGTCGGCAAGGACGGCGTCATCACCGTCGAGGAGAGCAACACCCTGGACACCGAGCTCGACGTCACCGAGGGCGTCCAGTTCGACAAGGGCTACCTCTCGCCGTACTTCGTCACCGACCCCGAGGCCATGGAGGCCGTCCTCGAGGACGCCCTCGTGCTGCTGGTCAGCGGCAAGATCAGTGCTCTGGCCGACCTGCTGCCGCTGCTGGAGAAGGTGCTGTCGACCGGCGGCCGCCCGCTGCTCATCGTCGCCGAGGACGTCGAGGGCGAGGCGCTGTCCACGCTGGTCGTCAACTCGATCCGCAAGACCATCAAGGTCGTCGCCGTGAAGTCGCCCTACTTCGGCGACCGGCGCACGGCGTTCATGACCGACCTCGCCGTCGTCACCGGCGGTCAGGTGGTCAGCGAGGACGTCGGCCTCAAGCTCGACCAGGTGGGCCTGGAGGTGCTCGGCACCGCGCGCCGGGTCACCGTGACCAAGGACGCGACGACCATCGTCGACGGCGGCGGCACGTCGGAGACCATCGGCGACCGCGTCGCGCAGATCCGCCGCGAGATCGACGCGACCGACTCCGACTGGGACCGCGAGAAGCTGCAGGAGCGGCTGGCCAAGCTGGCCGGCGGCATCGGCGTCATCCGGGTCGGCGCGGCCACCGAGGTGGAGCTCAAGGAGCGCAAGCACCGCATCGAGGACGCCATCGCCGCCACCCGCGCGGCGGTGGAAGAGGGTGTGATCCCCGGCGGTGGCTCGGCGCTGGTGCACGCCGCGAGCGCGATCGACGCCCTCGAGCTGACCGGCGACGAGCTGACCGGCGCGCGCGCCGTCCGCACCGCGCTGGAGGCCCCGCTGGTGCAGATCGCCGACAACGCCGGGTTCGAGGGCCGCGTCGTCGTCGCCAAGGTGCGCGACCTCGGCACCGGGAACGGCTTCAACGCCGCGACCGGTGAGTACGGCGACCTGGCCGGGCAGGGGGTCATCGACCCGGTGAAGGTCACCAAGGCCGCGCTGGGCAACGCCGTCTCGATCGCGGCGATGGTCCTGACGACCGACTCCGCCGTCGTCGAGGCTCCCGAGGAGGAGCACGACCACGACGGCGGTGGGCACCACACCCACGGCCACTCGCACGGCCACGGGCACAGCCACTGAGAAAGGGCCCCGTCCTCCTCGCCGCTCGCACGCTCGCGGCGAGCCTCTGGACGGGGCCGGGGGTCCTGGCTCCCCGTCGACCGTGAGCCAGGACCCCACCGGCTGAGCCAGGACGGTGCTCGCGCCGTCCGGGTACACGAGAGGGCCCGGTCCAGGACTTCCTGGACCGGGCCCTCTCGGCGTTCGTGGCGGGGTGCTACACCCCCGCGGCCACGGCGGCGGGCTCGGTGGCGATCAGCCGGGCCCGCTCCTCCTCGCTCATCCCGCCCCAGACCCCGTAGGGCTCGCGGACGGCCAGCGCGTGCTTGAGGCACGCGTCGACGACCGGGCAGCGCGCACAGACGGCCTTCGCCGCTGACTGCCGTCGCGCCCGGGCCGGCCCCCGCTCGCCGTCGGGGTGGAAGAAGAGGGACGTGTTCTCGCCACGGCAGGCGCCGTGCAGCTGCCAGTCCCAGACCTCGGCCACGGGCGTCGGGAGTCTGCGGATGTCGGCCATGTCTCCTCCAGGACTCGGTTGAGCCGGAGGGGGCTGTCCGGCTGCAAGGGGCCCGGTGCCCTCGCCGTCCCACGTCCAAACACAGCCGATTCGCAACTTTTCCCAGGTGCGCCCTGCGTCACCTCCGCGTGCGGCGCTCACCCCCGGGGGTGAGGGCGTCTGTTCCCCCGGTCGGGAGTCGATCAAGGTGGCTCCAGGTCGCGCTGGCGTCCGGGAGGGGGAGAAACCCGGACCGGTCGCGTGACCAGCGCGGAGGTGGGGGGCCCGGTGGGCCCTCCACCCGAGCGACACCCGGCCGGGTGCCTTCCCCGGCCGGCGGGGGGACCCGGCCGCCGCGCGGCCGGGGAGAGCGAGGAGCAGGCGTGATCGACGACAGGATGCGCGCACCCGTGCACGGCGCGACCGTGTGGGTGTACGACGAGCGACGGCGGGTCCGTGACGACGTCGCCTCGCGGCTGGTCGCCCTGCCCTTCGTCGGCCGGGTGGAGGTGGTCGGCGACGCGCAGTCGCTCATGGCCCGCCTCGCCACCCGCACCCCCGACGTGCTCGTCGTGGGCACCCAGCGGGCCGTGGACACCGGGCTGTCCGCCGCCACGCAGGCGCTCCGGTCCCACCCGGGGCTCCCGGTGCTGGTGCTCGGCGCTCCCGATGACGCCGACAGCGTGCGGGCTGCCGTGGCCTTCGGGGCCCGCGGCTACCTGCGCTGGGACGCCACCCCGATCGAGATGGGGCTCGGGCTCTCCCGCGTGGGGCTGCGTGCCGACGGACGGATCCCGCAGCAGGCGACGGCCTCCGTGGCCGCGTGGAGCGGTGCGGCGCCGCTCGCCGGCTCCGCGCCCACCACGGTGCGGTCCACGGTGCGTGACGCCGCCCCGGCCGTGGCGCTGTCCATGCGCGAGATGCAGGTGCTCACCGGGATGAGCCAGGGCAAGAGCAACGCCCAGATCGGCCGGGAGCTCTACCTGTCCGAGGACACCATCAAGACCCACGCCCGGCGGCTGTTCCGGAAGCTGGGCGCCAAGGACCGCGCCGAGGCGGTGGCCACCGGCTTCCGCCGCGGCATCATGACCTGAGCGGTCACCCGACCGACGCACGCGCTGAGGGCCGTCTCCCGAACCGGGAGGCGGCCCTCGACGCGTTCTCGACGGAGGCATTCACGCCCTCGGGGGAACGGCGCCCGGCCCGGGGTGGTCGCGCCGAGTGGGCCCGGAGGGTCCGCGCAGGCGCGACGGACGCGCTCAGCTCGGCAGGGGGACGGCACCTGGCCGCGGTGTGGTGGCGCCGAGTGGGCCCGGAGGGTCCGCGCAGGCGCGACGGACGCGCTCAGCCCAGCTGGGGGACGGCAAGTGGCCGCGGTGCGGTCCGGAGGACCGCAGTGTCACAGCTCTAGTCGTCGCGGGCGTGGCGCCCGGTGCGCCGGCCGCTGGGCTCGTCCCGCTCGGCGAGCGCCGCGACACCGTCGGCGTACCCGCTGGCGTAGTCCCAGCTGACGTAGTCGTCGGGGTTCGGGTCGAACGGCGGCTCGTGCCGGCCGGTCTGCCCCTCGTCCAGCAGCTGGCGCAGGTTCGCCTGCATCAGCGCCCAGTCGACGTGGTGCTCCTCCTCGCAGTCAGGGCAGTCGACCACGATGCCCTTGATGCCGGTCGGCTCCAAGAGGGTGCGGAAGACCTCGAGCTCGGCCAGGTCGTCGAGGACCCCGGCCCGCTCCTCCATCGAGAGCGGCGGAGGGGCTGGGCCGTCGGCGGAACTGAAGTCCGGCCCGAAGGCGTCGTCGAACGAAGACACGGTCACACGGTAGCCGCCGAGCGGGCGGAGCACCGCCTCCTCCGTGCCGCCGCCTACGATCAGGGCAAGGTCCCGCGCGCCCGCGAGGTGTGTCGACCGGTGTCCGACCCGATCCGCGCCGAAGGGTGGCCGCGCACATGCAGCCCGACTCCGTGCCCGAGCTGCCGGCGAAGTTCGCCCGCCTCGGTCTCACCTACGACGACGTCCTGCTCATCCCCGGGGCGTCCGACGTCGTCCCGGCGGAGGTGGACACCAGCAGCCGGGTGACCCGGCGCATCACCCTGGCGGTCCCGCTGCTGTCCAGCGCGATGGACACCGTCACCGAGGCCCGCATGGCGATCGCCATGGCGCGGGTCGGCGGCATGGGCGTGCTGCACCGCAACGTCTCCGCCGAGGAGCAGGCCGGCCAGGTCGACCTGGTCAAGCGGTCGGAGGCCGGCATGGTCACCAACCCGGTCACCTGCTCGCCCGACAACACGCTCGCCGAGGTCGACGCGCTCTCGGCGCGCTACCGCATCTCCGGGGCGCCGGTCGTCGACGCCGACGGCGTCCTGCTCGGGATCGTCACCAACCGGGACATGCGCTTCGAGACCGACATGAACCGGCTCGTGCGCGACGTCATGACGCCGATGCCGCTGGTCACCGCGCCGGTCGGGGTCGACCCGGACACCGCCCTGGGCCTGCTCTCCCAGCACAAGATCGAGAAGCTGCCGCTGGTCGACGACGCCGGCCGGCTGCGCGGGCTGATCACCGTGAAGGACTTCGTCAAGCGCGACCAGTTCCCGAACTCCACCAAGGACGCCGACGGGCGACTGGTCGTCGGGGCGGCGCTGGGCGTCGGCGAGGACGCCTACAAGCGGGCCGGCCTGCTGGTCGACGCCGGCGTCGACGTGCTCGTCGTCGACACCGCGCACGGCCATCAGCGCGCGGTGCTGGAGATGGTCGCCCGCGTGAAGCAGGAGTTCGGCGGCGATGCCGGGGTGGAGGTCGTCGGCGGCAACGTCGCCACCCGCGCCGGTGCGCAGGCACTGGTCGACGCCGGGGTCGACGCGGTCAAGGTCGGCGTCGGACCGGGTTCGATCTGCACCACCCGCGTGGTCGCCGGCGTCGGCGTCCCGCAGATCAGCGCCATCTACGAGGCGTGGCTGGCCGCCGGCCCGGCGGGGGTCCCGGTCATCGCCGACGGCGGGCTGCAGTACTCCGGCGACATCGCCAAGGCCCTGGTGGCCGGCGCCGACACGGTGATGATCGGTGGTCTGTTCGCCGGCGTCGAGGAGGCACCGGGCGAGCTGGTCTTCATGAACGGCAAGCAGTACAAGACCTACCGGGGCATGGGGAGCCTGGGCGCCATGCAGAAGCGCGGCAACCAGTCGTTCAGCCGCGACCGGTACTTCGCCGACGACGTCCTCTCCGACGACAAGCTCGTGCCGGAGGGCATCGAGGGCCAGGTGCCCTACCGCGGCGCGCTGGCCGGCGTGGCGCACCAGCTCGTGGGTGGCCTGCAGGCCTCCATGGGCTACGCCGGAGCGGCCACCATCGCCGACCTCAAGGAGCGCGGGCAGCTGACCCGCATCACCTCCGCGGGCCTGGTGGAGAGCCACCCCCACGACATCCAGATGACCGTCGAAGCCCCCAACTACCGGGGGCGCTGACCATGAGCGTGCGCGACACCGTCGAGATCGGGCTCAACCGCTTCGCCCGCCGGGGCTACGACCTGGACGAGGTCTCCATCGTCCCCTCGCGGCGGACCCGTGACGTCGACGACGTCTCCACCGCCTGGCAGATCGACGCCTTCCGGTTCGACCTCCCGCTGGTGACCAGCCCGAGCGACGCCGTCGTCAGCCCGGCGACGGCGATCGCCGTGGGGCGCGCGGGTGGCCTGGGGGTGCTCAACGGCGAGGGGCTGTGGGCCCGCTACGACGACCCGGCGCCGGTCTACCGCGAGATCGCCGAGGCGGCCGCGGCCGGCGCTCCGCCGGTGGCGCTGCTGCAGAAGGTCTACGCCGAGCCGGTCAAGCCCGACCTCATCGCCGCCCGCATCAAGGAGATGGGCGACGCGGGGGTGACGACGGCGATCCGGATCTCCCCGCAGCACACCGAGCAGCTGGCCCCGGCCGCGCTCTCCGCGGGGGTGGACCTGCTCGTCATCCAGGGCACGATCGTGTCGGCCGAGCACGTGACCAGCCAGGGCGACGCGCTCAACCTCAAGGAGTTCATCGCCGACCTCGACGTCCCCGTGATCGTGGGCGGCGCGGCCAACTACACGACCGCGTTGCACCTGATGCGCACCGGCGCGGCCGGCGTCATCGTGGGCGTGGGTGCCGACACCTACTCGACGACCGACGCGGTGATGGGCATCCGCGTGCCCCTGGCCAGCGCCATCGCCGACGCCGCCGCGGCCCGCCGCGACTACCTCGACGAGACCGGCGGCCGGTACGTGCACGTCATCGCGAACGGCCGGATCGAGACCAGCGGTGCGATCGCCCGCGCGCTCGCCTGCGGTGCCGACGCCGTCCAGCTGGGGGAGCCGCTGCGGGTGGCCGCCGAGGCGCCGGCCGGTGGCGTGTGGTGGGACTCGGTGGCCGCGCACCCCCGCCTGCCGCGCGGAGCAGCGTCGGCGCCCGTCGAGCCCTCGGGATCGCTGGAGCAGGTGCTGCTCGGCCCGGCGGACTCCGCGGACGGCCGGACGAACCTGTTCGGTGCGCTCGCCCGCACCATGGCCAAGACCGGGTACTCCGACCTCAAGGAGTTCCAGCGGGTCGACCTCGTGATCGGAGGCTGACCGCGTGGACTTCCCGACCGTCCTGGTCGTCGACTTCGGCGCCCAGTACGCGCAGCTCATCGCCCGGCGCATCCGCGAGGCAGGGGTCTACTCGGAGATCGTGTCCTCCGAGGTGCCGGCCGAGGAGATCGTCGCCCGCAAGCCCGCCGCGATCGTGCTCTCCGGCGGGCCGTCGAGCGTGTACGCACCCGAGGCGCCGAAGGTCGACCCGACGCTGTTCGGGTCCGGCGTCCCCGCCTTCGGCATCTGCTACGGCTTCCAGGCGATGGCCGCCTCGCTCGGCGGCACCGTCTCCCGCACCGGCGACCGGGAGTACGGCGGCACCCCGCTGACCGTCACCACGCAGGCGCGGCTGTTCGGCGACCTGCCGGTCGAGCAGAACGTGTGGATGAGCCACGGCGACGCCGTCAGCGCGGCCCCGCCCGGGTTCACCGTCACCGCCACCTCCACCGGCGCGCCGGTCGCGGCCTTCGAGGACGTCGACCGCCGGCTGGCCGGGGTGCAGTTCCACCCCGAGGTGCGGCACACCGCGCACGGGCAGACGGTGCTCGAGCACTTCCTGTTCGACATCGCGGGCCTCGAGCCGACGTGGACGATGAGCAACGTCGTCGACGAGCAGGTGGCGGCGATCCGCGAGCGGATCGGGGACCGGCGGGCGCTGTGCGCGCTCTCCGGCGGGGTCGACTCCGCCGTCGCCGCCGCGCTCGTCCAGCGGGCGATCGGTGACAGGCTCACCTGCGTCTACGTCGACCACGGGCTGATGCGGGCGGGCGAGACCGAGCAGATCGAGCGCGACTTCGCGGCGACCACCGGCGCGGACCTGCGGGTCGTCGACGCCAGCGAGCAGTTCCTCGCGGCGCTCGCCGGGGTGAGCGACCCGGAGGAGAAGCGGAAGATCATCGGCCGCGAGTTCATCCGGGTCTTCGAGCAGGCGGCCACCGACGTCGTCGCCGACGCCAAGGCGCACGGCGAGACGGTGGAGTTCCTGGTGCAGGGCACGCTCTACCCCGACGTCGTCGAGTCCGGCGGGGGGAGCGGGACGGCCAACATCAAGAGCCACCACAACGTCGGCGGGCTGCCCGAGGACCTCACCTTCACCCTCGTCGAGCCGCTGCGCACCCTGTTCAAGGACGAGGTGCGCGAGGTCGGCCGGCAGCTGGGCCTGCCCGACCGGCTGGTGCAGCGCCAGCCCTTCCCCGGGCCGGGGCTGGGCATCCGGATCGTCGGCGAGGTCACCCGCGAGCGGCTCGACGTGCTCCGCCGGGCCGACGCCATCGCCCGCGAGGAGCTCACCGCGGCCAAGCTGGACGACGAGATCTGGCAGTGCCCGGTGGTGCTGCTGGCCGACGTCCGCTCGGTCGGCGTGCAGGGCGACGGGCGCACCTACGGTCACCCGGTCGTGCTGCGCCCGGTGTCCAGCGAGGACGCCATGACCGCCGACTGGACCCGGCTGCCCTACGACGTCCTGGCGCGCATCTCCACCCGGATCACCAACGAGGTGGAGGAGATCAACCGGGTCACCCTGGACGTCACGAGCAAGCCGCCCGGCACCATCGAGTGGGAGTAAGGACCCTCTTCCTCCCCGACCCTCGCTCCGCTCGGGCCGGGTCCCTGGAAGGGGGCCGTTCCAGGACGTCACCTGGGTCGTTCCAGCGCCTCACGTCGCGGGCACCCGCACCGTGTGCGCGTCGGGTGGCGGTGTGCCGAACGCGTCCGGATCGCGCTGGGGAGGCGTCTCGGTGGTGAGATCGGCGGCCTCGATCCGGTCCCAGCGGAACCAGCGCGGCGCGTCCCGCAGCCGGCACCAGGCCACGAGGTACCACCGGTCGCCGGTGCGTGCCAGCAGGTGCGGCTCCACCCGACGTCGGGAGACCGCGCCGCTGTCGTCGCGGTAGCGGATGGCGACCACCCGCCGGCGCAGGAGCGCTTCCTCGACGACGGACGCCGCCCCCGGTCGTCCTCGCTCGTCGCCGCGCACCCACACCCGGCCACCGAGCTCGCGGGCGGACTCCCGGGCACCTGGCCCCATGACATCGAGGACCTTCTCCAGCGCGGCACGGCCGTCCGCGGCGAACGGCGCCTCCGACGCACCGGCCAGCGCCACCGCCAGCGCCACGGCCTGCGCCGGGCTCAGGTTGACCGGCGGCAGGGAGGCCGTGGCGTCGAGCACGTAGCCGCCACCCGGCCCGGCGGTCGCCCAGATCGGCACCCCCGCCTGCTGCAGGGCGGAGACGTCCCGCTTGACCGTGCGCGGCGACACCTCCAGCCAGTCGGCCAGTCGCTGCGCCGTCCGTCCCCGTGCGCCGGCGCGGCGCAGCTCCTCCGAGATGGCGTGCATCCGGTCGGTCCGGTTCATGCCGGGATCCTGGCAGAAAACGGTGACAGGACGGTGTCACCAGCAGCCCGGCAGGGTGACCGCATGACCACCATCGCGCTCTTCCACTCCGTCCTCGGCGTCCGGCCCGGGATCACGGCGGCGGCCGAACGGCTCCGCTCCGCCGGGCACGACGTCCTGGTCGTCGACCAGTACGACGGGCTGGTCTTCGACGACTACGCATCGGCGATGGCCCACGTCGAGGAGGTCGGGTTCCCGGCGCTGATGGCCCGGGCGGTGGAGGCGGTGCGCCACCTGCCCGACGGGTTCCTCGCGGCCGGCTTCTCCAACGGCGCCGGCATGGCCGAGTACGTCGCCACCCAGCGGCGCTGCGCGGGGCTGCTGCTCTTCTCCGGGGCGTTGCCGGTGCAGGTGCTGGGAGCCGACCGCTGGCCGGACGGTGTGCCCGCGCAGCTGCACTACACCGAGGGCGATCCCTTCCGGCAGCAGGACTGGATCGACTCCGTGGTCGCCGACGCCCGGGGTGCGGGAGTCGAGATCGAGGTCCACGACTACCCGGGGACCGGCCACCTGTTCACCGACGTCAGCCTGCCCGGCGAGTACGACGCCGCCGCCGCCGAGCTGCTGTGGCGGCGGGTCCTCGAGTTCTGCGCGCGGGTGGCCGCCTGAGGTCCGCCTCCTCCGGAGACCCTCCGGAGGGGGCCTCGACCGGCAGGATCCCGGTCGGTGTGGTGGGGTCGTCGTCGGCCGTTGCAGTCGAGGACCCGGAGGACGAGTGAGTTTCGCTCCGTGGCCCCTCTGGCCGAGCCTGGGCGTGCTCGCCGCGATGGCCGTCGTCATCGTGGTCGCGGGGGTCCGGCTCACCCGTGTCGCCGACTCCCTGGCCGAGCGCACCGGCCTCGGTGACGCGATCGGGGGTGCCCTGCTGCTGGGGGCGGTCACCTCGCTGCCGGGGAACGTCACCGTGCTCACCGGCGCGATCGAGGGCGACCCGGGGTTCGCCCTGGCCAACCCGGTCGGCGGTATCGCGCTCCAGACGGTGTGGCTGGCGATCGCCGACCTCCTCTACCGCCGGGTGAACCTGGAGCACGCGGCGGCGTCGCTGCAGAACGTGCTGCAGTCGGTGCTGCTGAGCGCGATGCTCGCGGTTCCGGTGATCGCCTACGCCACGCCGGACCTCCGGCTGGGCTGGATCCACCCCATGACCCTGCTGATCCCCGTCCTCTACGCCTACGGGCTGACGCTGCTCCGGCGGATGCAGCGGGAGCCGATGTGGCAGCCGGTCCACACCGACCAGACCGCAGACGGGGACGAGGGCAACGGCAACGGCACCGGCAACGGGGACGGCGACGGGGACGGGGACGGGGACGGCGACGGGAACGGGAACGGGAACGGCGACGAGCGCTCGACCGCCCGCCTGTGGGGCCTGCTCGCCGCGCTCGGGCTGGTGACCGGTGTCGCGGGCTGGATCGTGGGCCGGGCCGGGCTCAGTGTCATCGAGCGGGCCGACCTGGACAGCGGCGTCGTGGGATTCACCCTCACGACGGCGATCAGCTCCCTGCCCGAGCTCGTCGTGCTGCTGACCGCGGTGCGGATGGGCCAGCTGACCCTCGGCGTCGGCAACATCGTCGGCGGGAACGTCTACGACATCCTGATGATCTCGGTCGCCGACGTCGGCTACCTGGAGGGGCCGATCTACCGGGACGCCGGCCCGACCAGCCTGGTCCTCGTCGGCGGCACGCTGGTGATGACCGCGGTGCTCTCCGCAGGGCTGCTCATGCGCGACCGGAAGTGGATCGGCTTCGAGGGCGTGTCGATCCCGCTGATCTACGTGGGCACCGTCGCCCTGGCCGTCGTCGGGTAGCCGCCGCGAGCGCCGGGGGCCCGGGAGCGTCATCGCTCCCGGGCCCCCGGCGTCCACCCCTCCCGTCGGTCAGCGGCGGCCCCGCGCCTTCCGCAGCTCCTTCACCAGCAACGCGATCCCGGCACCGATCAGGACCAGCCAGAGCAGGCCACCGTCGTCCAGCAGGCCCAGGGCGAGGTCCACGCCGGCCATCGTCGTGATCGCCAGGAGCACGAAGACCAGGCCGGGCACCAGCGCGACGAGATCCGGCTTCCGCCGCTGTGGCGGCTGCGGGTGGTCCTCGGTCGCCAGCGGCGCCACCATCTGCCACTGCTGCTCCTGCCACGCCGTCGGCGTGGTCGGGAACTCGCTGTAGTCAGCCACGGGACACCTCCACCTGTCCGATACCGGAGTCGATCTCGAGCACGATCTCGGCCTCGCCGTCGTCGGTCCACTCGGCCGCGCCCGTCCCGGGGTAGAAGCCACCGCCGGACCCGAGGGAACCGAGGACGTCGGCCTCACCCAGCCCCTGGTCCACGCGGACGCTCGCGTCCGCGGAGGAGGGCAGGACGACCTCGACGTCGCCGACGCCGTGCTCCACGCGGATCTCGAGGGCGTCGGCCAGATCGGCCACGGGCACCTCGGAGAGGTCCACGGTGAGGGTGCCGACACCGCCCTCGTAGAGCTCGCGCACGTCGGCGACGGACTGCGGCCGGTACGTGCGGTCGCCCACCCCGGCGTCGTTCGGCGCCGCGTCGGCGATCGCCAGCGCCACCGCCAGGATGATGCCGAGGGTGAGCAGGCTGCCGCGCGCGGTGCGGCCCTGGCTGAACGCGGCGACGACGAGCCCGGCGCCGACCACGAGCAGGGCGGTCCCGAGGTAGCCGACGGCGCCGACGTCCCAGCCGGTGAGCTGGGCGATCAGCGCGAGCGCCCCGACGACGATCAGCAGGCAGGCGATCGTGAAGCCGGGGACCGGCGAGCGGGGGCCGGCCGGTTCCCGGACGCGCGGTGTGGCGGGCTGCCCGGGCGACGGCTCGGCCGTCCCTTCCGGGCCGGCCGGCATGAGCAGCCAGAGCAGGAGGTAGACCAGCAGGCCGGTGCCGCCGGCGAGCGCGAGGGCGACGAAGCCGACCCGCCACAGGAGTGCGTCGATGCCGGTGTACTCGGCCAGGCCGCCGTTCACCCCGCCGATGACCTTGTCGGTGCGGCTGCGGCGCAGCGGGGGGCGGGCCGGTGGGCCGGGCGGCGGGGACCAGGCCGGTGGCTCCACCGTGGGCGGAGCCGGAGGGGGTGGTGAGGTCATGCCACAGAGCCTGCCCACCGGACGAGGCGGACACCATCAGGGAATCCCCGGAACCGACCCTGGTTCCTCTTCCGGGGTGATCACCGGTGTCGGCGGCGCCACGCCCGGTGCGACGATCGGTAGCGTGACCACCACCCTGCCGCCGCGCCCGCCGCTGGTGCGCCCGCGCGAGGGCCGGGTCGTCGCCGGGGTGGCGGCCGGAACCGCGGCCCACCTGCGCCAGGACCCCCTGGTGGTGCGGGTGGCCTTCGTGCTGCTGGCCACCACCGGGCTGGGCATCATCGGGTACGGGCTGCTCTGGATGACGATGCCGGTCGGCGCGCCCGGGGTTCCGGCGTCCGAGCCGCAGGGCTGGCGACCCGCCGGCGTCCGCCAGTGGGTCCTGCTGGCGGTCCTCGGCCTCGCCGCGGCGAGCCTGCTCGGTCAGCTCACGGCCTGGACCAGCAGTGACGTCGTCCTCCCGCTCGTCCTGCTCGTCGGCGGCCTGGCCGTGATCTGGCGGCAGCTGGACACCGACCGGACGCTCGCCGTGCCGGCGGCCCGCTGGGTGCTGGCCGGCGGGGTCGCCGTCGTGGGTGTCGGGCTCTTCCTCCTGCTGGCCACCACCGGTCAGCTGGCCAACGCCCGCAACGGCTTCGCCGCGACGCTGCTGATCCTCACCGGCGTCGTCCTGGCGACCGCACCGCTGTGGCGCCGGCTGCTCGACTCCCGCGCCGAGGAGCGCGCCGCGCGGATCCGGTCGGAGGAGCGAGCCGCCGTCGCCGCGCACCTGCACGACTCGGTGCTGCAGACCCTGGCCCTGATCCAGCGCAACGCCGACGAGCCGCAGGCGGTGAGCCGGCTGGCCCGCAGCCAGGAGCGCGAGCTCCGGGCCTGGCTGTACGACCCGGCGGCCGTCCGCGAGGGCGGCACGTGGGCCGGGCTGGTGGCGGGCATGGTCGCCGAGGTGGAGGCGGACCACGCGCTCACCGTCGACCCCGTCGTGGTCGGCGACGCCCCCGTCGACGAGGAGCTGGCCGCGCTCGGCGCCGCGACCCGCGAGGCCCTGGTCAACGCGGCCAAGCACTCCGGCGTGCCGTCCGCGGACCTGTACACCGAGGTGACCGCCGACCAGGTGTCGGTGTTCGTCCGGGACCGCGGCAAGGGGTTCGACCCCGGCACGGTGCCCGACGACCGGCGCGGCCTGCGCGACTCGGTGCGGGGCCGGCTGGCCCGGCTGGGCGGCAGCACGCAGATCCGGTCGACGCCGGGGGAGGGGACCGAGGTGGAGCTGGTCCTGCCGAGGAAGGCCGTGGGCGGGCAGCGGCGGGAGCAGCGCGGCGAGGCGGCCGCGGACCGGGCGGGAGCACCGCAGCGAGGATCGAGAGTGGAGCGGACCAACCGCGGAGGTGGCCTGGGCATGCGAGCGGGGAGCGGTGCGCCGCACGGAAGCGAACAGGGAGGCCGGGCATGACCTCGCGGGTGTTCGTGGTCGACGACCACGCGATGGTGCGCACCGGGGTGCGGGCGGAGCTCGGCGACTCCGTGGCCGTCGTCGGCGAGGCGGCCGACGTCGCCGGCGCGGTCGAGGGCATCCGTGCCACCCGTCCCGATGTCGTGCTGCTGGACGTGCACATGCCCGGCGGGGGCGGGCGCGCGGTGCTGGAGACGCTGCGGGGCGAGCTGCCCGAGGTGCGGTGGCTCGCGCTCTCGGTGTCCGACGCCGCCGAGGACGTCATCGCCGTGATCCGCGCCGGGGCGCGCGGCTACGTGACCAAGACGATCTCCGGGCCCGACCTGCTCGACGCCGTCCGCCGGGTCGCCGACGGCGACGTCGTCTTCAGCCCCCGGCTGGCCGGGTTCGTGCTGGACGCCTTCGCCGCCGGGGGCGCGGTCGCGCAGGCGCCGGCGGCCGAGGAGGCCAGCGACCCGGGGCTGGACCTGCTGAGCGCCCGCGAGCGGGAGGTCATGCAGCTGCTTGCCCGCGGCTACACCTACCGCGAGATCGGCTCCCGGCTGTTCATCTCGGTGAAGACGGTCGAGTCCCACGCCTCCAACGTGCTGCGGAAGCTGCAGCTGTCCAACCGCAACGAGCTCACCCGCTGGGCGGCGACCAACCGGCTGCTCTGACCGGCGACGACTGGCCGCTCCGCCGGCCCCCGGCCAGGATGTGTGGCGGACCACATCCCCGGGGAGAGGAGCTCCTTCGTGCTGCGCACCCTGTCGCGCCCGCTGGTGACCGGCGTCGAGAGGTACCTCCCGGGGGCCTTCGTCTTCGCCGTCGTCCTGACCGTGATCGTCGCCGTCCTCGCGCTGGTCTTCGGCGACATCGGTCCCGCCGAGCTGACCCGGGCGTGGGGCGACGGCCTCTCCGGCCTGCTGGCCTTCATGACGCAGGTGGCCCTCGTGCTCCTGCTCGGCTACACGCTGGCGCTCACGCGGCCGGTCAAGGCCGGGCTGACCCGCATCGCCGACGTCCCCAAGAGCCCCCGGGCGGCGTACGCCTTCGTGGCCCTCGTCTCGGCCCTCGCCTCGCTGATCAGCTTCGGGCTGGGGCTGGTGGTCGGCGGCGTCATCGCCCTCGAGGTCGGCCGGGCCGCCCGGCGTCGGGGCACGCGACTGCACTACCCGCTGCTGGTGGCCAGCGCCTACTCCGGCTTCGCCGTCTGGCACATGGGCTACAGCGCCACCGGCCCGCTGGCCGCGGCGACCCCGGGGAGCTTCGTCGAGGAGGCGATCGGCCGCACCATCCCGATCAGCGAGACGGTCTACTCGCCGTGGAACCTCATCGCGATCGTCGTCGCCGTCGCCGCGATCCTCGGCACGGTGGTGCTCCTGGCCCCCAAGGACAGGGACCGGGTCGTCCAGCTCCCCGAGCGGATGGGGACCGAGGAGCCCGACATCGAGCTGAAGACCCCGGGGACCCCGGCCGAGCGCCTGGAGGCCTCGCGGCTGGTCACCCTCGTCCCGGGTGTCGCCCTGCTCGTCTACCTCGGCGTCTACTTCGCGCAGGAGGGCTTCGACCTCACCCTCGACATCGTCAACTGGAGCTTCCTCGCGGCGATCCTGCTCATCGTGCGCAGCCCGGCGGAGCTGGCCGAGCTCGTCGGCGGAGCGGTGCGGACCGTCGGGGAGGTGCTGCTCCAGTACCCGCTCTACGCCGGGATCATCGGGATGATGACCGCCTCCGGGCTGGCGGCGCAGCTGAGCGGGTGGTTCACCGACATCGCCAGCCCCGGCAGCCTCGGGCTGATGGCCTTCCTCTCGGCCGGGCTGCTGAACCTGTTCGTGCCGAGCGGCGGCGGCCAGTTCGCCGTGCAGGCACCGATCTTCCTCGACGCCGCCGACTCCCTCGGCGTCGATCCGGCCGTCATCACCATGGCGATCGCCTACGGCGACCAGTGGACGAACATGATCCAGCCGTTCTGGGCCCTGCCGCTGCTCGCGGTGGCCGGTCTCGGCGTCCGCGACATCTTCGGGTTCACCGCGATCACCTGCCTGATCACCGGCATCGTCTTCGCCGGCACCCTGCTCGTGCTCGGCGGCGGCTGAGCGGCGCCGCCGCCGAGCACGGCCGTCAGCGGAAGTGGCTCTTCGGGATGACCCCGTGCACGCCGACGGTCCGGTCGACCACCTGGGAGACCTCGAAGTCGACCGCGGCGGACAGGTACGCGTAGGCGACGGCGCGGTCCATCCCGAGGTCGTTCTGCAGGAAGTCCAGGGCGTGCACCACCGCCCGCCGGTTGGCGACGTCGAGATCGCTGCCCTGCCCGAACCGGGCGCCGTCGGGGTCGGACAGGCCGATCGGCAGCCATGACTCCGGCGTCTCCCCGAACGGGTAGCGGAACGCCACCGAGGGGGCGTCGGAGGTGCCCGCGCGGCAGACGGTCAGCCGGAACGTGAGGCGCAGCGAGCCCTCGAGGGCGGTGAGGGCGACCTCGCCGCTGCCCATCGACATGTGCGGGTCCCCGACCGAGAAGAGCGCGCCGGCCGCGACGACCGGCACGTAGAACGCCGACCCCACACCGAGAAGGTTCACGTCGATGTTGCCGCCACCCACGGTGGGCGGGATGGAGTTGACCAGCGGGTCGTTGAGCGCCGTCGCGTCCCCGACCGTCGCCACCGCCATGAGGCCGGCGAAGGGGTCGACCGGCCAGGAGACCGTGCCCTTCGGCCCGCGCGGCAGGGATGCCCGCACCACGCCGCCGCGGACCGCCAGCGGGGTGAAGTGCGAGACGTTGCCGTACTTCAGCGGGTCCCCGGTGCCGCGCCCGTCGGGCGTGGTGGGCATGACCTCGGCGGCGGTGATGTCGCCGGGGTCGGCGGCGAACGCCGCCGACAGCGCGCCTTTGCCGTGCCGGCTGGAGACGACGCCGTAGGGGACGCGGGGCAAGGCCGTCAGCAGTTCGATCTTGAGGACGTCGCCCGGGCGCGCGCCCTCGACGTGCACCGGCCCGGTGACCACATGCGGGCCGTCGGCGTCGAAGTTCCGTGGGTGCCGGGCGTACTCCGCCGCGATGGCGACGGCGTCGTCGAGCACCTCGCCCCGGGGCACCCCCTTGCTGCCGAACCAGGCCACCGGGTCGCGCCCCTGGTCCTCGAGGATCCCTTCGTGGCTGACGGTGTCGATGGTGATCGTCCCGCCCGACCGCAGGTGGGCCACCGGGGTGTCGGTGGTGCGCGGGAGGTAGCCCCACCGCACCTCGTCGGGTCGTGAGGGCAGGTAGACCTGGCCGTCGATCGGTCCCTTGCCCGGCTGGAGGACCTCCCGGGGCAGCCGCGTGCGCGGCGCGGGTGCGGCGGCCGCCGGACCCGCTGTCGCCGCCCCCGCGGCCAGCAGCGCCCCGGTGGCCAGGGCGGCCTGCACGAACCCGCGGCGGCCGAGCCCCCGCTCGAGGCGCTCGGCCGCCTCCTGCGGGTCGGGGGTGGCGCGGTCGTGCGAGGTGGTCGTCAACGTGTTCTCCCGGTGCCGGCGGTGGGCGTCGGGGGAGTTCTACGGGCCCGGTGTTGCGTCCACGTGGCGCCGACGGGACGCCGTGTTACGAGCTCGTTCCGCCCGCCGTCGAGCGCTCGGGAGCGAAGGCGGCGCGCCGGAAGGCGTCGAACAGCGGCGGTGGCTGCGGGGAGGCCCACATCTGGTTGGTCAGCAGGACGGCCGTCGTGCCGGTGACCGGGTCGGTCCACCACGTGCTGCCCAGGCCGCCGTCCCAGCCGTAGGACCCGGCGTGCCGCCCGTCCGCCTCGTCGGTGCGGCGGACGCCGATACCCAGCCCCCATCCGCCGCCCTCGTCGTCCACCGGGCCGACCTGATCGGTGGTCATGGCGCGGACCGCGCCCTCGCTCAACACCCGGGGCCCGTCGGGAGCGCACCCTCGCGTCTCCAGCGCGCAGGCGAGAGCGGCCAGGTCGCCGACCGTGGAGACCAGGCCGTCGGCGCCGTCGGGGAACGCGGGTGCCGACGACCACTGGCCGTCCACCGGGTCGTAGAGCTCCCGCACGCCATCGGGCCCCGGCGGCGTCCAGTGCGGCCCCAGCCGGTGGCGGGCCGCCGCCGGCACCCCGAAACCGGTGCTGCGCATCCCCGTCGGCCGGAGGATCCGCTCGTCCAGGACCGCGGGCAGCGGCCGCCCCGCGGCGCGCGACACCAGGACGCCGAGCACGCTGGCGCCCACGTGGTAGAGCCAGCGCCTGCCGGGCTGGTGGGCCAGCGGGACCGTGCCGAGCAGCCGCATCCACTCGTCCGGCTCCGGTGCGGCCCGGGGCGCCGGGGGTCCCACGGGCAGCCCCGCTGCGGCGAGCGCGGCCACCGTGGGGGACGGCCAGGGCGCGGTGAAGTCCAGGCCGAGCCCCAGCCGGAGGGTGAGGACGTCGCGGAGCGTGATCGGCCGCTCGGCCGGCACGGTCCCGGCGTCCGGGTCGGTGGGATCGACCAGGACCCGACGGGCGGCGAGCTCGGGGAGGAGTGCGTCGACGGGCTCGTCGAGGGCGAGGACGCCGTCGTCCACGAGCGCCATGGCCGCCGCGGCGACGACCGGCTTGGTCACGGAGGAGATGCGGAACACGGTGTCCGGGCGCACGGCGTCGCCGGTGCCGGGCGCGTGCACGCCCGCTGCGCCGCTGGAGACGGGTTCGCCGTGCCGGCCTACCCACCACGCGGCGCCCGGCACCTCCCCGGCGGCGACCGCCCCGGCCACCGCGTCCTCGATCCGGTCTGCGCGCTCTCTGCCACCGTCCACGGGGAGATGACCGGTCGCGCGGCCGCGACTCATCGCGTCAGGCGGTGTGCACCACGTGGAAGGCCTCGGCGGCCCGGCCGGCGGGCAGGCCGAACCGCTCCGCCGTCTGCCGCATCCAGGCGGTGACGAAGCCGTCGAGGTCGTCCAGATGGCTCACCTGGGTGACGTGGCGCCGGAGCGCGGCCAGCTTCCGGTCGAGCGCGTCGGTGACGTCGACGGCGTGGTCGGCGCGCGGGCTGGCGCCGAGCCACACCTCCGCGACGGTCCACGCGTCCAGCCCCTCGTCGGTCAGCAGCTCGGGGAAGGCGAACGGGTTGCGGGCGTCGGGATAGACCGCGCGCAGCGTCGACTCGCCCACGGTCATGTGGTCGGGGTGGCTCGCGCCGATCCGCTCCCAGAAGCGCTCCGGCGAGCTGGTCAGCACCCGCTGGGGCCGCACCTGCCGGATGACCCGGCTGATGTCCCGGCGCAGGTCGAGGGTGAGCTCCAGCCGGCCGTCCGGGTAGCCGAGGAAGCGGACGTCGGTGACGCCGACCTCCGCGGCCGCCGCGACCTGCTCGGCCCGGCGCAGCGGCCCCATCCGCTCCCGCGGCGTCTCGTCGAACCCGCCCGCGTCGCCGTCGGTGACGATCAGGTAGGTGACCTCCGTGCCGGCGGCGGTCCAGGTGGCGACCGTCCCGGCGCTGCCGAAGTCCACGTCGTCGGGGTGGGCGAGCACGCAGAGAGCGCGCTCGACGTGGTCGGCGGGCCGGGTCGGCAGCGGGGAGGTCACCCGGCGGAGCCTACGGAGAGCCCGCGGAGCTTGTCCGGGTTGCGCACGACCAGCAGCTGCTCGATCCGCCCGTCGGTGACGACCGGCGAGATGGCCAGCAGCGGCGTTCCACCCGCCCACGCAGCGATGCCCGCGGCGCCGTTGACGTCGACGACCTCGATCCTCAGGTCTGGCAGCGCCGCGCCCTGCGCGACGATCCCTAGCAGGAAGCGCGCCACCTTGTCCGCGCCGGTGACCGGCCGCAACGCCGCCTTCACCTTGCCGCCCCCGTCGCTCACCAGGACGACGTCCGGCGCGAGGGCGGCGAGCAGCGCCTCGACGTCCCCACCGGCGCAGGCCGCGAGGAACCGCTCGGTCACCTCGTGCTGCGACCGGCGGTCGGCGGCGAACCGGGGACGGCGTGCCCGCACGTGCTCGCGGGCGCGGTGGGCGGTCTGGCGGACCGCGGCCTCGGACCGGCCCAGCGCCGCCGCCACCTCGGCGACCGGCAGGCCGAAGACCTCGCGGAGCACGAAGACCGCGCGCTCGGCGGGGGAGAGGCTCTCCAGCACCACGAGCAGGGCGAGGCCGACCTGCTCGCCGAGCTCCGCGGATCCGGTCGGGTCGGTGGGTGCGGGCGCGGCCGCCACCGGGGCGGCGCCGGTGAGCAGCGGCTCGGGCAGCCACGGCCCCACGTAGCTCTCCCGGCGGGCCCGGGCCGAGCCCAGCCGGTCCAGCGCCAGCCGGGTGGTGATCCGCACCAGGTAGGCCCGCGCGTCGGCCACCTCGCCCCGGTCGGCCGCCGACCAGCGCAGCCAGGCGTCCTGCACGACGTCCTCGGCGTCGGCGACGCTGCCGAGCATCTGGTAGGCCACCGAGAACAGCAGCCCCCGGTGCCGGTCGAACGGGGCGAGGGGCGCGGTCACGCGGGGAGCTCGCAGCGGTCCGAGAAGCCCTGGCTGGTGAGGCCCAGTGCGCTGTTGAACCGGGACCGCGAGTTCTCCACGGAGATCATCATCGTCAGCTCGACGAGCTCGGCGTCGTCGAGGTGGCGGCGCAGACCGGCGACCATCTCGTCGGTGACCTGCACCGGGGTCGTCGTCATCGCCTCCCCGTAGGCGAGCACCTGCCGCTCGAGGTCGGTGTAGACGTCGCTGTCGCGCCACCGCGGGACGTCCCGGAGCTTCGCCGGGTCGACCCCGTCCTGCGTGCTCACCCAGTAGCCGAAGTCCAGGCACCAGGAGCAGCCGATCGTCGCGGCCGACGACATGACCGCCAGCGCCTTGAGCGTGGGGTCCAGGCGGTTCCAGCGGGCCACCGACTGCTCGTGCCGGACGTAGGCGCGCAGCACGCGGCCGTGGTGCGCCATCGCCGCGCCAGGGTCCAGGACGACGCCGAAGCGGCGGCGGGAGTACCACTCGGCGAGGCGGACGAGCGGGGTGCGGGGCGGGTCGAGCGGGATGCGGGCCATGGTCGTTCCTCTCCACGGGGACGGGTGCCCATGGAGACGACGCAGCCGGCCGGGATGTGACACCGGGGCGCCGTCGACCGCGCCGCCGGCATCCCGCAGACTCGCCGTCGTGCCCGCCTTCACGCTCTCGGTCGCCCTCCGGTCCTCCGCCCCGCTGGACGACGCCAGGGTCGACGAGCTCCGGGCCGCCCTCGCCCCGGGCGACCCCGAGCTGCGGCTGTGGCGGGAACCCGACCGGGCGGTGCTGCGGGTGGCGACGGAGCGGGAGGCCGCAGACCTCGACGCCGCGCTGGTGCTGGGCATGCAGCTCGCCGACGAGGCGAACGAGGCCTGCCCGGGGCGGGTGTTCGAGGTCGCGGCGATGGGCGACGACGACTCGCAGGTCTGGCGCAGCGGCCCCTAGGCCCCCGTCGAGCCCCTCACCCCTCGCGCGCGAGGGGTGAGGAGGACGGCGGCCTCCTTGCAGGGGCCCGCGGCGGCCCCGTCCAGAGGCTCATCCTGAGCGTGCGAAGGGTGAGGAGGACGGCGGCCTCCTTGCAGGGGCCCGCGGCGAGCCTGCGAGCGGTGGGGGGCAAGGAGGTCCTTCTAGAGCCGGCCGCGGCCCTGGCGCAGCAGCATCATGCCCAGGTCGGCGCCGCCGGGCCCCAGCGCCGAGCGGAACCGGGACAGGACCTGCTGCTCGCGGGAGAGCGAGAGACGGGTTCCGCCGGAGGCAGCGCGCAGCGCGCCGATCTCCTGGCTGATCCGCAGCCGGCGGCGGACGAGCTCGATGATCTCGGCGTCGCAGGCGTCGATCGCGCTGCGGAGCGCACCGATCCGCTCGGCTGGGTCGGCGGGAGCGGTCGGGCCGGCGGGGGAGGAGGCGGTGAGCGTGTTCATCGGATGTCCTTCGCGGTGGCTGGACCTGGACCCGGGAAAAGAAAAAACGCCCCGGGCTCCTCGGGCCCGGGGCGTCGATTGCGGCATGTGCTCAGCCAGCGGTGACGGACACCGGATCCCGGTGGCCGTAGGAAAAGCGGACCGTGGCGAACACGAGCGGGAGTGTGCCACAGCCGCGCGGCCGGAGGTAGACGCGGTCGCCCGGGGCGGGTGGTGCGGCTGGTCCCCGGGCCCGGCGGAACGGTCACCCGTCCGGCTTACAGTGGCGGTCTCATGAGCAGCAGCCTCCAGCAGTCCCTCCCCGGCACCGCCGCCCTGCAGCGCTCCGCTCCCGGCTCGCTCGGGCGGGAGCTGGACCGGATGCTGGCGGGGCTCAACGGCCCGCAGCGCGACGCCGTCGTCCACGAGGGCAGCCCGCTGCTCATCGTCGCCGGCGCCGGGTCGGGCAAGACCCGGGTGCTCACCCACCGGATCGCCTACCTGCTCGGCGCGCGCGGGGTGCAGCCGGGCGAAATCCTCGCGATCACCTTCACCAACAAGGCCGCCGGTGAGATGAAGGAGCGGGTCGCCGCACTGGTCGGACCGCGGGCGCGGTCGATGTGGGTGTCGACCTTCCACTCGATGTGCGTGCGCATCCTGCGGGCCGAGGCCGCCAAGCTCGGAATGAAGTCCTCGTTCACGATCTACGACCAGGGCGACTCCATCCGGCTGATGACGATGGTCGCGCGCGACCTGGACCTCGACGCGAAGCGCTATCCCGGCCGCAGCCTGGCCAACCAGGTGTCCAACCTGAAGAACGAGCTCGTCGACGAGGAGTCGTTCAGCCCCCAGACGGCGCCGGAGAAGGTGCTGAAGGAGGCGTACACGCTCTACCAGCGGCGGCTGCGCGAGGCGCACGCCATGGACTTCGACGACCTGATCATGACGACGGTCCACCTGCTGCAGGCGTTCCCCGACGTCGCCGAGCACTACCGCCGCCGGTTCCGGCACGTGCTGGTCGACGAGTACCAGGACACCAACCACGCCCAGTACATGCTCGTGCGCGAGCTGACCGGCACGGGCGAGGGGCCGGTGCCGCAGGCCGAGCTGTGCGTCGTCGGTGACGCCGACCAGTCGATCTACGCGTTCCGCGGCGCGACGATCCGCAACATCGACGAGTTCGAGCGCGACTACCCGCAGGCGACCACGATCCTGCTGGAGCAGAACTACCGCTCCACCCAGCGGATCCTCAAGGCCGCGAACACGGTCATCGCCAAGAACACCGGCCGCCGGCCGAAGAACCTGTGGACCGACTCCGGCGACGGCGAGCTGATCGAGGGCTACGTCGCCGACAACGAGCACGACGAGGCGGCGTGGGTCGCCGAGCAGATCGACGCCCTGGTCGACGAGGGCGCGTTCCAGCCGAAGGACATCGCGGTCTTCTACCGCACGAACAACGCCTCCCGCGTGTTCGAAGAGGTCTTCATCCGCGTCGGCATGCCGTACAAGGTCGTCGGCGGGGTCCGGTTCTACGAGCGCAAGGAGGTCCGCGACGCGCTGGCCTACCTGAAGCTGGTCGCCAACCCGGCCGACGTGGTCAGCCTGCGCCGCATCATCAACGTGCCCAAGCGGGGGATCGGCGACAAGGCCGAGTCCTGCATCGAGTCGTTCGCCGACCGGGAGCGGATCGCGTTCGGGTCGGCGCTGCGGCGCTGCGCCGAGGTGCCCGACCTGGCCACCCGCTCGCTCAAGGCGCTGCAGGAGTTCGTGGCGCTGCTCGAGGAGTTCGAGCAGCTCGTCGAGACCGGCTCGGGCCCGGCTGCGCTGCTGGAGAGCATCCTCGACCGCACCGGCTACCTCGCCGAACTGCAGGCCAGCACCGATCCGCAGGACGAGGGCCGCGTCGACAACCTCAACGAGCTCATCTCGGTCGCCGCGGAGTTCGAGGCCGCCAATCCGGGTGGCTCGGTCACCGACTTCCTGGAGCAGGTGTCGCTGGTCGCCGACGCCGACCAGATCCCGGTCTCGGGTGACGAGGCCGGCGTGGTCACGCTGATGACCCTGCACACCGCGAAGGGGCTGGAGTTCCCGGTCGTCTTCCTCACCGGCATGGAGGACGGCGTCTTCCCGCACCTGCGCGCGCTCGGTGACCCGCGGGAGCTGGAGGAGGAGCGCCGGCTGGCGTACGTGGGCATCACCCGGGCGCGCCAGCGGCTGTTCATCTCGCGGGCGACGGTGCGCACCAGCTGGGGGCAGCCGGCCTACAACCCGCCGTCCCGGTTCCTCGACGAGATCCCGGCCGAGACCATCCACTGGGAGCGCACCGACCCGGTGCCCGCCCCGTCGACCGGCTACAAGTCGGCGCAGACGCGGGTGGCCGCCACCGGCCTGTCCACCGGTGGTCTGCGCGGCGGGGCCGGCAACCGGCAGGTGATCAGCGTCGAGGTCGGCGACCGGGTCAGCCACGACGCCTTCGGGCTCGGCACGGTGGTGGAGGTGACCGGCGTGGGGGACAAGGCCCAGGCCACGGTCGACTTCGGTTCCGGCGGCACCAAGCGCCTCGTCCTCCGCTACGCCCCCCTCGTGAAGCTGTAGCCCGAGGAGCGGGGCCCGAAGGGTCCCCGACGAGGGCTGGAAGCCGCGGCACCGACAGGGGACGGCACGGAGCTGCGCCCCACGACGCGCGCCGCGTGCGACGTGACCGGAGGAGCGGGCCCGAAGGGCCCTCGACGAGGGTCAGGACGCGCTCAATGCATCAGGGGACGGCACGTGGCCGCGGTGTCGCCCGGAGGGCGACGGATCAGGGAGTCGCGGTGTCGGCCGGAGGCCGACGGATCACACGCTCGCCCCGCGCTCGGCCAGCCAGGCCCGGGGGTCGATCGGTCGCCCGTCCATCCCGCCGCGGTGGATCTCGTAGTGCAGGTGCGGCCCGGTCGACTGGCCCTCGTTGCCGATCTTGGCGATCTGCTCCCCGGCGGTGACGATGTCGCCGGCGGAGACGCTGTAGTAGCGCATGTGCCCGTAGATGTGCACGTTGCCGTCGGCGTCCTGGATGTAGACGGCGTTGCCGTACCCCGAGGCGCGTCCGGCCCGCACGACGACGCCGTCGGTGGCGGCGACGATGGGCGTGCCGAGCGGCGCCGCCAGGTCCAGGCCGTAGTGCATGGTGCCCCAGCGGCGGCAGAAGCAGGTGGTGAGCGTGCCCTGCGTCGGGGCCACGATCTTGGGCTGCCGGGCGGCGCGGGAGGCGGCGAGCTCGCTGAGCCGCGCCTGGGCCTCGGCCTCGGTGATGCCGCGCCGGGCGTCGGCGCCCTCGAGGCCGCCGGCGAAGCTCACTTCGGTGCTGACGCCGAGGCCGTAGTCGGAAGCGGAGGCGGAGACGTCCGCGCGGTCCCCGGTCGCGGCCGGGATCCCGGCGAGGACGGCGCCGGCGACCAGGGCGGCGAGCCAGAGGGGGGCGCGACGGCCCGGCGGGTGCGGCAGCCGGCGGCGGACGCGTGGCTCGGCCGAGGTCGTGGGCTCGGCGGGCGGCGGCGTCGGGGCCGGCGCGCGCACGGGGCCCTCGACGGCGGCGCGCGGCCGGGGCACCACGGCGACGTCGGCGCGTGGTCCCTCCAGCACCTGTGCACTGCTGCGAGACACGGCGAACCTTCCCGGACTGCCTGGCCGGCGAGCGCTCGCTGAGCGTTCGTCGGGGGAGCGACGACGGCGAGGACACCGTCAGTGGCGTCCGCCGGCCGTGCCGGCGCCGTGATCGGACCGTAACGATCCGTGAGTGGGCGACCAAGCACCGAACGTTGCGTGTCGCGATGTGTGCACGTCGTCTCGTCGACGGGTCGACTCGGCGCGCCTCCCCGGGGCCGGTCGGCTCAGGCGACCGCGGCCACCGGTGCGCCGTGCGCAGTGGGCTCGGCGACGCCGGCGAGGGTGGCGGCCACCTCGTCCAGGACGCCGCGGTGGATGGGCAGCGACATGTGCCCGACGCCCCGGAACAGCACGTTGCGGGCGCCGAGGTCGGGGTGGTCGCAGCGCCCCGAGTGCGTGGGCAGCACCACCTGGTCCAGGTCGCTGTACACGGCCGTGACGCGGGTCCGGCAGGCCGGCGCAGGGTGGTCCAGTTCCTGCAGCAGCGGCGAGCCGGGACGCAGTTGGCGCACCAGCGGCGTGGGCAGCACGTGGGCCAGGATCGAGCCCCGGTGCGGCGTGCCCAGGGTCACGAGCGTGTCGACCCGGCGGTCGCCACCCTGCCGCTGGACGTGGTACCGGGCGATCAGCCCACCGAGGCTGTGCCCGACGACGTGCACCCGGTCGTAGCCGGTCTGCTCGCAGATCCGCTCGATGTGCTCGCCCAGGTCGGCGGCACCGCGCGTGACGTCGGTGAGGAAAGGGCTGTAGTTCCACGAGCAGACGGCGGCGAACCCGCGCCGGCGCAGGCTCCGCCGCATGACGGCGAAGACCGAGCGGTTGTCGATCAGCCCGTGCACGAGCAGCACCGGGGTGCGGGCCGCCAGCGGATCGGTGGCGAACAGGGCCCGCGCGGCGGGGGGCTGGGCATCGGTCCGCCGGCACGGGTCGGGGCGGAACTGCTCCATCCGGGTGCCCAGCGGGTACAGCAGGGCATGGGCACCGACCCAGGCCAGCTCGGTGAGGCCGCCGACGATCCCGGCGGGCGAGCAGAGCGCGCGCAGTCCTCGTGGCGTGGCGTCGGCGTCGTCCGCGGTGTGCCACTCTGGACCAGGGCCCAGCTCGCTCGATGGGCGCATGGCTGCCCTCCCGTTGGAGCCTCCGGCGGAGCACGGCTCGTGCCCGTCCCGCCGACCGGCGGTGCTCGGGTGTGTGTGCTCCGTTCACCGCACGGTAATGCGGGGGTGTGTCGGTCGTCACATGAAAGTCACCGACGAGCCGTCGATCGAGTCCGGTTCGTGACATGCAGCAGAGGGGGAGACGTGTCCACCCGCGACGATCGCGCCCGGGCAGGCCGGACCAGGGGCGCCGCCCGCAGAGGGCCCGCAGGGGCGTCGGCGGCCACGCCGCCGGCGGCCGACGGGGACCGGGTGGTCGTCGGTACCGTGCCGCCCTCGGTGCGGCTCTGCGGACTGCTGCTCGTGCTCGCCGGCCTGGCCGGCGTGCTCGCCGCCGTGCCGACCTACCTCGTCGTCGGTGGAGAGGAGCTGCGCCAGGTGCGGGGGTTCGGCGGTGCGCTCGCGACCCTCCTCGTGCCCGCCGTCCACCTTGCGGTGGGGGTCACGCTGCTCCGCCGCGCCGTTCCGAAGTTCGGGCTGGCCTACGCCGCCGTGGCCGGTGCGCTGTCGGTGGGGGAGCTGCTCATCGAGCTCTACCGGGGGAGCAGTTCGACGGCCCGACCCGGCGTGGAGGTGCTGGCGGGCGAGCGGGTGCTGACCAGCGGCGTCCAGATCGGCGCCGGCTGGGTGCTGGGCATCGTCGCGCTCGTCCTGACCGTGCTGGCCGGCGCCGTCGCCGTGGCGGCCTGGGGCCGGACCGTGATGGAGGACCGCGGACCGCTGGAGCCGATCCGCTCCGTGCTGGCGGGGGCCGCGGTGCTGCTGGGGGTGGTGGCCGTCCTCTGCCTGGCGCTGCCGCCGGCCGATGTGCCCCAGGAGCTGCGCATCGACCCCGTGACCGGCATGCGGGTCGTCGTGACGCAGGAGGGGCCGCAGGCGCTGCTCGAGCGGCCGGGGCTCGCGCTGCTCGGTGGGCTGCTGCTGGCCGGTGCGCTGCTGCTCTGCGCGGTCGTCGCACCGTCGCTGCGGCCCCGGCTGGGAGCGGTCGGGGGGCTGCTCGCCGTCGCCGTCACCGTGCTCGGTGCGGGGCTGGAGGGCCTGCGGGACGCCGTCTCGTCCGACGAACTGGTCTGGACCGTTCCCGGCATCGGGCTGCTCGTCGCGGGGCTGGGTCTGCTCGGCCTGACGGCGGGCGCCTGGCGGGTGCGGCGCACCGGGACGTGACCCGCGCCACTGCGCCGGCGCGAGAGCTCCTAAGCTGCCTGCCGTGGTGGACGAACGCATCCGGGTGGTCATCGCAAAACCAGGGCTCGACGGGCACGACCGCGGGGCCAAGGTCGTCGCGCGGGCACTGCGCGACGCCGGGATGGAGGTCGTCTACACCGGCCTGCACCAGACGCCCGAGCAGATCGTCGAGACGGTCGTGCAGGAGGACGCCGACGCCGTGGGCCTGTCCGTCCTCTCCGGCGCGCACATGACGCTCTTCGCCCGGCTCGCGGAGCTGCTCCGGGAACGCGGTGTCGACGACGTGGTCGTCTTCGGTGGCGGCATCATCCCGGAGGAGGACGTGCCCGAGCTCCAGCGGCTCGGCGTCACCGGCATCTTCACGCCCGGGGCCACGACGACCGAGATCGTGGAGTGGGTGCGCAGCCACGTGGGAGAGCCCGCAGGCGCCTGAGGGGCCTTCGGCGCTGTGACCAGCGCGAACGCGCGAGCAGCGTTGTGATGCAGACCACGTCCGACCCCGTCCGGGCCGCCCGGGGCAGCGTTCCGGTGGCCAGCGGTCTACGGTGCCTTTCCGTGGATCTCTTCGAGTACCAGGCCCGTGACCTGTTGGCCTCGCACGGCGTCCCCGTGCTCCCCGGCGGCGTCGCCGAGACCCCCGAGCAGGCGGAGGCGATCGCCCGCGAGATCGGGCAGACCGTCGTCGTCAAGGCGCAGGTGAAGACCGGCGGCCGCGGCAAGGCCGGTGGCGTCAAGCTCGCCGACAACCCCGAGGACGCCAAGGCGCGCGCCCAGGACATCCTGGGGCTGGACATCAAGGGCCACATCACGCACCGCGTGATGGTGGCCCAGGCCAGCGACATCGCCGAGGAGTACTACTTCTCCTACCTGCTCGACCGCTCCAACCGCACCTTCCTGGCCATGGCCTCGAAGGAGGGCGGCGTGGAGATCGAGCAGCTGGCCGTCGAGCGTCCCGAAGCGCTGGCCCGCATCCCGATCGACGCCACGGTCGGCGTCGACAGCCAGAAGGCCGCCGAGATCGTCGACGCCGCCGGCTTCCCCGCCGAGGTGCGCGACCAGGTGATCGCCATCGCCGTCCAGCTGTGGGACACCTTCGCCAAGGAGGACGCCACGCTGGTCGAGGTCAACCCGCTCGCCAAGGCGCCCGACGGCACCGTCCTCGCCCTGGACGCGAAGGTCACCCTCGACGAGAACGCCGGCTTCCGGCACGCCGAGCACGCCGCGCTCGAGGACGCCGCCGCCGCCGACCCGCTCGAGGCCGCGGCGAAGGAGAAGGACCTCAACTACGTCAAGCTCGAGGGCGAGGTCGGGATCATCGGCAACGGTGCCGGCCTGGTCATGAGCACCCTGGACGTCGTCGCCTACGCCGGAGAGGAGTTCGGCGGGGTCAAGCCGGCCAACTTCCTGGACATCGGCGGTGGCGCCTCGGCCGAGGTCATGGCCAACGGCCTGGGGATCATCCTCTCCGACCCCGCCGTGAAGAGCGTCTTCGTCAACGTCTTCGGCGGGATCACCGCCTGCGACGCCGTCGCCAACGGCATCGTCGCCGCCCTGCAGCAGCTGGGCGACCAGGCCACCAAGCCGCTGGTGGTCCGCCTCGACGGCAACAACGTGGAAGAGGGTCGGCGGATCCTCGCCGAGGCCAACCACCCGCTCGTGACCGTGGTCGACACGATGGACGGCGCCGCGCGCCGGGCCGCCGAGCTCGCCGCCGCCTGAAGCCCTAGCGAACAGGACCTGTAGAGATGTCGATCTTCCTCAACGAGAACAGCAAGGTCATCGTCCAGGGCATGACCGGCTCCGAGGGCATGAAGCACACCTCGCGCATGCTCGCCTCCGGCACCGCGATCGTCGGGGGCGTGAACCCCCGCAAGGCCGGTACCAACGTCGACTTCGACGGCAGCAGCGTGCCGGTGTTCGGCTCGGTCGCCGACGCCATGAAGGAGACCGGCGCCGACGTCAGCGTCATCTTCGTGCCGCCGCCGTTCGCCAAGGGCGCCGTCATCGAGGCCGTGGACGCCCAGATCGGGCTCGCCGTGGTCATCACCGAGGGAATCCCGGTGCACGACTCGACCTACTTCTGGGCGCACGCCCAGGGCGGCTCGACGCGCATCATCGGCCCGAACTGCCCCGGGCTGATCAGCCCCGGGCGCAGCAACGCCGGCATCATCCCGGCCAACATCACCAAGCAGGGCAAGATCGGCCTGGTGTCGAAGTCGGGCACGCTCACCTACCAGATGATGTACGAGCTGCGTGACATCGGTTTCTCCACCGCGATCGGCATCGGTGGCGACCCGGTCATCGGAACCACGCACATCGACGCCCTCCAGGCCTTCCAGGACGACCCGGAGACCGAGGCGATCGTGATGATCGGCGAGATCGGCGGCGACGCCGAGGAGCGGGCCGCTGACTTCGTCAAGGCCAACGTCACCAAGCCGGTCGTCGGGTACGTCGCCGGCTTCACCGCGCCCGAGGGGAAGACCATGGGCCACGCCGGCGCCATCGTGTCCGGCTCGGCCGGTACCGCCCAGGCCAAGAAGGAGGCCCTCGAGGCCGCCGGTGTGCGCGTGGGCAAGACGCCGTCGGAGACGGCGCAGCTCATGCGGGAGATCGTCGGCTCCTGACCTCCCACGCCGCCACGCTGCCCGGTGACCGCTCTGGTCACCGGGCAGTGGTGCGTCCGGAGGGCGCCGGGTGGGTGGCAGCATGTCGTTGCGCGGGCCGCGTCCCGACCGCCACGATCGATGAGCACCTGATCCGTCCGGAGGAGATCCAGTGACCGCGAGCCAGCCCCCGCAGCCGCCCGAAGGCGGCCGACCTCCTGCGGGTGGCCAGTCACCCGAGGGGCTGGGTGAGGAGGCTCCGCGGACCGCGGAGGCCGGGGCGCAGGGAGGGGACCCGGGGCCGTACCAGCAGCCGCAGGGTGGACAGGCCCACGAACAGCCCGCCTACGGCCAGTTCCCGTACGGGCAGCAGCAATACGGCCAGCAGCAGTACGGGCAGCCCCCGTACGGGCAGCCCGCCTACGGCCAGCAGTACGGGCAGCCCCCCTACGGGCAGCCCCCGTACGGCCAGCAGCAGTACGGGCAACCCCCCTACGGGCAGCCGGCCTACGGCCAGCAGTACGGGCAGCCCACGTACGGGCAGCCCCCGTACGGCCAGCCGCCGTACGGTGCGCCCCAGCAGCCCTACGGCCAGCCGGTCCACGGGGCTCCCGGCTACGGACCCCCGTTCGCCGGTCCCGGGTACCCGGGCGGCCGGCGACCGGGCGGCGCCGAGTTCTCCTTCGACCCCAAGCGGCTGGCCTGGACCGACTACGCCGTCGCGGGCGGGACGCTGCTGTACCTGCTCGTCGCCTTCCTGCCCTGGTGGCGGTTCGGCGACGCGACCTTCGGCGTGACGTTCAGCGGGCTGGAGGACGGCATGGTCCGCGCCGCCTTCGTGCTCCTGCTGCTGGCGACGACGTGGGCGGTCCTGCCGGCCTTCGTCCGGACGACGCTGAGCTTCCCGCGCTCCGCGGTGACCGCCGGCCTGGCCGGCCTCGGCCTGGTCCTCACCCTGTTCTCGTGGTTGGACACCCTGCGGTACGCCTTCTCGTTCTGGGCGCTGCTGGGCTTCCTGACCGCGGCCGCCGTCACCGCGCTCGCGGTGGTGGCGCTGCGGAGGGAGCTGCGCGAACGACCGGCGCGGCCGGCCACCTCGCACCCCGGCGGGCAGTGGGCCGGCCCGGGGGTCGGGCAGCCGTACCCCTACGCGCCGTACGGGCCGGGGCCGTATCCCTACCCGGGGCAGCAGGCCCCGCCCCCGTGGCCGCCGCATCCCGGCGCGGAGCAGGGTCCGGCCCCGGGACCCGCCGGCGGGCCCGGGGGGTCGACCGCCTCCGGCGAGCCCCCGGGCACTACGCAGAGCGAGCGCCCCGGCACGGACACCTGATCGGCGTTCCGGCGCGCCCCTTCCGGGACGGCCGGCTCCGGCGCGTGCGGCGGACATCCGCCGCGCTGGCTTGCGAGAGTGGAGGGGTGGTCGCCCTGCTCGCACGCCTGCCCTTCCGGCGGGACGACGGGTCGACCACGCGACCCGCGCCGCCGGCCTTCCTGGCGGCCCTCGCCGCGGCCGCCGTCACGGTCGCGGGGGTGACCGGCCTCTGGCTGGCGCTGGTGGTCGTGCAGGCGCTGGACCCGGCCGGTGGCATGTCGGCGGGCGGATCGGCGTCCCTCGCCACCCGGCTGTGGCTGCTCGCGCACGGCGCCGAGCTCCGGCCGGCCTCCGGCGCGCTGGCGCTGGCGCCCTTGCTGCTGACCCTGCTGGCGGCCCGGGGCCTCTGGTGGGCCGGGCGGGTGGCCGTCCGGGTCCTGGACGACGACGCGTCGGCGCCGACGGTGGCCGGCGCGGCGTCCCTGGTCGTGCTCGTGCACCTCGCGGTCACCTGGCTGCTGGCGATGGTCGTGGACGACGCGACGGCGGGCATCGGCTGGCCGCGCACGCTGGCGGTCCCCGCCGGCCTGACCCTGGTCGCCGTCGGGTGGGGCGCGGGGCGGGAGTCCGGGCTGCTCGACGCCGGGCTGGACCGGTTGCCGGGTGTCGTCCGCCCGGTCCTCCGCGGAGTGCTCGCCGGGCTGCTCACCGCGCTCGCCCTGTCCCTCGTGGTCGTCGCCGTGGCGCTGGCCAGCGACGCGGGCGGCTACGCGGCTCTGTCGCGCGCGCTCGGCGGGGCGGGTGCGGGCGCCGTCGGGCTGCTGGGGCTGAGCGCGCTCTACCTGCCGAACGCGGGGATCGCCGTCCTCGGGCTGGCGGCCGGCCCCGGCTTCTCCGTGGGCACCGGCACGCTCGTGTCGGTGCACGGCGTCACGCTGGGCAGCGTGCCCGCCCTCCCGTTGCTCGCGGCGCTGCCCGACACGCAGGCGGTCCCGCTGGTCGCCTTCGTGTCCCAGGCGATCCCCGCCGTCGCGGGCCTGGTGGCCGGCAGCACCCTGGGCCGCTGGTTCACCGACCGGGACGGTGGCTCGGTGGTCGCCGGACTCGCCGGGCTGCTGGCCGGCTCCCTGCTCGGGCTGCTCACCGGGGTGCTCGCCTGGGCCGCGGGCGGTGCCCTGGGTGACGGCGCTCTCGCGGTGGTCGGCGCCCCGCCCGTGGCCACCGGCATCGCGATGGCCGCGCAGGCCGGGATCGCCGCGGCGCTCGCCGGCGCGGTGACCCGCTGGCGGGCGCTGGGCTGAAGCGGCCCCGTCGAGAGGCTCGCGCCGAGCCTGCGAGGCGTGAGGACGACGGGGTCCTTATAGGGTCGACGCCGTGCCCGCCGACGAGCCTCCTGCCCGGGCACGGGTCGTCGTCCTGCTGTCCGGCACCGGGTCGCTGTGCGCCGCCCTGCTGGACGCCACCGACGACCCCGCCTACCCGGCCGCCGTGGGGGGGGGGGGGGGGGGGGGGGGGGGGGGGGGGGGGGGGGGGGGGGGGGGGGGGGGGGGGGGGGGGGGGGGGGGGGGGGGGGGGGGGGGGGGGG
>NZ_JBJHAJ010000022.1:0-73635 GCF_054051015.1 Blastococcus sp. SYSU DS0616
GCCCAGGACGGCGTCTCCGTCGTCCAGACCGCTGAAGGTGCCCTCACCGAGGTGCACAGCATCCTGCAGCGCGTCCGCGACCTCACCGTCCAGGCCTCCAACACCGGCGTGGTCACCACGACCGCCGGCGGCTACATCGGCGACGAGATCACCGAGCTCGCCGGTGCGCTGGCCGACATCGCCACCCGCACCGACTTCAACGGCACCAAGCTCCTCCAGGGCGACGGCACCGTGGCGATCGACCCCACCGACCCCACGGCCAACACCGACCCGGCGCTGTCGCTGACGTTCCAGACCGGTGCCAACGGTGGGGAGACGGTTTCTGTCTCCATGACCAACGTCCTGACGGTCGCCAAGGCGGTCAAGGACATCGGCGCGAAGCTCGACGGCTCAACGGCCTACACCAGCTCGTCCGCCGACCTGACCAGCATCGATGCCCAGATCGAGAAGGTCTCGGGCGCCCGCGCCACCCTCGGTGCCTCGCAGAACCGCCTGGAGAGCACCATCAACTCGCTCAACGTCGCGGTGGAGAACCTCTCCGCGTCCGAGAGCCGCGTGCGGGACGCCGACATGGCCCAGGAGATGGTCGGGTTCACCCGCTCCCAGATCCTGTCCCAGGCCGGCACCGCGATGCTCGCCCAGGCCAACCAGGCCTCGCAGGGCGTCCTCTCGCTGCTCCGCTGATCCCAGCACTGAGCAGCTGAGGCACGACACCTCAGCAGCACCCCGGTGAGGGAGGAGACCGCCAGGTCTCCTCCCTCACCACCCTCGCCCCCCCGTCCCGACCAGTCCAGGAGTCAGTGACATGACGATGAGCATCAGCACCGGCCTGGTCTCCGGGATGGACACCGGAGCGCTGGTCTCCCAGCTCATGCAGGTCGAGGCCGCTCCACAGACCGCGCTCAGAAGCAAGCTGTCCGCCGCACAGACCACCGCCGGGGCGTACCGCACCGTCAACACGGCCCTGCAGGCCATCACGACGGCGGCGGAGACCGCCCTCAAGCCCGAGACGTGGACCAGCGCCAAGGGCACCAGCTCCACCGGAAGCGTCACGGTCGCGGCCGGGACGAACGCCATCGCAGGTTCGCTGACCTTCACCGTCACGTCGGTGGCGGCGACGCACTCCACGGTGAGCACGACCCGCTGGGGATCGACGACAACGGCGGCGGACCTCGGCGACATCACCGTCACCAGCGCCGACGGGACCACCACGAAGGGCACGATCGCCCTCGACGGTACCGAGTCGCTCACTCAGGTCGCGCAGAAGATCAACGGCAGCGACCTCGGTATCACCGCTTCGGTGGTCCAGACCGGGACCGGGCAGTTCGCTCTCCAGGTCTCCGCCGCCAGCTCCGGCAAGGACGCCGCCTTCGGCCTCACCGGCGGGGAGGCCTTCAAGACGACCAGCGTCGGGACGAACGCCGAGCTCACGGTCGGCAGCACCGAGGACGCGTACGTCGTCTCCTCCCCCACGAACGCGTTCGAGGGCGTCCTCGCCGGCGCGACCATCACAGTGAGCAAGAAGGAGCCCGAGCCGGTCACCGTCGCCGTGGTGTCGGACCCCGACGCCATCACCGGCAAGGTCTCCGCTCTCGTCGACGCGGTGAACTCGGCGCTGGACACGGTCAAGAAGCAGACGAACAACACACCCGGGAGCGCTGCCGCACTGCGTGGCGAGTACGCCGTCACCCAGATCAGCGGTCAGATCCTGTCGGCGCTCTCCCAGGCCGTCGGTGCGGACTCCCCCGCGCGCATCGGCTTCGAGCTGACCCGGGACGGGAAGCTCACGTTCACCAAGGAGACGCTCACCGCGGCACTCAAGGACGACCCTGCGCTGGCCCAGAAGCTGATGGTGGGAACCCCCGAGACCACTGACGCCAACGGCAACACGGTCGCAGCGGTCCCGGGCATCGCCGAGCGGCTGCGCGGCGTGGCTAAGACCGCCTCGGACGCCACGACGGGAACGCTGACCTCCCTGGCCAAGGGCCAGGACTCCATGGCCCGCGACATCCAAGACCGCATCGCCGCGTGGGACGTGCGGTTGGCCAAGCGCAAGGCCGCCCTCACCCGGCAGTTCACCGCGATGGAGACCGCGCTGAGCTCGCTCCAGAACCAGTCCAACTGGCTGGCCGGCCAACTCAACTCCCTCCCCTCGTCCTGACCCGGCCCGACGTCCGCAACGCCGTCCCCACGCTCCAGGAGATCTCCCGATGAGTGCCGCATCCCTCCGCGCCCGCTACCTCGGCGACGCCGTCGCCACCGCCTCGCCGCAGCAGGTGCTGGTGATGCTGTACGACCGGCTGGCCCTCGACCTCGAGCGGGCGCAGGTGGCCGTCGCCGAGGGCGACCGCGCACGGGTCAACGAGGAGCTCCAGCACGCCCAGGCGATCGTCCTCGAGCTGCTGTCGAGCCTGCAGGTCGACCTGTGGGAGGGCGGTCCGCGCCTGGCTGCCCTCTACAACTGGCTGATGGGCGAGCTCGTGCAGGCCAACCTCAAGCTCGACGCCAACCGCATCGCCTCCTGCCGAGCGGTCGTCGAGCCGCTGCGCGACGCGTGGCGGCAGGCAGCCGCCTCCTTGGCGGGCGTCGCGTCATGACCGTTGGCCCGGTCAGCGGTGCGGCCGCGGCCGGCTTCGGCACCAGCCCATACCAGCCCGCCGCCCGGCCGAACGCCTCCGGCAGCTCGACGTCCGGCGACCGGCAGCCGCCTGCCGACTGGAAGGAGGCCCTCGACCAGCTCGAGGGCGACGTCCTCGACGCCCAGGAGAGCCTCGCCCGGGGCCGGGCCGAGGAGATCGCCGCGTGGGGACGGCGCAGCACCGACTGGGTGCCGCCGTCCGGGCTGGGCCCCCTCCCGGCCGACCTGCGCGAGCGGGCCGCGCGGCTGCTGCAGCACCAGCTGGCGGTCGCCGAGGCGCTCGTCGAGCGGATCACCCAGTCCCAGAAGCAGCGCGACGTCGCCGCGCGCATGTCCTACGGCGCCGAGCGGCCCGTGCCCTCGTTCATCGACCGCGGACTCTGAGGCCGCCCGCCCCGACCGCACCACTGCCCGGCACGCCGCGTCACCGACGTGGCCTTCCGAGCTTTCCGGAATCGAGCCGCCCGCCACCGCTCGCTCGCTGACCCGCTCTCCACACGTCCGCCCCGTCGCCGGCTCCCGGCGGCGGGGCGTTCGTCTTGTCTGCCGTGCATCCGCCCTGCAGGCGCGGCGACCGTGCGGAAGGTGCCAACTCCCCCCCGTCCCGGTCGGCTCGGGACACGGCCGGGTCACCGCTGGTCACATCCGCCACGGTTCACCCATCCGGTCCCTGCCGTCCCTCGTGTGGCGGAACAGCGGTCAGGCGGCACCGGCCGGCTGCCGATGGAGCACGTGCACGGAGAGCACCACCTTCGCCATGGATCGGCGGCCCAGCACTCGTTCGCGAGTGTCTTCCGCGTACCCGGAGGTCGATCGTGTCCTGCTCCACCCGCCGGCGAGCCGCCCGATGATCGGCGACGTCGGCACACCGGTCCTCAAGGCTGCGCTCGCCGGGCTCGCGCAGCGGCAGCGCGTCACCGCCGACAACATCGCGAACGTCAACACCCCCGGCTTCCTGGCCGGGCGGACCGACTTCGAGACGTCGCTGCGCCAGGCCGTGCGCGACGGGACCACCCCGGAGATCTCCGGCGGCACCACAGCGCGCTCCCTGGAGCCGACGAACACCAACGGCAACAACGTCAACCTCGACGCGGAGACGGTCATCGCCACCGAGACGGGACTGCGCTACCAGCTGGCGCTCACCGCGCTCGACGGCAAGTACAACTCGATCCGCACGGCACTGAGGACGTCCTGATCATGAGCATGTTCCAGGCCCTGAGCATCTCGCAGTCCGGGCTGATGACGCACCGGAAGTGGCTCGATGCCGCCGCCGACAACATCGCGAACATCAACACGGTGCGGCGCACCGACGAGGACGCCTTCCAGGCGCGGCTCGTGGTCGCGGAGGCCGTGGACTACGGAACCGGCGAGGGCGGCGTGCGGGTGGCCCGCGCGGAGTTCGGCGACCCCGAGGGCCGCATGGTCTACGAACCCGATCACCCGCTGGCCGACGCCGAGGGCTACGTCAAGTACCCGGACATCGACCTGGGTGACCAGATGACGCACATGATGATGGCGCAGCGCGGCTACCAGGCGAACCTCGCCGTCGTCGAGCGGGCGACGAACGCCTACCAGGCGGCCCTGCAGCTCGGGAAGCGCTGATGACGATCCCGCTCGGCGGCATCACCCCGGTCGGCGTCGGTGCGGCCAGCGGTGTCGCCGGCAGCACCCGCGGCGTTCCCACCACCGAGGGCGCAGACGGCTTCGCCGCCGTCCTCGCCTCCACCTTCGACAAGCTCCAGGCCACCCAGTCGGTGACCGCCGAACTGGGGGTGCAGGCCGCCACGGGCGACCTGAAGGACGTCCACGACTACATGATCGCCAGCGCTGAGTCCGGCGTGGCCACCGAGATGGTCGTGGCGATCAAGAACCAGGCCGTCGCGGCCTTCAACGAGATCATGAGGATGCAGATCTGATGAAGTCGGCACTCGCCGGGACGCTGGAGCGTGCCCGCTCCACGTTCGAGACGGTCAGCGCCGGGCAGAAGGTCGTCATCGGCCTGCTGCTCGCCGGGCTGACCCTCGGCGGGTTCTTCTTCTACAGCTGGATCACCACGCCGACACAGGCCCCGCTGTTCTCGAACCTCGCCGCCACCGACGCCTCGGCGATCGTCGAGGAGCTGAACGCCCAGGGCGTCGAGTACGACCTGGCCGACGGCAACGGCACGATCATGGTCGCCAAGGACAAGGTCTACGACCTCCGCCTGGCCATGAGCGGCAAGGGTCTGCCCGCCGGCCAGGGCACGGGCTACGCGCTGCTGGACGAGCAGGGCATCACCACCAGCGAGTTCCAGCAGCAGGTGACCTACCAGCGCGCCCTGGAGGGCGAGCTGGCCAACACGCTGAAGGCGCTGGCAGGCGTCAACTCCGCCGTCGTGCACGTCGCCCTGCCCAAGGACGAGGTGTTCGTCGCCGACAAGGCCGTGCCGACGGCGTCGGTGCTGCTCGACCTGGCCCCGGGTACCGCACTCACGGGCGAGCAGATCCAGGCGGTCACCAACCTGGTCTCCTCGAGCATCCAGGACATGGAGCCCGACCAGGTCACGGTGGCCGACTCGACCGGCCAGGTGCTCTCGGCCGCCGGCACGGGCGTCACCGCGGCCGCCGGCGACGCCCGCTCCCAGGTGGAGCAGGACTACGAGAACCGGCTGGCCGCGAACGCCCAGAAGATCCTCGACCAGGTGGTCGGTCCCGGCAAGGCGGTCGTGTCGGTCCGCGCCGACGTCGACCTGGCCCAGCGCAACACCACCACCGAGACCTACCAGTTCGAGGAGGGCACGCCACCCCTCTCCGAGCAGACGACCATCGAGGAGTACGTCGGCGCCGGCACCCCGGTGGGCGGCATCCTGGGCCCGGAGAACATGCCCGACGCCGCGGAGAACGCCGGCGGCGAGTCCACGTACAACAAGGAGTCGACGACGGCCAACAACGCCGTCGGGAAGACCGTCGAGGTCGTCGACGACGCCCCCGGGACCCTGAATCGGCTCACCGTCTCCGTCGTCATGGACGAAGCGGTCGCCGGCAACCTGAACCAGCAGCAGATGACCGACCTGATGGTCACCGCCGTCGGCCTGGACGAGGCGCGCGGCGACGACATCACGGTCGCCGCGCTGCCCTTCGACGCCACCGCCGCCGAAAACGCCGCCGCGGCGATGGAGGCCGCACGCGAGGCCGAGGCCGCCGAGCAGATGTGGTCGATGATCCGCACCGGTGGCATCGCCGCGGGCATCGCGCTGGTCGTCCTCATCGTCTGGCTGCGCTCGCGCCGCCGCGAGGACGACGAGGACGACGAGGACTACGAGGCGCTCGAGCTCGACGACGACGTGCTCGCCGAGCTGGACCGCCTGCGCGTGGCCAGCACCCGGCAGGTGGTCGAGCCGGACAACGCCGCGCTGGAGCTGGAGGCCGCCGAACGGGCGAAGGTCCGAGGGGAGATCTCGACCATGGTCAGCGAACGTCCCGACGAGGTCGCGGCGATGCTGCGCGGCTGGCTGGGCGAGGGCAAGTCATGACCCTCGCGAGCATCCCCACGGTGCCCGGCGCGGCCGTCGCCGTACCGCCGCGCCCGGAGCTGCCCGGCCTGCGCAAGGCCGCGGTGTTCCTCGCCCAGATGAGCAAGGAGGAGGCTGGCGTCCTGCTCGCCCAGCTGCGGCCCCGGGAGGTCGAGGCGCTCACCCGCGAGCTGATGAAGCTGGGCTCGGTGGAGCTCGAGGACGTCGACGGCGTCATGCGCGAGTTCCACCACCTGATGACCGCGCAGCAGTTCGTCGGCCGCGGCGGTGTCGAGTTCGCCCGCGAGATCCTCGCGGCAGGGCTCGGACAGGACAAGGCAGAGGGCATCCTGTCGCGGCTCAACGTCGTCTACACCGAGGTGCCGTTCGCCTCCCTGCGCAACGCCGACGTGCGGCAGCTGGTCACCTTCCTCAAGGACGAGCACGCGCAGATCATCGCCCTGGTCCTCGCCCACCTCACGGCCGCGCAGTCGGCCGAGGTGCTCTCCGGGTTCGCACCCGAGCAGCAGGCCGAGGTCGCCCACCGCATCGCCATGATGGACCGCACCTCGCCGGAGATGGTGCGGCTGGTCGAGGAGGAGCTCGGCCGCCGGATGGGGTCGATCCTGGCGCACCAGGACATGACCACCGTCGGCGGTGTCGAGACCCTCGTCGAGATCATCAACCGCTCCCCGCGGCCGACCGAGCGTTCCATCCTCGAGTGGCTCGACAACACCGATCCGGAGCTGGCCGACCAGGTCCGTTCGCAGATGTTCGTCTTCGAGGACATCGTCACCATCGACGACCGCTCCCTGCAGCTGGTGCTGCGCGAGGTGGAGGCCAACGACCTGGCCACCGCGCTCAAGGGTGTGCGGCCCGACGTGCAGGACAAGATCAAGCGGAACCTCTCCGAGCGCGCGGCCGAGAACCTCAGCGAGGAGATCGAGCTGCTCGGCCCGGTGCGCACCCGCACGGTCGAGGAGGCCCAGGCCAAGGTCGTCGCGGTCATCCGCACGCTCGAGGAGCAGGGTGTGCTGACCATCAACCGCGGCGGGGACGATGAGTTCGTCTCCTGATACCGGTCACCGGCCACCCCGGGAGGGCGCGGTCCTGCGCGGCGGCTCCGCGGCGCTGGCCCGCCCCTACCGGGAGATCATGGCCGAGCGCGGCGCCCCCGCGGACCCGCGGGTCGCGGTCGTCCCGGCCGCCCGGACCGCCAGCATCCCGGTGCCGGCCTGGCCGGCCGTGGCCACCCCGGCGCCCTCCTCCCCCGCCGTCCCCGCCCAGCCCTCCCCGGTCGAACGGCGGACGAGCGTGCGCCGCGCCGAGGACCAGCCGGTCGCCGGCAGCAAGCCGTCCTTCCGGCTCGGTGACGTGTACGCCGAGGAGCTGGCACGGCTGCGGGCCCAGGCCCGCACCGAGGGCTTCGCCGCCGGCCACGCCGAGGGCCTGCTGGCCGCGGAGTCAGTCGTGGCCGAGGTCGAGCGCGACGCCCAGGAGCGACTGGCCGAGGTCCAGGCCCGGTGGGAGCGTCGGCTGGTCTCCGCGACCGCCGCGCTCGGCGCCGCCGCGCGGGAGGTGGAGGAGGCCGCCCGCCCGGTGGCCGACGACATCCGCGACTCGATCGTGGGCACCGTGCTCGCCCTCGTCGAGGACCTCCTCGGCCGGGAGCTCGCGCTGGCCGCCGACCCGGTGATGGACGCGGTCCGCCGCGCCCTCACCTTCTGCCCCGCCGACGCCCCGACGATCGTGCGGCTGCACCCGGACGACGTCGCCGAGGTGCCCGCCGAGGCGCTCGCCGAGCTGCCCGACACGGTGCGGGTGGTCGCCGACCCGTCGGTGGAGCGGGCCGGCGCCGTCGCCGAGTCCGGCCCCCGGCGGATCGACGCCCAGCTGGGTACGGCGCTGCAGCGCGTGCAGGAGGTGCTGGGCGCATGACCGTCCCGCCCGGCGTCGTCGAGCGCGCCCGCGCGGCCGCCCGCCCGCAGGTGACCGGCGTCGTGACCGGTGCGATGGGGCTGACCCTCAGCGTCGACGGCGTCACCGCGGCCGTGGGCGACCTCGTCGAGGTCGACCCCACCGCACGCCGGCTCCTCGCCGAAGTCGTCGCCGTCGGCCGCGACCGGCTCACCTGCATGCCGCTGGGCGGGCTGTCCGGCGTGCACGCCGGCGCCCCGGTGCGCGCCACGGGGCGGCCGCTGCAGGTGCCGGTGGGTGAGCAGCTGCTCGGCCGCGTCCTCGACGGGCTCGGCCGGCCGGTGGACGGCGGACCGTCCCTCGACGGCCGTGTGTCCTGGGTGGACCTGGAGACCGTGACGCCGCACGCCCTCTCGCGCGCCCGCGTGGAGCAGCCGCTCAGCTTCGGCGTGCGTGCCCTGGACACGCTGGTCCCCTGCGGCAAGGGCCAGCGTCTGGGCATCTTCGCCGGCTCCGGCGTCGGCAAGTCCAGCCTGCTCGCCCAGATCACCCGCGGCACCGACGCCGACGTCCGAGTCATCGGGCTGATCGGCGAGCGGGGCCGCGAGGTGCGCGAGTTCATCGAGGAGAACCTGGGCCCGGAGGGGCTGGCCCGCACCGTCGTCGTCGTCGCCACCTCCGACGAGCCGCCGCTGGTCCGGCTCAAGGCCGCGTTCGTCGCCACCCGCATCGCCGAGGCGTTCCGCGACGAGGGCCGCGACGTCCTGCTGCTGATGGACTCGATCACCCGCACCGCCATGGCCCAGCGCGAGGTCGGGCTGTCGGCCGGCGAACCGCCGGCCACCCGGGGCTACCCGCCGAGCGTCTTCGCGATGATGCCGCAGCTGCTGGAGAAGGCCGGCACCGGTGTGACCGGGTCGATCACCGGCCTCTACACGGTGCTCGTCGAGGGCGACGACCACAACGAGCCCATCGCCGACACCGCGCGCTCGATCCTCGACGGGCACATCGTCCTCACCCGCAAGCTGGCCACGACCGGCCACTTCCCCGCGATCGACGTGCTCGAGTCGATCTCCCGCGTCGCCGGCGCGGTGGTGCCCCCGGCGCAGATGGCCGACGCCCGCGAGGTCCGCCGCCTCATGGGCGCGCTGCGCGACGTCCGGGAGCTGATCGAGATCGGGGCCTACCAGGACGGCAGCGACCCGCTGGTCGACCGCGCCCGCCAACTGGCGCCGCAGATCGACGCCTTCCTGCAGCAGCCGCTCGGTGAGTCGACGTCGGCCGCCGAGGCGTGGGCCTGGCTGCAGCGGATCGTGAGGGGCGGGTGAAGCGCACCGCCTTCCGGCTGCAGCCCGTCCTGGAGCTGCGCCGGAGCGAGGAGCGGGCGGCGGCGGCCGCCGCGAACGCCGCCGCGAACGCCGCCGCCGACGCCGCCCGGCGGGCCACCGAGCAGGAGACGGCGCTGGCCGGCGCCGTGCTGCCGCCGTCCCTGCCTGCCGGCTCGTTCGTGGCAGCCATGGTGCTGCTGCGCACGGCGGCCACCGACGCCGCCGACGCCCGGTCACTGGCCACCGCGCAGGCGGAGCAGGCCGAGGCCGTCCGGGCCGAGTGGACCGCCGCCGCGCGCCGCACCAAGGCGCTCGAGCGACTCGCCGAACGGCACCGGCAGGCCCAGCAGCACGCCGCCGACGTCGCCGAGGAGCGCGCGGCCGATGACCTGGTCACCGGCCGCGCCGGCCGGTCGACCCGCACCGGGGAGGAGGAGCAGGCATGGACGGACTGAGCGCGATCCAGGCCCGCATCGGCGAGATCCAGGCCCGCATCTCCGCGGTCACCAGCACCACGACGTCGGCCGCCTGGGCCTCGGCCGCCAGCGCCGCCGGGCTGACCGGCAGCTCGACGGTCAGCAGCTACTCGAACACCGGCGGCACCGCTTCGGAGAGCGCGGTGGTGAGCGAGGCGCAGAAGTACCTGGGCGTCCCTTACCTGTGGGGCGGGACCGACCCGAGCAAGGGGCTGGACTGCTCGGGCTTCACCCAGCTCGTGTACAGCAACCTCGGTATCGACCTGCCCCGCACCTCCTCGCAGCAGGCCACCGCCGGCAAGGCCGTCGCCTCGCTCGCCTCCGCGCGCCCGGGTGACCTGGTGTTCTTCGACCACTCCTCGTCGCGGGCCGGGATCGACCACGTGGGCATCTACCTCGGCAACGGGCAGATGATCGCCGCGCCGCAGGCCGGTGAGACGGTGAAGGTGCAGGCGGTCGGCAACCCCACCGTGATCCGCCGGGTCCTCCCCGAACCGGCCGGCGCGACCACGGTGGCCCCGGCCACCGCGAGCACGCTGGCCGGGGTGCCGTACGCCGACCTGTTCACGCGCGCCGCGAGCAGGCACGGCGTCGACGCCCCGCTGCTCGCCGCGGTGGCCCAGCAGGAGTCCGGCTTCAACTCCTCGGCCGTCTCCCCCGCCGGCGCGCAGGGCCTCATGCAGTTCATGCCGGCCACCGCCCGCGGCCTGGGGGTCGACGCGCTCGACCCGGCCTCGGCGATCGACGGTGCGGCCCGCTACCTCAGCAGCCTGACCAGGCAGTTCGGCTCCACCGAGCTGGCGCTGGCGGCGTACAACTCCGGGCCCGGGACGGTGAGCCGGTACGGCGGCATCCCGCCCTACCCGGAGACCCAGAACTACGTCCGGTCCGTGATGAGCAAGGCGGAGGCCTACCGATGACCGCTCCCGTGACCACCGCTGCCCCGGCTCCCCGGGCCGCTCCGGCCGGCGCCTCGCCGGGCGGCTCCAGCGACAGCGCAGCACCCTTCGCCTCGGCCCTGGACGGCGCGCTGTCCGGCGGTCCCGGCCCGGTTGGCGGCGAGGGGGGACGGCCGTCCTCCGGCGACGCCACCCCCGGCGAGGACGGAGCGGCCACCGGGGAGGCAGGAGCCGACGCCGTCACCGTCGTCGACACCGCCGCCGGGGTGGCTGCGGCGCTGTGGGCCCTGGTACTCGGCAGCGCCACGGGCTCGACCGCGGGCTCCACCGCGGCCGGGCCGACCACCGGCACGGTGGCGGCCGGCAGCGCCGCCCTCGCCGCGGGCGTCGGGGCAGGGGCCGCGGCCGCCGCGACCGAGCCCGGCGCCGCGATCGTTCCCGGCCCCGTTCCTCCCCCGGGCACGCCCGCGGCGGCGGCTTTCCCCACGGCACCGACCACCCCGGTCGTGCACGCGACAGCCGCACCGGTGGCGGCCGGGTCCGGTGCACCGGCGGGCGCCGCCACGGCGCAGTCGGCCGCGCCGCTCTCCGTGGTGGTGTCCGCCTCGGGCGGCCCGGGCGGCGAGGCCACCACAACCGCCACGGGCGCCGTCGCCGGCGTGCCGGGCGAGGCGCCCGAGGGTCCGGGTGCGCCGCTGCGCCCGGCCGGGGCCGCCGCCGACGGCGCCGCGTCGGCGGACGGCGGCGGACCGGGCGGGGAGCCCCGGGCAGCCGTCGCCGCGTCCCTCCCGGACGCTGGTGCCGGGACAACCGGCCACGACTCCCCGGTCGCTCCGGGCACCACCGGCTCCGTCCCGGCCCCCGGCCAGGTGACTGCTGCCGCCCCGGTCACCGAGTCCAGCGCGGCGACCGGCACCGGGGCGACGCTGCCGGTCTCCGGTCAGGTGGCCCGGCAGGTGGCGGTGCTCAGCGGGGCGGGCGACGGCTCGCACACGATGACGCTGGTGCTCACCCCCGAGAACCTCGGCCCGGTCGAGGTGAAGGTGACCGTCGGCCAGGGGGGCCTCGACCTCACCCTGCGCGGCGCTCACGAGCTCGGCCGTGCCGCGCTCCTGGACGCCCTCCCCGAGCTCCGCCGCGACCTCGAGTCCGCCGGGCTCAGCCCCTCGCGGGTCGAGGTCGACGCCGACGCCGGTGGCTCCTGGCTGGCCCGGCACGCCGCCGAGCAGCATGCGCAGCAGGGTTCCGGCGGTCGGGGGCCGGCCTCCGACGGGACCGACGAACGGTTCCGTTCCGGGCAGCGGACTGCCGATAGCGGGGAAGAGGGACCGCCCCCGCCCCGCATGCGATCCACGTCGTCCGGCGTGGACGTGCTCGCCTGAGAGAAGGAGTCACCTCATGCCGGACGCAGTCGGTGGTGCCGCCGGCACCACCGCCACCTACAGCGCCACGAGCTCCGTGGAGCGCGGGGACCAGATGGGGAAGGACACCTTCCTCAAGCTCCTCGTGGCCCAGATGAAGTACCAGGACCCGAGCAACCCCGCCGACACGAACCAGCTCATGGCGCAGACGGCCACCTTCAGCCAGGTCGAGAAGCTGGAGCAGTTGGCGAAGCAGAACGCCTCGATGCTGGCGCTGCAGCGCTCGAGCAGCGCCGGCGCGATGGTCGGCCAGACGGTGACCTACACCGACGAGAGCGGGGCCGCGCGAACCGGCGTCGTCAGCTCCGTCCGGCTGGGCACCGACGAGGCCGAGGCGGTGGCGACCGTGGGCGGTGTCGCGGTGCCGCTCGGCCGGATCACCGACGTCGGCACCCGCTGACCCCCACCACGACCCCGCGCCGACCCGCACTCCCCCACCCCGAGACCCCACCCGGAGGAGATCCCCGATGCTCCGTTCCATGTTCTCCGCCATCTCCGGTCTGCGTGCGCACCAGACCAAGATGGACGTCACCGGCAACAACATCGCCAACGTCAACACCGTCGGCTTCAAGAGCAGCGCCACCGTCTTCCAGGACACGCTGTCCCAGGTCGTGCGCGCCGGTGGCGCCCCGGCCGAGGACCGGGGCGGCACGAACCCCGCCCAGATCGGCCTGGGGGTCAAGCTCGCCGCCGTCACCACCAACTGGACGAACGGGGCCGCCCAGTCGACCGGCCGCTCGACCGACTTCATGATCGAGGGCGACGGCTTCTTCGTGACCACCGGGCCCGGCGGGGAGCAGCTGTACACCCGGGCCGGCTCGTTCGACTTCGACGCCAACGGCCGGCTGGTGACCCCGGACGGCAGCATCCTGCAGGGCTGGGTGGCCGACGCCGCCGGCGTCATCAACCCGAACGGGCCAGTCGCCGACCTGACCGTGCCCTACGGCGCTGCGGTGCCCCCGCGATCCACCCGGGACTCGACCCTCGGCGGCAACCTGGACTCCGCCGCCGACGTCGGCGCGTTCGTGCAGACGCCGGTCCGCATGTACGACCAGATGGGTGTCGCGCAGCAGGTCACCTACACGTTCACCAAGGAAGCCGCCAACGAGTGGCGGTTGACGGTCAACAACGGCGACGACGACGACGATCCTGCCACCCCTCCTCCGGCGCTGCCGTTGAGCTTCGACGGCCTCGTCCGATTCGACCCGGTGACGGGCGAGATGACCGCCCCGGCGGGTCCGGTCACCTTCACGCCCGATGCACGGACTCCGGCGTGGCCGGACCCGGTGACGATCAACCTGGGCGCCCTGACCCAGTTCGGCGGCAAGAGCGAGGTAGTGCCGACCGACGTCGACGGGTACGCGCAGGGCACCCTCCAGGGCTTCGAGCTGTCGAACGACGGCACCATCACCGGGACCTACTCCAACGGGCTGCGGCAGAACCTGGGTCAGCTGGCGATGGCCTCGTTCAACAACCCGAGCGGCCTGGAGAAGGCCGGCAACTCCTCGTTCCGCGTGGCCCAGAACTCCGGCGCGGCGATGATCGGCGTCGCCGGGGCCGGCGGCCGGGGCAACCTGGTTTCCGGAGCCCTGGAGATGTCCAACGTCGACCTCTCCGAGGAGTTCACCAGCCTGATCGTCGCCCAGCGCGGCTTCCAGGCGAACAGCCGGGTGATCACCGCCTCCGACGAGATCCTCCAGGACCTGGTGAACCTCAAGCGCTGATGCTCGGCCCGTCTGCAGGGCCCCGCTGCGAGCGTGCGAGCGGTGGGGGGCAGGCGGGTCCTTCGGCTGCCCCCACGCTCCGCAAGCTCAGCGCGGGGCCCTGCAGGGAGGCCGTTCCAGCTCGTCAGCGGCGGCCCGGTCACCCCTCGGGGTGACCGGGCCGTCCGTCACACGGCCCCCGCCAGCACCTTCGGCTCAAGGACCCCCCGTCCGGAGCCGATGACAGAAGTGCCGTTCCCGCCCGATCCGTGTCCACTTCCCACCCACCCCCACCGAGCAAGAGGTCCGACCCGTGATCCGAGTGACGCGCCTGAACGGCGACCAGTTCGCGCTCAACCCCGACCTGATCGAGAAGGTCGAGGGCCACCCGGACACGGTCGCCTTCCTGGTGGACGGCACGAAGTACGTGGTGCGCGAGAGCGTGGCCGAGGTGCTGCAGGAAATCCGCGAGTACCGCGCCGGCATCCTCGCCCTCTCCTACGAGATGGACCGGGGCGCCTACCGCTCGCACGTCCCCGAGCAGCAGGTCGGCGACTCGTCGGTCGTCCCCTTCCCGACCCGAGAGGAGCGCTGACCCGTGGACCCCGCCACCCTGATCGGGTTCGCCATCTCCATCGTCGCCCTGATCGTCTTCATGATCCTCGAAGGCGCCGACCCGACGTCGCTGATCTTCCTGCCGGCGATCATCCTGGTCATCGTCGCGACGTTCGGCGCGGCGGCGGCCAGCCAGACGATGGACGACCTGAAGAAGGTCGGCAACTGGTTCAAGATGGCCGTGATGCCGGCGAAGGTGCCGCCGCCGACCGACCAGATCCAGACGCTGGTCAGCCTCGCGGAGAAGGCCCGCAAGGAGGGTCTGCTCGCGCTGGAGGCGCAGGTCAAGGCGATCGAGGACCCGTTCCTCAAGCGCGGCCTCCAGATGGGCATCGACGGCACCGACCCCGAGGAGCTGCGCGCCGTCCTGGAGAGCGAGATCGCGGCCAAGAAGTCCGAGGACAAGGTCGCCGCCAAGTTCATGAACAACATGGGCGGCTACGCGCCGACCATCGGCATCCTGGGCTGCATCGTCGGCCTGATGAACGTCATGGGGAACCTGAACAACCCGGAGACGCTCGGCCCGATGGTCGCCGCGGCGTTCATCGCCACGCTGTGGGGCGTCATGGCCGCCAACTTCTGGTTCCTGCCGATGGGCGCCAAGATCCTCCGGGTCAGCGAGCTGCAGGCCGCGCAGATGGAGCTGCTCGTCGAGGGCATCGCCGAGATCCAGGCCGGCACGAGCCCGCGTGCCGTCCGGCTCAAGCTCACCTCGCTCGTGCCGCCGGGCTCGGTGGCCAAGGAAGCGGCGTGATCTCGTGAGCAGCGGTCACGGCCGCCGCCGCGGCAAGAAGCACGAGGAGCACGAGGAGCACGAGAACCACGAACGGTGGCTGGTGTCGGGCTTCGACATGATGACGCTGCTGTTCGTGCTGTTCGTGGTGCTCTTCGCGATGAGCAAGGTGGACGAGCAGAAGTTCGCCGCCCTGGCCAAGGGCATGGCCGAGAGCTTCGGCGGGCCGATCACGGTGCAGCCGGGCCCGACACCGGAGGGCTCCGTCCTCGACGGGCTGCCCGGCGTGGTGGACATCGCCTCCGCCATCCCGCCGGACCCGACCGTCCAGCAGGCCCAGATCGACAAGGCCGCCGCGCAGGCCGCCGCGGAGCGGGCCGAGCGCATCGCCGCCGAGGCGAAGGCCGCCTACGACCAGCTCGCCGCAGCCCGCGCGAAGATCGAGGCCGCGCTGGCCGCGGCCGGCCACGCCGGTGCCGCCCGCTACGAGATCGACGAGCGCGGTCTCGTCGTGCACATCGTCGCCGACCAGGTGCTCTTCGACGCCGAGGAGGCCGCGCTCCGACCGGAGGGCCGCGCCATCCTGACCGCCATCGCCCCCACGCTCACCGGGCTGCCCAACGCGCTCGGCGTCGAGGGGCACGCCAACCACCTCCCGGTGACCCCCGGCGGCCCGTGGCCGTCGAACTGGGAGCTCTCGGCCACCCGGGCGACCACGGTCGTGCGATACCTGGCCACGAACGGTGTCCCGCAGGAACGCCTCTCGGCCACCGGCTACTCCTCGACCCGGCCGCTGGTGCCCGAGTCCGATCCCACCGCCCTCAGCGTCAACCGACGGGTCGACGTCGTCGTCCTGTCCAGTGCCTCGGCGGAGGCCAACACCCTCCTCCCCGGCCTCGACGCCGCCCACCATGGAGTGACCGAATGAGCAAGAAGGACAAGAACGTCCCCGCCGACGGCGAGGAGACCGAGGGCACCGGCGGGAAGAAGAAGCTCTTCCTGATGCTCGCCGTCGTGCTGCTCGCCGGGGCGGGTGCTGCCTACTTCTTCCTCTTCGCCGGCTCGGGGGAGGCCGAGGCCGCGGCGCCGGAGCACGGCGGCTACACCGCTCTGGAGCCGATCGCGGTGAACCTGGCCGGTGGTGGCTACCTGAAGATCGGTATCACGCTCGACTACACCGCGGCGGCCGCCGGTGGCGGCCACGGCGGTGGCGGGGTCGACGGCGCCAAGGCCTACGACGCGATCATCTCCACGTTCTCGCAGGCGGACCCGGCCGACGTGACCGGTGCCCGGGACGCGCTCAAGGAGTCGCTCGAGCAGAAGATCATCGAGGCCTACACGGAGCACGACGTACCGATGGTCATGGGCATCTACTACACGGAGTACGTGACCCAGTAGCGCCCGCGCGACCACGCAGGGGTGTCCTCCGATCACGGAGGGCACCCCTGTCGCGTATCAGCCGCACCACCCGTCACGCGCTCCCCCGCCGCCACGGACTCGCGACGGCGCCCGGTCAGGGTGCTGCCGGTCCCCGCCGATGAGGGGTTGCGTGACCACCCCCGAGACCGGACCGGCCCCGGCCGCCGCGCCGGCCCCGGCTCCGACCGCCGCCGCCTCGAGCAGCCGCAGCCGCCGGGGGGCGCCGCGCACCTACGACTTCCGCCGCCCGACGAAGCTCTCCCGCGAGCACGTGCGCGTCATGCAGATCGCGCAGGAGGCCTTCGCCCGCCAGGCGACGACCATCCTCACCACGTTCCTCCGGGCCGGTGCGCGCATGGAGCTCGGTGGCATCGAGCAGTTCTCCTACGACGACTACGTCGGGACGCTGCCCAACCCCACCTTCATCTCGACGTTCACCCTGGAGCCGCTCGCCGGGAAGGGCCTGCTGGCCTTCCCCCTCGACATCGCCATGGCGATGGTCGACCACATGCTGGGCGGCTCCGGCAGCGCCGATCAGCCCAACCGGCCGATGACGGCGATGGAGACCACCATCACCAACCACCTGCTCGAGCGGCTCCTCGACGAGTTCGCGGTCTCGCTGGCGTCCGTCACCGAGCTCCAGCCGGCCCTGGTCGGCCGGGAGTACAACCCGCAGCTCGCCCAGGCCGCCGCCGGCTCGGACACCGTCATGGTGGCCAGCTACGCGCTGCAGGTCGGCAGCCGCGAGGGCGAGGCCACCGTCGTGCTGCCCTTCTCCTCCTTCGCCCAGGCCCTGAACAACGCGGCCTCCCCGCAGCTGTCGGAGTCCGCGCTGCGCAAGCGCCAGCGCGCCCGCGAGGCGCTGATCGACAGGCTGAACCTGGTGCCGGTGGACGTCAGCGTGCGGTTCGCCCCGCTCACCGTCTCCTCCTCCGACCTGCTCTCCCTCGCCGTCGACGACGTGCTGCTGCTCCGCCATCCCCGGGACAGCCCGCTGGAGGTCACGACCAACGACGTGACGTTCGCCTACGCGATCGCCAGCAACCACCGGCGACGGCTGGCTGCCTCCATCGTCCCCACCCCGCACGCCGCGAAGGACTCCGCATGACCGCGCCCCGCACCGACTCGCAGGACTCCCAGACCGTCACGGCGGTCGTGGCCGCGGCCGCCCGCGCCGCAGCTGACCTGATCCCCTCGACCTCGGTGCTGAGCGCCGGCGCCCCCGTGAGCGATCCCGACACCGTCCCGCTGCCCCCGGCGGCCGCGGTCGCGGTCACTGCCGGTCTCTCCGGCGAGGTCTCCGGCGACGTCGTGCTGGTGCTCTCCAGCGACGTCGTCGACGCCCTGCAGAACTCCCCCGTGGGGCAGATGGACGTCTCCGCGGCCCTGCGCCCGGCCCTCGAGGCCGCCGCGGCCACCCTCGGCCGCGTGCGCGTGGCCTCCGAGCGCACCGAGGAGCCCGTCGCCGCCCTCGACGGGCTGCGCGACAAGGGCATGTTCGTCGCCGTCCCGTTGCTGGCCGACGGTGAGCACCAGGCCACCCTCGCGCTGCAGGTCACGCTGCCCGCCGCCCGCGAGCAGCGCGGCAGCCTCGAGCTCCTGCGGCACGTGGCCATGGAGGTCACCGTCGAGATCGGCCGTACCCGGATGACGGTGCAGGAGCTGCTGTCCCTGCACCCCGGCGAGGTCGTCGAGCTCGACCGCGCCGCCAGCGCGCCGGCCGACCTGCTGGTGAACGGCACGCTGATCGCCCGCGGCGAGGTCGTCGTCGTCGACGAGGACTTCGGCCTGCGGATCAGCGAGATCGTCACCGACGCCGCCGAGCTGGGGGCCCAGGCCTCATGACGTGGATGATCATCCGGCTGTTCCTGTCCCTCGCCCTGATCGGCGGCGTGCTCTGGTTCGCCGCCCGGCTGGCGAAGAAGAAGGGGCTGGGCCAGGGCAACGGCCTCATCGAGGTGCTCGCCCGGCAGCGGATGGGCCGCACGAGCACGGTCAACGTGGTGCGCATCGCCGACGTCGTCCTGGTCGTCGGGGCCACCGAGGAGCACGTCACCCTGCTGGCGGAGGTCGACGCCGAGGCCGTCGACGCGGCGCTGCGCGAGCGCCGGGCACCGGGCGGACCTCGGACCGCGGACGGCCCGGGCGAGGGCACGCCCGCGATCCCGGTCCAGGCGGCCCGCTCCGGGGACGGCGCCCTCGCCGGCTCCGTCCTGGACCGCAACGGCTGGGGCACGCTGGTCGACGAGCTGCGCGAGCGGACGGTCCGGCGGACATGACCACCACGGTGCGTGCGCTGTCCTCCCCGGACAGCCGGCGGGCCCGACGCCGCGCCCTCGTCGTCCTGCTCTCCCTGTTGGCCGCCACGGTGGCGGCGGTCCTGCTGGCGGGCCCGGTCGCGGCCGTCCCGACGGCACCCACGGAGCCGACGGCGCCGGTGGCGCCGGTGGCGCCCGAGGTCGGTGGCACCGTGGACATCTCGATCGGCGACGGCTCCCCCAGCAACTCGATCACGCTGATCCTGGCGATCACGGTGCTCTCGGTCGCCCCGTCGGTGCTCCTGCTCGCCACCTCCTTCACCAAGATCATCGTGGTGCTGGGGCTCACCCGGAACGCGCTCGGCATGGCGACATCGCCGCCGAACCAGGTGCTGACCGGTATCGCGCTGTTCCTGACGCTGTTCGTGATGGGCCCGGTGTTCTCCGACATCAACGAACTCGCCGTCCAGCCCTACATGGACGGGGCGATGTCGGTCTCCCAGGCCTACGACGCGGGCGTGGGGCCGCTGCGCGAGTTCCTGCTGGCCAACACCCGCGAGGACGAGCTGAAGCTGATGATCGGGCTCTCCGGCGAGGAGGCCCCGGCCGACGCGACCGCGGTCAGCATGACCACGCTCATCCCCGCGTTCGTCCTGTCGGAGCTGAAGAGCGCCTTCATCATCGGGCTGGTCATCTTCATCCCGTTCCTGGTGCTCGACATGCTCGTCAGCGCCGCGCTCATGGCGCTCGGCATGATGATGGTCCCGCCGACCATCGTGTCCCTGCCGTTCAAGCTGCTGCTCTTCGTCGTCGTCGACGGCTGGGCGCTGATCACCACCGCGCTGGTGGGTTCCTACGGGGGGGCCGGTTAGGCATGAGCGACGCCGACGTCACCGAGATCGCCGCGCAGACCATGATGGTGGCCGCCAAGGTCGCCGCGCCCATCCTGATCACCGCCCTGCTGGTCGGCTTCCTGATCTCGCTGTTCCAGGCAGCAACCCAGATCCAGGAGGCGACGCTCTCCTTCGTCCCGAAGATGATCGCCGTCTCGATCGCCCTGCTGGTCACCGGGAACTGGGTGCTCTCCGAGCTGGTCAGCTTCACCCACGCCCTGTTCGACCAGTTGCCGGCGCTGCTCGACCGGACGTAGCGCCGTGGACCTCTCGGTCCCGGCGGTCACGCTCGCGGCCCTGCTCCTCGGCACGGCGCGGGCCGCCGGCTTCGTCCTGCTCGCCCCGCCGTTCAACTCCCGGGTGATCCCCGGGCCGGTCAAGGGCGCCCTGGCCCTGGCCCTCGCGGTGCTCCTGTCGACCCAGATCGCACCCACCCTGCCCGAGCCGACGGCCGGCTTCCTGCTCGTCACCGCCGTGACCGAGGTGGTCATCGGCGCGGCGCTCGGGTTCGTCGTCCAGGTGCTGTTCACGGCGGTGCAGATGGCCGGCGACATCCTCGACGTCACCGGCGGCTTCTCCCTGCAGCCGGGGTACGACCCGATGGCGATGACCCAGAACAGCGCGCTGGGCAAGCTGCATTACCTGCTGGCCACCACGCTGCTGTTCACCAGCGGCGGCCATCTGCTGATGGTCAAGGGGTTCGCCACCTCCTACGAGGGGCTCCCGGTGGGCGGGGACGTGCCGACCGACCAGCTCGCGGCCGTGCTCATCACCGCGTTCTCGATGATGTTCCTGGCCGCCCTGCAGATCGCCGGCCCGATGGTTGCCGTGCTGCTGCTCGCCGACGTCGCGCTCGCGCTGCTGAGCCGCGCCGCTCCGGCGCTCAACGTCTTCTCGCTCGGCTTCCCGGTGAAGATCATGCTCACCCTGGCGATGCTGGGGCTGACGTTCCCCCTGCTGCCACCGGCCCTGGACTCGCTGCTCGAGCACGGTGCGCGGGCCATGACCTCCCTGCGCGGCGGCTGAGGGGGTGACGCATGGCCAAGGACGGACCGGGTGGTGAGAAGACCGAGAAGCCCACTCCGCAGCGCCTGAAGAAGGCGCGCAAGGAGGGGCAGATCCCCCGGACCCAGGAGCTGGGCACCTGGCTGGGGGTGGCGGCGGCGAGCTTCCTGCTGCCGATGCTCGTGGGCAACGCCTTCGACATGGTGCAGCAGTTGTTCGTGCACGTCGGCACGGTGGCCAGGAACCCCCAGGTCACCACGGTCACCGCTCTGCTGGGTACCGCGCTCATGGCCTTCCTGACGACGTTGCTGCCGACCGCGATCGCGCTCATGCTCGTCGGCGTCGTGTCCTCGGCGGCCCAGGGCGGGGTGCGCTTCGCCGGCAAGCCGATGAAGCCGACGCTGAAGAAGTTCAACCCGCTCCCTGCCTTCAAGCGGATGTTCGGCACCCAGGGGCTGTGGGAGGTGTCCAAGGCGCTGATCAAGACCGCGGCCCTGGGCACGGTCGTGATCGTCACCAGCGAGCGGGCCCAGACCCTGGTGTCCTCCGCGGGCGCGCTGCCGCTCTCGGCGATCGCGGCCACCTTCACGGACTCGGCTGTCCTGATGTTCCGGGTCGTCGCCGTCACCGGCCTGGTCATCGCCGTCGCCGACTTCGTCGTCGTCCGGACCAAGATGCTGAAGCAGCTCAAGATGAGCAAGTACGAGATCACCCAGGAGCACAAGCAGGCAGAGGGCGACCCGTACATGAAGGCGCACCGCCGCGGGGTGCAGATGGCGATGTCCCGCAACCGGATGATGGCCGAGGTGGCCGACGCCGACGTCCTCCTGGTCAACCCCACCCACGTCGCCGTCGCGCTCAAGTACGACGCCGCCCAGGGCGCACCGCGCGTGGTGGCGAAGGGTGCCGGCGAGGTGGCGGCGAAGCTGCGTGAACGGGCCACCGAGGCGCGCGTGCCGCTGGTCCAGGACGTCCCGCTGGCGCGGGCGCTGCACGCCTCCTGCGAACTGGGGCAGGAAGTCCCCCCGCAGCTGTTCACCGCCGTCGCCCGCGTGCTCGCCTTCGTCATGCACCTGGGTGCCCGCGGCGTGCGCGGCGGATTCCACCGTCCCGGGTTCGAGGCACCGGACACGACGGACCTGCCCAAGGCCGGCCGGCGCCGCCCCACCGTCGCCGCCTGAACGATGGTGATCAGGTCACCTGATCATTCCGGGTCCTGGCTCAGCGTCGACCGTGAGCCAGGACCCCCAGCGGTGAGCCAGGAGCGGTGGCCATGGGGAGGTACCGGCTGCGCGCCGGCCTGCCGATGAGGGAGGGGTGAGCCAGCGTCTGTCCCCCGCCCCCGGAGCGGGCGAGTGAAGGGCCTGGGCAAGGCCGCCGTCCCGATCGGCGTCGTCTCGATCGTGCTCATGCTGGTGGTGCCGCTGCCCGCCGCGATGATGGACATGCTGATCGGGCTGAACCTCGCGATCTCGCTGCTCGTCCTCCTCGTCGCGATGCAGATCAGGAAGCCGCTGGACTTCGCCGTCTTCCCGTCGCTGCTGCTCATCGCGACGCTGTTCCGGCTGGCCCTCAACGTCTCCTCCACCCGGCTGGTGCTCACCGACGGCTACGCCGGGAAGGTGATCGAGGCCTTCGGCCACATCGTCATCGGCGGCTCGCTGGTCGTCGGCCTGGTGATCTTCCTGATCCTCACGATCGTGCAGTTCGTGGTGATCACGAACGGTGCCGGTCGCGTCGCCGAGGTCGGCGCCCGCTTCACCCTCGACGCCATGCCCGGCAAGCAGATGGCGATCGACGCGGACCTCAACGCCGGGCTGATCAACGAGGCCCAGGCACGCAAGCGCCGCCACGAGGTCACCGCCGAGGCCGACTTCTACGGCTCCATGGACGGCGCGTCGAAGTTCGTCAAGGGCGACGCCATCGCCGGCATCGTGGTGACGCTGGTGAACCTCATCGGCGGCTTCGCCATCGGCATGATGCAGCGCGGCCTCACCCCGGCCGAGGCGGTCAGCACCTACTCGCTGCTGACCGTCGGTGACGGCCTCGTGTCGATGATCCCGGCGCTCCTGATGTCGACCGCCACCGGCATCATCGTGACCCGGTCGGCCAGCGAGGGCGACATGGGCACCGACCTGATCGCCCAGCTCGGCCGGTTCCAGCAGCCGGTGCGCATCGCCGGCGGCGCCGCCCTGGCCCTGTGCCTGATCCCGGGCCTGCCCAAGCTGCCCTTCCTGTTCGTCGGCGTGCTGTTCCTCTTCCTGGCCACCCGCCTGACCGACGAGCCGGAGGTCGACGAGGACGCCGAGGCAGCCGCGGCGGCCGCCGAGCTGGAACCCGCCCCGGACTCCCCCGAGGCGATCGCCGAGCGGATGCGGGTCGACCCGCTGGAGCTCGAGGTGGCCTTCGACCTGGTCGACCTGGTCGACACCGCGCGCGGCGGCGACCTGCTGGACCGGGTGAAGGCCCTGCGCCGGAAGGTCGCCATGGAGACCGGTCTGGTCATCCCGCTGGTGCGCACCCGGGACAACCTCGACCTGCCCTCCTCGCAGTACGTCATCTGGCTCAACGGCGTGCCGGTCGCCAAGGGCAGCTCCCCCGCCGGGACGGTGCTCGCCATCGGCGACGCGCTGGACGGGCTCCCCGGCAAGCCGACCCGCGAGCCGGTGTTCGGGCTCGCCGCCAAGTGGGTGCCCGCGGAGCTGCAGCGGGCCGCCGAGATGGCCGGGGCGACCGTGGTCGACCGCTCATCGGTCATCACCACCCACCTGGCGGAGGTCGTCCGGCAGAACGCTGCGGACCTGCTCGGGCGGGAGGACGTCCGCCTCCTCGTGGAGATGGTGCGCCGCTCCCACCCGGTCGTCGTGGAGGAGCTGACCCCGGCGCTGCTCACCCTGGGAGAGGTGCAACGCGTGTTGCATGCGTTGCTCGCCGAGGGTGTGTCGATCCGCGACCTGGTGCGCATCTTCGAGGCACTCTCTGTACGTGCCAAGCACTCGACCGAACTCGACGGACTGGTCGAGGCCACCCGGTCGGCACTGGGCTCGGCGATCAGCCAGCCCTACGTCACGCCGGACGAGCGGCTGCACGTGCTCACGCTGGAGCCCGGGTTCGAGCAGCGGCTGCTCGAAGCGGTCCGCCAGACCGAGATGGGCGCCGTCCTCGCCCTCGACGCCGGCGCGGTGGACGCCCTCGTCCACGGCTGCAGCGGCATGCTCGAGGAGGCCGAGCGGCAGGGCCTGTCCCCCGTCCTCGTCTGCTCGCCTCAGGTCCGCGCGGCGCTCGCGCGGCTGATGCGCCAGATCCTGCCCCGGCTGCCGGTCATCTCCTACGCGGAGGTGTCCCGGACGGCCCAGATCGAGTCGCTGGGAGTGGTGAGCGGTGCCGTTGCGATCCGTTGAGGCCGCCACGCGCGACGACGCGATCGCGGCCGCGCGCGAGCAGTTCGGGCCGCACGTCCGGGTCGTCGGGGTCCGGCGGGTCCGCTCCGGCGGGGTGCTGGGCTTCTTCGCCACCGAGCGGTACGTCGCCGAGGTGGCGCCCGACCAGTTCGTCCGCCCCGGCGCTCCCTCGCCGTCGACGGGCCCCACGCAGGCCACCCCCGTCGCCGCGTACGACTCCCCGCTGGCCTCGGCTGCTCCGGCCCGCGCCCGCACGACAGCCCCTGCCCGCAACGGCGCCGCCGCCTGGGCCGCGGAGGCCACGCGCCAGGCACCGGTGGAGCCGGTGACGTCCGGGGCCTCCTCCTGGCCCACCACGCCCGCTGCGCCCGCCGCGCCTGCTGCGGCCGCCGCGCCCGCTGCGCCCGCGGACGACGAGCGGATCGACGAGCTGGCCGGCCTGCTGGGCGGTTCGCCCGCCGGTACCGGCACTCCCGCCACCCCCGCAGCCCCCTCCACCGGGTACGGGCGGTCGTCGGCGTCCCGGGCCACCTTCCCGAAGGCGACGCGCGGAGCCGCGTCCACCCCGCGCACGCAGACGGCTCCGTCGCCGGCGAAGCAGCCGACCGCCGCCCGCGACGACGCGGCGGCCGCGCCCTCCCCGTTCACGGCGGCACTGGCCCGCATGGTCTCCGGGGATCGCGACGTGCGCCAGGCCGTCGAGGAAGCGCTGGCGCAGCCGGCGGAGCTCCACCCGGCCGCACAGGATCCGGTTCCGTTCACCGCCGAAGCCCCCGGCACGCCGGCGCCCCGCTCGTCCCTGGCCGCGGCCATTCGTTCAGCAGACCCGTCGACGCGGTCCCAGGCCGTGCAGCAGGAGGAGTTCACGGTGAGAGATCAGGCCACCGCGCCGCCCTCCACGTCCACGACCGGAGCCGACGGCCTGCCCACCTGGGCGGCCCCTTCACCGGAGCCCGCCGCGCCGGCGCCGTCCGCGCGGCAGGAGGAGATCGCGGAGGCGCTGCGGGACGCCCTGGCCCAGGGCCACTCGGACGAGGCCCTCGCCGGGATCCTGCGCAAGATGCTGGCCGGGGACTCCCCGCGGGAGGCGTTGACCGAGCCGGTCCAGGCCGAGCCCGTGCTGCCTGCGCTCGACCTCCCGGGTACCGGTGACGCCTTCCTGCCGGAGCCGGTCACCACCACGCCCGAGCTGGTCGACCACGAGCCGGTCCGAAGCGAGTTCCCCGTCGTCGAGCCCGACCCCCTCGACACCCCGCTGTTCGCCTCGGTCGGCGAGCAGCCGGTCACCTCGTCGCCGCCCGCGCCGGCACTCGTCGTGCCGGAGCCCGTCGGCGCCGTGTCGTCGTTCCCCCTCTTCGACGACCCCCTCCCGCCGGCGGCGCCCGCACCGACCTCCGCCGACCTCGGCTGGGGCAGCTCCGCCGCCGACACCGCGCTGTGGGGTGAGCCGGTCCTCGCTCGTCCCGTCGGCACCGACTCGCCCATCTGGGCCGACGTGCTGGGCGGGGCTCCCACGTCGCCGGCTCCGCTCGAGGTGGCCACGGTCGCCGGGGAGGCCGCGCTCGTCGTCGAGGACGGCGGTGCCGCGGTCGTCGACGAGTCACCGGTGCCGGCCGTCGAGGACGACTGGGTCCCGTTCGCCGTGGCCGAGGACGCCGTGGAGCTGCCCGCGGAGACCGCCGCGGAGGTCGTCGCCGAGGCCTCGCCCGCCGAGGCGACCGTGGCCGAGGAGGTCGTCGCCGCGGACGCGGTCGCCGAGGACGCCATCGCCGCGGACGCCACCGCCGAGGAAGCTCTCGGCGAGGAGGCCATCGCCGCGGATGCGGTCGCCGAGGAGGCCATCGCCGCGGATGCGGTCGCCGAGGAGGCCATCGCCGCGGACGCCGTCGCCGAGGAGCCACTGCTCGCCCGGACCGCCAGCGACCCCGCCCCGCTCACCCTGTCGTCGGACGCCACGACGGTCATGCCGCGGGTGTCCCTGCTGCCGCCGCTGCCCGGCGCGCGGGGTCGTGGGCTGCCCCCCGTGCCGCCGGCGTCGGGCCGCCCGGCGGTCCCCCCGTCACGCCCCGCCGCAGCCGGCCCGCGCGACGCCGCTGCCCGGGAGGCCGAGGGGACCCAGGCCGCACCCCGCACCCTGGCGACCGTCACGCGCCTCCCGGTGGGTCCTCTCATGGGCGACGACCACCCGGAGCTGGCCGGTATCGACGACGACGCCGTTGTCCACCGGCCGGTTCCCGCCGCGCGGGCCGCCGACGTCCCCGCCGCCCCGGCGCCGTCGCGGCGGACCGGGCTCAGCCCCGCCGGCCCGCGCGAGATCGTCGCCCGGCTGAGCGAGCTGGGCCTGCCCCAGGACCTGCTGGCGGCGGACTTCGCCGGCCGCATCGAGGCGGAGGGCACCTACGCGGCGCTGACCCGCGTGCTGGCCGCGCGGCTGCCCGAGGCGCCGGAGCTCCCCACCGGAGCCGGTGAGGTGCTGTTCGTCGTGGGGCCCGGTGTCGAGGCGCTCCGCGCCGCGCGCGCGCTCGCTGTCTCCCTGCGGCTGGACCCCGACCGCGTGCAGTGGGCGACCCGCGGCGACCTCGCCGGACTCGCCCCCAAGGGCAGCCGGGTGACCACGGTCGACGCGGCCATCGACCGTCAGCACGAGGCGACCGACGTCGGCATGCTGACGATCGTCGCCGTGGACGCGCCGCTCCGCAGCGACTTCTACTGGATGTCGCAGATGCTGGCGATCTGGTCGCCGGCGTCGGTCTGGGCCGTCGCCGAGGCGACCCGCAAGCCCGAGGACCTCGAGGTGTGGCTCGGCGGGCTGCCCCGCGTCGACGCCCTCGTCGTGCAGGACACCGACCTCAGCGCCGACCCGGCGGCCGTGCTGCAGCGGCTGACCGTCCCCGTGGCCCTCCTCGACGGCGCCCGCGCGACCCCACACCGCTGGGCCTCGCTGCTCTGCGAGCGCCTGGACAGCCCGCAGGCATGAGCCCGTTCCGCTGGGACGTCCTGCTCGTCGGGCTCGTGCTGGCCGTCCCCGTGCTCGCGCTCGGCCTGCGCGGGGACTTCACGACCGAGGACATGGTGAACCGGCTGCCGTGGTGCCTGGCCGCCGGCTGGGTCGTCGTCGCGCTGGTCCGCGCCGTCGTCACACCACCCAAGCCCGCGCCCGAGGGCCGGCGACGGCCCGCCGCCCGGGCGACGCCGACGGAGGAGCCGGCCGACGCCGCCTGACCGGCTCCCCGCTGGGCCCGCTCCACCGCCCGGCGCACCTTCGCGGCGAGGCGGTGCGGCACGGACAGCTCTGCCCACACCCAGCGGACGACGTGCCAGCCCTCGTCCCGGATAGCGTCCTCGCGGCGCTTCTCGGCGAAGACGGCGTCGCCGGGGTCCTGCCCCGGCCGCAGCAGCCGGCCGTACTTCACCCGCCCGTCGAACTCTCCCACCAGGAGGGCCCCTCCCAGGCGAAATCGGTGCGGGCGACCAGGTCCCCGCCGGCGGAGAGGACCTCGAACTGCAGCGCCGAGGGAGCCGGCTGCCAGCGCTGGAGGATCACCCGGCTGCGGCTCTCCCCGACGCTCTCGCTGCGGGCGTCCGCCGCAGCGACGGCTCGCGCCGCGCTCCGCGTCCCGGGAGCTCCGACGATGTCGAACAGCCGCGCGCGGAGCTCGTCGTGGGTCACGAGCCCCCGGTGCAGCGCGGCGTCGAGGGCGACCACGGCCGCCTCGTACCGCAGGGAGCGGGCGAGGTCGAGCAGGGTGCGGACGCGATCGGTGACCGGCACGCCGCCGACCCGGACCACCTCGTCGTCGCGGATGCGCGCCACGTGACAGCACAACACCCGGCTGCGGTCGGTCCACGAGCCCGGCGGCCGGGTGATGTGCACCCGGCCGAGCGCGACGTCCCACAGCGGGAGCCCGTGCAGCACGGCCGCCGACTGGTGGCTCACGACCGCCGGGCGGCGGAGCAGCGCCACGGTGGCCTCGACCAGGAGCGCGTGCTGCGCGGCCGGACCGGCGGGGAGGACGGCGTCCACGTAGGCCCCTCGGCGCAGCCGGCTCAGCTCCCCGGAGCGGACGGCCCGGGCCAGCTCGCCGTCGGACCAGCCCTCGGTCAGGGCGTCCCGGCGGAGACGGACGGGCGGGTGGAAGTGCGGGTCGGTCATCCTCCGACCGTCCGACGCGGCCCGCCCGGGTGACCAGGCCCGCGCCGGTCCGGTGGACGACGGCGGCGCCTGTGGACGCCCCGCTCCGGGGGTGTTCCCGCTGCTCCCGGGCCGTTGCAGGACCCGTGCGGCGGGAGAACCACCCCCAGAGCGGCCGACGCGGCTGCTCAGGTCAGAGCGGCAGGTCCTCCAGCATCTCGGTCACCAGCGCCGCGATGGGCGAGCGCTCGGAACGGGTGAGCGTCACGTGCGCGAACAGCACGTGCCCCTTCAGCTTCTCGATGACCGCCGTGACGCCGTCGTGCCGGCCCACCCGAAGGTTGTCCCGCTGGGCGACGTCATGGGTGAGCACCACGCGGGAGTTGCTGCCCAGGCGCGACAGCACGGTGAGCAGCACGCCCCGCTCCAGCGACTGCGCCTCGTCGACGATCACGAAGGAGTCGTGCAGCGAGCGGCCGCGGATGTGGGTGAGGGGCAGCACCTCGATCAGCTCCCGCGCGGCGATCTCCTCGAGCACCTCGCGGGACACCAGCGCGCCCAGGGTGTCGTAGACGGCCTGGGCCCAGGGCGACATCTTCTCGCCCTCGCCGCCCGGCAGGTACCCCAGCTCCTGACCGCCGACGGCGTACAGCGGCCGGAAGATGACCACCTTCTTGTGCGCCCGCCGCTCCAGCACCGACTCCAGCCCCGCGCACAGCGCCAGCGCCGACTTGCCGGTGCCGGCCCGACCACCGAGGGACACGATGCCGATCGCCGGATCCAGCAGCAGGTCCAGCGCGACCCGCTGCTCGGCCGAGCGCCCGTGCAGCCCGAAGGCCTCCCGGTCGCCCCGCACCAGCCGCACCTGCTTGTCCGGCGTGACCCGGCCGAGGGCCGAGCCGCGCGAGGAGAGCAGGACCAGACCGGTGTGGGTGGGCAGCTCGGCCGCGGCCGGCAGGAAGACCTCGCCGTCCTCGTACAGCACGTCGAGCTCGGCGTCCTCCACCGACACCTCGGCCATCCCGGTCCAGCCGGCGTCCACCGCGTCGAGCACGCGGTACTCGTCGGCGTCCAGCCCGACGGCCGCGGCCTTGACGCGCAGCGGCACGTCCTTGGTGACCAGGCAGACGTCCCGGCCCTCCGCCCGCAGGTTCAGCGCGACCACCATGATCCGGCTGTCGTTGCTGTCGTTCCGGAAACCGGCCGGGAGTACCGCGGGGTCGCTGTGGTTCAGCTCGACGTGCAGCGTGCCGCCGCTCTCCCCCACCGGCACCGGCGCGTCGAGCCTGCCGTGGGTGACCCGCAGGTCGTCGAGGATGCGCAGCGCCTGGCGGGCGAACCAGCCGAGCTCGGGGTGGTTGCGCTTGTCCTCCAGCTCCCCGATGACGACGAGGGGCAGCACCACGTCGGCGTCGCCGAAGCGCAGCAGCGCGCCCGGGTCGGACAGCAGGACGGAGGTGTCGAGGACGAACGTACGGCGAGTGGTCACGAGTCGGCTCCCGTGAGGCGACGCCCCGGTGACGAGGCGCACCCCTGCTCGAAGGTGGCCGGGCCCCGGCGCAGGAGCCGGGGACCGGCCCCTCTGGACGACGAACGCAGTCGCACCAACCGGGCCTCCCGTGGACGGCGAGGGGAGCTCGCCGTCCACTGCGGACGCTATGCCCGGGGGGTGACATCCACGTGACGTGCACCCCACGAGAAGGAGTGGATGTCACCCGGAGGCCTCATCCGTCGCAGCCGTCCCGCACGGACCGTCAGCTCGACTCGCGACGGAACCTGCGGACCCCGAACGCCCAGCCGAGGACCGCGAGCAACACCGTCATCGCGACCCCCCACCACGCGGTCGAGGTGCCGTACCCGCCCACGAAGAACTCACGGGCCGCCTCGACCACGTGCTTGAACGGGTTCACGTCGCTGACCGCCTGCAGCCACCCGGGCGCCAGGCTCATCGGCAGCAGGATGCCCGACAGCAGCACGAGCGGGAAGACGACAGCGTTGAGCAGCGGTGCGAACGCGTCCTCGCTCTTCAGCGTGAGCGCCAGGGCGTAGGAGACCGCCGCCAGCGCCGCACCGAGCAGGGCGACGACCAGCAGGGTGAGGACGACGCCGAGCACCGGCGCCCGCAACCCGAGCGGGATGGACACCAGCACCAGCAGCGCTCCCTGCGTCAGCAGGACGACGACGTCGCGCAGCACCCGGCCGAGGAGGAGGGCGGTGCGGCTGGCCGGGGTGACCCGCTGGCTCTCGATCACCCCCGCCCGCCACTCGGCGATCAGCCCGAAGCCCACGAACAGCGCCCCGAACATGCCCAGCTGCACGAGGATGCCGGGCACGAAGATCTGGTAGGCGTCGCCCGGACCCAGCTGACCGGCCAGCGGCTCGAGCAGCGGCCCGAACAGCAGGATGTAGAGGATCGGCTGCATCAGGCTGATCACCAGCCAGGCGGGGTTGCGCAGCGACATCCGCATGGCGCGGGCGAACACGGTTCCGGTGTCGCGCAGGAGGGTGTTCATCGCCCGGCCACCGCCGGAGCGGGGGGTGACGCCGGCGCGGCGCCGGACTCGCGCAGGGACCGGCCGGTCAGGCCGAGGAAGACGTCGTCGAGGCTGGGCCGGCGGCTCTCGATGCCGCTGACGGGGACGTCCGCGGCGTCCAGGGCCCGCACCAGCTCGACCAGCGCACGACCTCCGTGCGGCACCCGGCCCACGACCCGGTCGGCGAGCAGCTGCGGCTGCTCGGCCCCCGGCAGTGCCTCGACCAGGCGGGCGACCTCCGCGGCCTGCTCCGGGCGCTCCACCATCACGGTGAGCACGTCGCCGCCCACCTGCGACTTCAGCTGGTCGGGAGTGCCCTCGGCGACGATCGCCCCGTGGTCGATGACGAGGATCCGGTCGCAGAGCGCGTCGGCCTCGTCCAGGTAGTGGGTGGTCAGGAAGACCGTCGTCCCGCGCTCCTCGCGCAGCCCGCGGATGTGCTGCCACAGGTTGGCCCGCGCCTGCGGGTCCAGCCCGGTCGTCGGCTCGTCGAGGAAGACGAGCTCCGGCACGTGGATCAACCCGACCGCGATGTCGAGGCGGCGGCGCTGGCCGCCCGACATGGCCTTGGGCTGGCGCTCCCAGAGCCCGTCGAGGTCGAGTTCGGCGAAGAGCCGCTGCCCGCGCCCGGTCGCCTCGGCGGTGCTCATGCCGTAGAGGCGGGCGTGGTCGACGACCTCTTCCCCGGCCCGCGCCTCCGGGGCGGTCGAGCCGCTCTGCGAGACGTACCCGATGCGGCGGCGGACCCCGACCGGGTCGGCCCGCAGGTCGCAGCCGGCCACGGTGGCGGTGCCCGCGGTGGGCTCCAGGAGCGTCGTCAGCATGCGCAGCGTCGTCGTCTTCCCGGCCCCGTTCGGGCCGAGGAAGCCGACGATCTCACCGGGGGCGACGTCCAGGTCGACCCCGACGACGGCGTGGACCTCCTGCTTGCGCTTGCGGAACGTGCGGGCGAGGCCGCGGGCGTGGATCACGCGCGAAAGCATCCCTCCGCCCGCCGACAGCTTCCACCGGTTTCGCCGACGGCGTCAGCGCCGACCCCTCACCGCCACCGGTCTGTGCCGTCGGACCGGCGGCGCAGCGCGGGACGCTCCACGGTGTCGGTGCGCTCGCCCGGCGGGGGCCACCGTCCCGCGTCCCGCGGTCGACCGTCCTCGGCCCACGGGTCGTCGGCCCGACCGTCCTCCGCCCACCTGTCGTCGACGCACCGGTCCTCGGCCTCCTCGTCGTGGGCCCACCTGTCCTCGGCCCACTCGTCGGCCGATCGACCGGGGCGCCGGGAACCCGCACCGCCGGCCCGCGACGCCCGCCGGGGCCGCAGGGCGACCAGCGCCCACAGGGCCGGGACCACCAGCACCGGCCACTGCACCGCGGGGTCGCCGAACCGGAGCATGCCGGCCACCAGCAGCAGGGCCAGCCAGCCCGCGGTCCACAGCCCCAGGAACCGCGCCTGCGCCGGGGAGCGGGCTGCCACGGGTCAGGCGGCCGGAATCTCGGCGGCGATCCGCTGCGGGGTCAGCGGCTCGTCGAGCAGACGGAGGAAGCGGTCGGCGACCGGCTGGTCCGCCGGGCGGGCGGCCAGCCACCGCGTCAGGAGGTCGAACCCCTCGACGTAGGTGGAGATGTATGCCCGCCACAGCGGGTCGGTGAGGAAGCGGATCTGCTGCCGCGCACGCTCGGGGCTCACCAGCGCCCACCGCTGCAGGTAGGCCGCCACCTCGTCGGCCCCGGCGCCCCGGTCGTGCAGCAGCACCGCGGCGTCCTGACGGACCCGGTTGAGCGGCGCGGCCGCCACCGCGATCCGCTCGGCCAGGTCGCCGTCGAACCGCAGACCGAGGTCGCCGAGGATCTCCGCCGACCAGCTCCCCCAGCCCTCCCCGATCGCCGCCGGGACGCCGAGGTCGGCGAGCCCCTCGGCCATGAGGCACTCGGGGGTGTTGACCAGGAAGACCGTGTGCTCGATCCGGCCGGCCCGCTCGACGAGCCCCTGCTCCTTGCGGCAGTGCTCGGTGTGGTGCCCGGGATAGGACTCGTGCGCCACCAGGTGCGCGAGCTGGGAGAGCCGGTGCGGCAGATCGGCGTTGATCGCGACGCGGGAGCGGTAGCCGCCCTCGTAGTAGTTGAACCCCGACCACGGCTTGTCGGTGACCACCTCGTAGCGGACCGTCTCGACCTCCGGGAGGCCGTACCGGCCACGCACCCGGTCGCGCAGCGCGCTGGACAGCGCCTGCACCGCGCTCTCCAGCCGGTCCGGCGGGCACTCCTCCCGACGCCGGTGCGCCGCGTACCGCTCCGCGAGCGACCCGTCGCCGGGCAGCAGGGCGTCCAGCTCGGTGTGTGCGGCGGCGTAGGCGGCCTCGTCCCCCAGCTCGACGTCGACCTGGAAGTAGGCGCGCACCTCCTCGACGAAGCCGACCGGCTCGCCGCTCATCTTCCGCGCGCTGCACTCCAGACCGGTCAGCTGCCCGCGCAGGAAGGACGTGCGCTCCTCGGGGAGCCCGGCGGCGTCCAGCTCGCGCTGCAGCTCCCGCGCGCGGTCGCGCAGCTGCCGCGGCGTGGGCGCCGGCTCGTCCTGCACCTGCGCGCGGATCCGGGGATCGCCGGTGTAGGCGTCGACGAAGCCAGCCTCCAGGCGGTCGAAGCGCAGCCCCAGCCGCACGTACTCCAGGGCGACGTCGAGAGCTCCCGCGGTCATGGCGGCCAGTCTCCCAGCCACCGTCACCCGCCGAAGCGGCGGTGCCGGGCCGAGTAGTCCCGCAGCGCCCGCAGGAAGTCGACGCGGCGGAAGTCGGGCCAGTAGACGTCGGTGAAGTGGAACTCGGCGTTGGCCGTCTGCCACAGCAGGAACCCCGACATGCGCTGCTCGCCGCTGGTGCGGATGACCAGGTCCGGGTCGGGCTGACCACGCGTGTACAGGTGCTCGGCGATGTGCTCGACGTCGAGCACCTCCACCAGCTCCTCCAGCGAGGTGCCGCGGGTGGCGTGCTCGGCCAGCAGCGAGCGCACCGCATCGGCGATCTCCCGCCGCCCGCCGTACCCGACCGCCAGGTTGACCGTCGCCCCGGGGCGGTCACAGGTGTCCCGCTCGGCCTGCTCGAGCACGGCGACCGTGCGCGCCGGCAGCACCTCCGGCGCCCCCATGCTGCGCACCCGCCAGCGCCGCCCCGGCCGGGACAGGTCGACGGCGACGTCCTCGATGATGGCCAGCAGCGCGTTGAGCTCGGACTCGGGCCGGCGCAGGTTGTCGGTGGAGAGCATGAACAGGGTGACCACCTGCACGCCGGCGTCGTCGCACCAGCCGAGCAGGTCGGCGATCTTCGCCGCGCCCCGGCGGTGCCCGTGCGCGACGTCCTCCAGCCCGATGGCGCGCGCCCACCGCCGGTTGCCGTCCATGATCACGCCCACGTGCCTCGGCACGTCCGCGCCTTCCAGCGCCCGCGCCAGGCGCCGCTCGTAGACCTGGATGAGTGCGTCACGGACCCGCCGGCGCACCCCCACGACGGTCACCCTAGTGACAAGGACCCCGCCCTACTCGCCACTCGCAGGCACGCGGCGAGCCACGGGTCACGGCCGCGCACGTCACAGCCGCCCCGGATGACGCCACACCGGCCCCTCCGTAACCTCAGAGCATGAGCGTCCCTCCCAGCGATCGCACGTCCGTACGGGTGGAGGCCGACGGGGCGGAGCTGGAGGCCCCGGCCGAGCAGGCGGTCGCCGCCGTCGCCTCGGAGGGCCAGCAGGTCGAGCAGGCGTGGACCGCCGAGGACTTCGCCGACGACGACTGGGAGCACCCCGACACCCGGCCGCGCGCCCGCGGCTGGATCCACCTCTTCTCGTTCTTCGGCGCGATCGTCGCCGGTGCGGTGCTCATCCCGCTGGCCTCGGTCCAGGGCGCCCGCGCCGGGTGGTCGGTGGCGGTCTACTGCCTCACCATCTGCGGGCTGTTCGGTATCAGCGCGCTCTACCACCGCCGTCGCTGGTCACCGCGCGGCTGGAAGATCATGAAGCGGCTCGACCACTCCATGATCTTCCTGTTCATCGCCGGCACCTACACGCCGTTCGCGCTGCTCGCCGTCGACCAGCCCACCGGCTTCTGGGTGCTCGGCGGGGTGTGGGCCGGCGCGCTGGCCGGCGTCACGCTCAAGATGAGCTGGCCGACGGCGCCGCGCTGGGTGGGCGTACCGCTCTACATCGGCCTGGGCTGGGTCGCGCTCTTCGTCCTCACCGACATCCTGCACATCGCCGGGGTCGCCTCGATGGTCCTGCTCGCCGTCGGCGGGGTGCTCTACACCGTGGGCGGCGTCGCCTACGCCGTGAAGCGCCCCAACCCGTGGCCGGGGACGTTCGGCTACCACGAGGTCTTCCACGCGATGACGGTCGTCGCGGCGCTCTGCCACTACATCGCCGTCTACTTCGCGGTGTTCAATTCCCCTTTCGTCTGAGTGATCTGTCGTCCTCCGGACGACACCGCGGCCAGGTGCCGTCCCGGCTCGCGCTGATCCCTGCCTGTCGCTTATCGGGGACCCTCCGGGCCCCTCTCGGCACGACGCGGCGTTGCCGCGGTTCCCTCCTCCGCTCAGGTCACGTCCACCTTCGGGGATCCCTCCGGGACCCCGCTCAGGTGGACCGCGGCTGCGCCGCGACCCGTGGTCAGGAGAAGGGTGGACGGTCGTCCAGCCGGACCGAGAGCTTCCCGGCCGTGCGCCAGGCCCGGGCGACCGCGTCGCGGTCCTCGTCGGTGACCAGGTTGCCCATGACGCGCAGCGCCACCGTCATCAGCGGCCGTGAGCGCATGCCGACCGGGCCGGCCAGGGGCAGGAACCGGGGGACGGTGAGCAGCCCGGCCAGCCGCCGGGCGATGGAGAAGGCCTCGCCGTAGTGCCGCCGCAGGGTCGCCGGCCACGCCGCCGTCCAGTCGTCCTCGCCGAGCAGCCCGGCCAGGGTCCGGCCGGTCTCCAGGCCGTAGTCGATGCCCTCCCCGTTGAGCGGGTTCACGCAGCCCGCCGCGTCGCCCACGAGCGCCCAGTTGCGGCCCGCCACCCCGGACACCGCACCCCCCATGGGCAGCAGCGCGGAGGTCACGTCCCGGACCTTCCCGTCCAGCTGCCACTCCCCGCGCCGGGTCTCTGCGTAGAACTCCAGCAGGGACTTCAGCTGCACCCCGGCCGGCCGGCGCGCGGTCGCCAGCGTGCCCACCCCCAGGTTGACCTCGCCGGCCTCCCGGCCCAGCGGGAACACCCAGCCGTAGCCCGAGAGCAGCTCCCCCTCGGTACCGCGCAGCTCCAGGTGCGAGCTGATCCACTCGTCGTCGCTGCGACCGGAGCGCACGTAGCTGCGCGCGGCCACCCCGTACGCGGTGTCGCGGTGCCACTCCCGGCCCAGCACCCGGCCCAGGGGTGAGCGGACGCCGTCGGCGACGACCAGCCGCCGGCAGGCGATCGTCGTCGTCCCGCCGTCGGCGTCCTCGAAGACGACCGCGCGCACCCGGTCCCCGTCGCGCCCGACGTCGACGGCCCGGGCTCCGTCGACCGGCATCGCACCGGCGTCGAGCGCGACCTGCCGGATGCGCGCGTCCAGTTCGGTCCGGGGCACGGCGCTGCCGTGGTCCGGGAGCGCACCGCCCGGCCAGGGCAGCTGCCACTCGCGGCCGAACCCGGCGGCGCGCAGGCCGCGGTTGCGGGCCTTCGACCGCGCCCAGTCCCCCAGCCCCAGCTGGTCCAGCTCGGCGACCGCGCGCGGGGTCAGGCCGTCGCCGCAGGTCTTGTCCCGGGGGAACACCGCGGCGTCGGCCAGCACCACGTCGTGGCCGGCACGGGCCGCCCACGCAGCGGCAGCGGAGCCCGCCGGGCCGGCGCCCACCACGAGGACGTCGGTGGCGGCGGGAGCGGCGGCACTGGCTGGCACGCCGCCCAGTGTCCCCGAGCAGGTGAGCTGCCGGAGCGGCCGCCCTCCAGGAGCATGCGCCGAACGAGCGACGCGTGGCAGGAAGAGCGGTCTGCGCCGGAGGCGCCCCCGCCGGTGGGGTCAGCGCCGGTCGTCGCCCTCGCGCCGGGGGGCCTCGATGGCCAGCGGCGCGCGCCGCAGCGTGTCGAGCAGTTCCTGGCCGGGCTCGCGCTCCTCGACCAGCCCGGCCGGGGAGTCGGGGACGACGACCGGCGGCTCGCGGTCGGCCGGGTCGAAGCTGCGCGGCAGCCGGTTGAGGTGGCCGCTCATCGACTTGACCAGCAGGGCCGCGGCGATCAGGAGCACCACGATCAGGAACAGGCCGAGCGGGCCGGCCTTGCCGACGTCCTCGGGGGCCTGCTGCTGGGCGGCGGCCAGCAGGCTCAGGGTCGTGGTTCCGGTCATCGGGCGGTCACCTCGCTGCGGATGCCGGCGAACAGGTCGTCCTCCGGCGTGGGGGTGTCGACCAGCGAGCGGGCCAGCTCGTAGTCCTCGGTGGGCCACACCTGCTGCTGGGTCTCCACCGGGCACGCGAACCAGCGGCCCAGCGGATCGATCTGGGTGGCATGCGCGATCAGCGCGGCGTCGCGCACCGGGAAGTACTCGGCGCACGGCACCCGGGTGGTGACGCGGTGGGAGATGTCGTGCGCCGGATCCCACTTCTCCAGCCACTCGGCGTAGGGCGACTCCGCACCGGTCGCGAGGATCGCCTCGTGCAGCGCCTTCGTGCGCGGCAGCGTGAAGCTCATGTGGTAGTAGAGCTTGCTCACCTGCCACGGCTCACCCAGGTCGGGGTACCGGTCGGGGTCGCCGGCCGCCTCGAAGGCGTGCACCGAGATCTCGTGCGTCTTGATGTGGTCGGGGTGCGGGTAGCCGCCACGCTCGTCGTAGGTGGTCATCACCTGCGGCTTGAACCGCCTGATGAGCTCGACGAGGGGCGCCGCGGCCTCTTCCACCGGCACCAGCGCGAAGCACCCCTCGGGCAACGGCGGCAGCGGGTCGCCCTCGGGCAGCCCCGAGTCGACGAAACCGAGGAACTCCTGCTCGATCCCGAGGATCTCGCGCGCCCGCGCCATCTCCTCCACCCGGATCTGCGGGAGCCGCTCCCACACCTCGGGACGGTCCATCGCCGGGTTGAGCACCGAGCCGCGTTCACCGCCGGTGGCGGTGGCCACCATCACGCGAACGCCCTCGGCGACGTACTTCGCCATCGTGGCGGCGCCCTTGCTCGACTCGTCGTCCGGATGGGCGTGCACCGCGAGCAGGCGCAACTGGTCGGGTTGGGTCACGGGCACAGTGTCCCTCGCCGGGCGACGGGAGTGGCGGACACTCACCCGGGTGTGGCCGACGACTCGCAGGTCAGCCACCCGTCCGGGCGGAACGTGTCGTCGGTCACGCAACGATGCGCTACGGTTCCGCATCCGTCCGGGACCCGGCGCAGCGGTGCATCTGCCCGCGCCGCGGTGTTAGCTTGGCCGGATCGACCACGGTCGTCCCACACCAGGACGACGCACCCGATTTCCCAGGAGTTCTCCCCCGTGTCCACCCCCACTGACGAGCAGGACCAGGGCATCTGGCTCACCCAGGAGGCCCACGACCGGCTGAAGGCCGAGCTCGACCAGCTGGTGGCGAACCGCCCGGCCATGGCCGCCGAGATCAACGCCCGCCGCGAGGAGGGCGACCTCAAGGAGAACGGCGGCTACCACGCTGCCAAGGAGGAGCAGGGCAAGCAGGAGGGCCGGATCCGCCAGCTCACCGACCTGCTCCGCAAGGCGCGGGTCGGTGACGCCCCGAAGACCGCCACGAACGCCGCCCTCGGCACGGTGATCACGATCAAGTTCGCCGGGGACGACGAGACCGAGAAGTTCCTGCTCGGCTCGCGCGAGATCGCCGGCACCACCGACCTCACCGTCTACTCCCCGGAGTCGGCGCTCGGCTCGGCGATCATGGGCGCGGAGCCCGGCACCTCGGTGACCTACCAGACGCCGAACGGCAAGGACATCACCGTCGAGGTCGTCGCGGTCGAGCCGTTCGTCCCCTGACGGGGTGGGCGAGGAAGACGTGGTAGCGCCTCGCGCTCGCTCCCGGCGGGCGGAGAACACCGGTTTCCCGTGCGTGCACTGCACGACGCCGGTGCCGGCCAACACCGACGGGCACTACCGCAACCACTGCCCGTACTGCCTGTGGTCGCTGCACGTCGACGACCTGCCGGGTGACCGGGCGAGCGAGTGCCGGCAGCCGATGGAGCCGATCGGGCTGGTGGAGAAGTCGGGCAAGGGCTGGCAGGTGGTCCACCGCTGCACGGCGTGCGGCCACCGCCAGCCCAACCGGCTGGTACGCGACGGGGACGCCCCGGACGACCTGGACCTGGTCCTCTCGCTGCCCTGGCTCTGAGCGACGGCGCCCACCGCGCCGGCGCCCCGGGCCCTGCGCCACCCGCGGGACGCTCCCCGCCCGTGCGCCGCTGTCGGAGTCGAACCCACGCCCCGGGGGTCCTGCACGACCCCCGGAGCCGAGGGAACACCCCCACAGTGCGCTCAGGCGACCGGGGCCAGCCCGCGCCTGCGCAGCAGCGGTGCGGGGTCGGCCTCCCGGCCGCGGACCGCGCGGAAGGCAGCCAGCGGGTCCACCGAACCGCCCACCGCGAGCAGCCGTTCCCGGAAGAGGTCCCCGTTCTCCCGGCGCAGGCCGCCGTTCTCCTTGAACCACTCCACGGTGTCGGCGTCGAGCACCTCCGACCAGATGTAGGAGTAGTAACCGGCCGAGTAGCCGCCGGCGAAGACGTGCTGGAAGTACGTCGTCCGGTAGCGCGGCGGCACCAGCTCCGAGGCCACGCCCGCAGCCGCGAGGGCCGCCCGCTCGAACTCCTCCGGGTCCCCGATCTCGCTGTCGGGCGTGAGGCGGTGCCAGGCCTGGTCCAGCAGGGTGGCGGCCAGGTACTCCAGCGTGCCGAAGCCCTCACCCCACAGCTGCGCGGCGTCGATCGCCTCCACCACCGATGCCGGCAGCGGCTCGTCGGTCTCCACGTGCCGGGCGTAGTGCGCCAGGACCTCGGGCCAGAGCGCCCACATCTCGTTGACCTGGCTGGGGAACTCCACGAAGTCCCGCGGCACGGCGGTGCCCGCGAACCGCGGGTAGGTCACCGAGGAGCTCAGCCCGTGCAGCGCGTGGCCGAACTCGTGGAAGAGCGTGTTCACCTCGTCCAGGGTCAGCAGCGTCGGCCGGCCGTCCGGGGCGCGGGTGACGTTGAGGTTGTTGACGACGACCGGGCGGGTCCCCAGCAGCCCGGACTGGCGGACGAACGAGCTCATCCACGCCCCGCCGCGCTTGCCCTCCCGGGCGAAGAAGTCGCCCAGGTACAGCCCGACCTCCGTCCCGTCGGCGTCGGTGACCTCCCAGACCCGGACGTCGGGGTGGTAGCCGACGAGGTCGGGCCGGGAGGTGAACCGGAGGCCGTAGAGCAGCTCGGCGGCCCGGAAGACGCCGTCGACCAGCACCCGGTCGAGCTCGAACCACGGCCGCAACGCCGTGGTGTCGACCGCGTAGCGCTCGGCCCGCACCCGCTCGCTGTAGTAAGCCCAGTCCCAGGCCGCGAGCTCGACACCGTCGCGGGTGGCGAGCTCGCGCAGCACCTCGGCCTCGGCCTCGGCGTTCGCCACCGACGCCGGCACCATCGAGCGCAGCATCGCGTCGACCGCGGCGGTGGTCCGCGCGGTCGAGTCGGCGAGCACCAGGTCGGCGTGGGTCTCGAAGCCCAGCAGCCGCGCCCGCTCGGCCCGCAGCCGGGCGATGCGCTCGGCGACCGGTCGGTTGTCGTGCTCCCCCGCCGACGCCCGGCTCACCGACGCCTCGAACACCCGGCGTCGCAGCCCTCGGTCGCGGAGCTTGGCCAGCACCGGCTGACCGGTGGGCAGCACCAGGGTGAGCAGGTAGCCGTCGAGCCCGCGGTCGGTGGCCGCGCGCGCCGCGGCCGCCACCTCCTCCTCGCTCAGCCCGTCGAGCTCCCGGGCATCCTCGACCCGCACCGCCGCTGCCTCCGTGGCCAGCTGCAGGTTCTGCCCGAACGTCGTCGAGAGCTCTGAGAGCTCCTGGTTCAGCTCGCCGAGCCGGGCCCGGCCGCCGTCGTCGAGCCGGGCGCCGGCGAGCACGAAGTCGAGGTGGTAGCGCTCCACCAACCGCACCGACTCGGCGTCCAGGCCGGCGGTGTCCCGGGCGGCGTGCACGGCGTCGATGCGGGCGAACAGCGCCGGGTCCAGCCGCAGGGCGTCGTCGTGGGCCGCGGCGAGCGGGGCGATCTCGCGCTCGATCTCCCGCAGCCGCGGCGTCGCCACCGAGGAGGAGAGGTTGCCGAACACCGACCAGGCCCGGTCGAGCAGCGCGCCGGACCGCTCCAGCGCCACGACCGTGTTCTCGAACGTCGGCTGCTCGTCCGACCCGACGATGGCCGCCACCTCCCGGCGCTGCTCGACCATCCCGGCGAGCAGCGCCTCCTGGCAGTGCTCGAGGGTGATGTCGGCGAACGGTGGCAGCCGGAACGGCAGCTCGGACGGGGCGGCGAGGGGGTTGTCGGCGGCGAGTGCCTCGGGAGTGCTCATCACCGCCATTACATCGCGATCCTCCGGATCGCACCGCCAGCACATCGCGATCCTCCGGATCGCACCGCCAGCACATCGCGATCCTCCGGATCGCACCGCGGCCAGTTGCCGTCCCCGACCTGCGCTGAGCCGATTCGTCGCGCCTGCGCGGGGCCCTCCGGGCCCCACTCGGCGCGACCGGACAGGTGCAGATCGGGGGCAGCAGGCCTCTGTCTCAGCGGCCGGCGGCGTGCCGGTAGGTGCGCACCGACAGCGGCACGAAGATCGCCAGGATGAGCACCACCCAGATCAGCGTGTAGAGCACCGGGTTCTGCAGCGACCAGGCGTCCGGCGTCGGCGCCAGTGGCGAGGTGTTGCCGAAGAGGTTCCGGGCAGACTGGACCACCGCCGACACCGGGTTCCACTCGGCGAAGGTGCGCAGCACCGACGGGAAGGACTCCAGCGGGACGAACGTGTTGGCCACGAACGTCAGCGGGAAGATGACGATGAAGCTGGCGTTGTTGACCACCTCCGGGGTCCGCACGAGCAACCCGACCATCGCCATGAGCCAGGAGACGGCGTAGGCGAACAGCAGCAGGACCAGGAACCCCGCGATCGCCTCCCCGACCGAGGAGTGGATCCGCCAGCCGACCACCAGGCCGGTCAGCGCCATCACCGTGATCGAGATGATGTTCAGCCCGGCGTCGGCGACAGTGCGGCCGATCAGGACCGCCGAGCGGGACATCGGCAGCGAGCGGAACCGGTCGATCAGGCCCTTCTGCAGGTCCTCGGCCAGGCTGGCTCCGGTGGTGGTGCTCCCGAGCACGATGGTCTGGGCGAAGATGCCGGGCAGCAGGAACTCGCCGTAGCTGGTCCCCGGGGGCAGCTGGATGGCTCCGCCGAACACGTACCGGAACAGCAGCACGAACATGATCGGCGACAGCGTCGCGAAGACGATCAGGTCGGGCACGCGCTTGACCTTGATCAGGTTCCGCTTGGTGATGACGACGCTGTCGGACAGCGTCGCGGCCATGCTGCTCATCGGGCACCTCCGGTGACGACCGGCTCGGCCGTCGTCCCGTCGTCGGTGGCGACCTCCTCGGCCGCGCGGCCGGTCAGCGCCAGGAAGACGTCGTCCAGGTCGGGCCGGCGCAGCCCCACGTCGAAGATCTCCGGCATCCGGCCGTCGAGCCGGCGCAGCGCCTCGGCGAGCACCTCCGCGCCGCCGCTCACCGGCAACGACAGCCGACGGGCCGGCACGTCGACCACCGGGTCCTCCACGGCGAGCGGGCGCAGCCGCGCCACGACGTCGGGCAGCACGGCGGCGTCGGTGACCGTCAGCTCCAGCCGCTGCCCGCCCACCTGGGCCTTGAGCTCGTCGGCGGTGCCGCGGGCGATGACCCGGCCGCGGTCGATGACGACCATCCGGTCGGCCAGCCGGTCGGCCTCCTCCAGGTACTGGGTGGTGAGCAGGATCGTCGTCCCACCGCCGGCGAGGTCGGCGATGAACTCCCACATGGCCAGCCGGCTGCGCGGGTCCAGCCCGGTCGTCGGCTCGTCGAGGAAGAGCACGCGCGGGCGGGCGATCAGCGAGGCCGCGATGTCCAGCCGCCGGCGCATGCCACCCGAGTAGGTCTTCGCGGGCCGACCGGCCGCGGCGGAGAGGTCGAAGCGCTCCAGGAGCTCACCGGCCCGCTTCCGCGACTCGGCCTTGCCGAGCCGGTACAGCCGCCCCACCATCTCCAGGTTCTCGAACCCGGTGAGGTACTCGTCGACGGCGGCGTACTGGCCGGTGAGCCCGATCGCCGCGCGCACCCGGTCGGCGTCCCGGGCCACGTCGAGCCCGACCACCTCCGCCCGGCCCTCGTCCGCGGTCAGCAGCGTGGTGAGGACGCGCACCACCGTCGTCTTGCCCGCACCGTTCGGGCCGAGCAGCCCGAGCACCGAGCCCTCGGCCACCGTCAGGTCCACTCCGTCGAGCGCGGTGGTCGCACCGAAGCGCTTGACCAACCCCTCGACGACGATCGCGTCGGTCATGGCGCGGACGCTAGGTCCGCCCACCGACAATTCCCCACCGCTTTTCTCCGTCGCGTACATCCGCCGGCTCCTCCGTCGCGCCCCGCAGGTGCGGGACGGCAACCAGGACCGCCGGGGACCGGGGAACTCATCGGTCCGGCCGCGGCTATTCCGGCGTGACGGCGTACCCGGCCGCGCGCAGCGCCCCGATGACCTCCCCGGCGTGCGCGGGCCCGCGGGTCTCGACGACGACGAAGACCTCCACCTCGCCGATGCCCAGGCGCGTCGAGGTCCGCTCGTGCTCGACCTCCAGCACGTTGGCGCCCACCGCGGCGAGCTCGGCGAGGACGGCGGCCAGCGACCCCGGCCGGTCGGGGACGCGCAGCCGCAGCGAGAGGTAGCGTCCGGCCGCGGCCATGCCGTGCTGCACGACCTTCAGCAGCAGCACGGGGTCGATGTTGCCGCCGGAGACGACGGCGACCAGCGGGGGCTCGAACGCCCGCGGATCGGCGAGGACGGCGGCGACCGCGGCCACCCCCGCGGGCTCGACGACCAGCTTCGCCCGCTCCAGGCAGAACAGCAGCGCCCGCGAGAGGTCCTCCTCGCTGACCGTGCGCACCTCGTCGACCAGTCCCCGCACGTGGGCGAAGGTCAGGTCGGTGGGACACGGGACCGCGATCCCGTCGGCCATGGTGGACATCGACTCCAGCGCGACCGGCCGCCCGACGGCCAGGGAGCCCGGGAAGGCGGCGGCCTCCTCGGCCTGCACGGCCACCACCCGGACGTCGGGACGGCGTTCCTTCACCGCAGCCGCGATACCAGAGACCAGCCCGCCGCCACCGGCGCAGACCAGTACCGTCGCCAGCTCCGGGCACTGCTCGAGCACCTCCAGCCCGACGGTGCCCTGGCCCGCGATCACGTCCGGGTGGTCGAAGGGGTGGATGAACACCGCGCCGGTGCGCTCGGCGTGCTCCGCCGCGGCCAGCAGCGGCTCGGCCAGCGACTGGCCGAACATCTCGACGCGCGCGCCGTACGCCTCGGTGGCCGCCACCTTGGGCAGCGGTGCGCTCCCGGGCATGTAGACCGTCGCCTCGGCGCCGAGCAGCCGGGCGGCGAGGGCAACCCCCTGGGCGTGGTTGCCGGCGCTGGCGGCGACCACGCCGCGGGCCCGCTCCTCGTCGGTCAGCCGCGCGATCCGGGTGTAGGCGCCGCGGAGCTTGAACGAGCCGGTGCGCTGGAGGTTCTCGCACTTGAGCCAGACCGGGCCCCCGACGCGGTCGGCCAGCCCCCGGGAGTGCTCCAGCGGGGTGCGTCGGACGACGCCGGCGAGGAGCTCCGCCGCCGCCGCGACGTCGGCACCGCTGACCAGGGGAGGACCGCCGGAACCTGCCATGCGTCGATCCTGGCAGGGGCCGTCGTCCGCGACCGACCAGGACGCGCGCGGCCGTCGTACCGTGGCGGGGGTGACGGACACCCCGGGTGCCACCACCGCACCGGCCACCCCCTCCCCCGCACCCACGACGCTCGGCGAACTACGCGCGACCGGCGCCACCTCCCGCCCGGTCAAGGCCGAGATCCGCGCCAACCTGCTCGCCCGCCTGGCTGCCGGCGAGCCCACCCTGCCCGGCATGGTCGGTTTCGAGGAGACCGTCCTGCCCGAGGTCGAGCGGGCCCTGATCGCCGGCCACGACCTGGTCCTGCTCGGCGAGCGCGGCCAGGGCAAGACCCGCCTGATCCGCACGCTCGTCGGCCTGCTCGACGAGTGGACCCCGGTGCTGGTCGGCAGCGAGCTGAACGAGCACCCGCTGTGCCCCATCAGCGTCTGGGCGCACCGGCAGATCGCCGAGCACGGTGACGCCACCCCCGTCGGCTGGCTGCACCGCAGCGAGCGCTTCGGCGAGAAGCTGGCCACGCCGGACACCAGCGTCGGCGACCTGATCGGCGACGTCGACCCGATCAAGGTGGCCGAGGGGCGCACGCTGGGCGACCCGGAGACCGTGCACTACGGGTTGGTCCCCCGCACCAACCGGGGCATCTTCAGCGTCAACGAGCTGCCCGACCTGGCCGAGCGCATCCAGGTCGCGCTGCTCAACGTGTTGGAGGAGCGCGACATCCAGATCCGCGGCTACCGGGTGCGGCTGCCGCTGGACCTGCTGCTGGTCGCGAGCGCGAACCCGGAGGACTACACGAACCGCGGGCGGATCATCACCCCGCTCAAGGACCGGTTCGGCGCCGAGGTGCGCACCCACTACCCCATCGAGCTCGCCGACGAGATCCGCCTGCTGGAGCAGGAGGCGCAGACCGGCGGGCTCGGGGCACCGAGCGGGCAGGACACCCTCGACGCGCCCGTCGTGCCGGCGCACCTGGTCGAGATCGTCGCCCGGTTCACCCGGCTCGTCCGCGAGTCCAGCCACGTCGACCAGCGCTCCGGGGTCAGCGCCCGGTTCGCCATCGCCGGGCTGGAGACCGTCGCCGCCTCCGCCGTCCGCCGGGCCGCGGTCGCCGGCGAGACCCGGCCGGTCGCGCGGGTGGTCGACCTGCCCAGCATCGTCCCGGCCAGCCGCGGCAAGGTCGAGTTCGCCGACGCCGGTGCCGACCCCGACGACGACCGCGAGCTGGAGATCCTGGAGCACCTGCTGCGCCAGGCCACGGCGCAGACGTTCCGCGCGCGGTGCGCGGGCCTGGACCTCACCGGCCTGCAGGAGCACTTCACCGGCGGGGAGACCGTCGAGTCCGGCGACCTCGTCCCGGCCCCGGCCCTGCTGGGCCAGCTGGGCACCGTCCCGAAGCTCGCCGAGCTGCTCGGCCGGCTCGGGGTGCCCGAGGGCGACCAGTCCGCCGAGCAGGCCGCGGCCGCCGTGGAGTTCGCCCTGGAGGGCCTGCACCTCACCCGGCGGCTGGCGAAGGACACCGACGGCGGCCGCACGGTCTACGGAGCCTGAGGTGACCACGCGCCGCCCGCGCGGCTACCGGTACGGCGCCTGGCGGGGCGGTCCCGACCCGCTGGCCCCGCCGTACGACCTCGGCGACGCCGTGGACGAGATCGGCGACTCGGTGCTCGACGGCAGCGGCGTCCGGGAGGCGTTGCGCGAGCTGCTGCGCCGCGGCACGCAGGGCCGGCGCGGCCTGGACGAACTGCGCCGGCAGGTGCGCGACCGACTGCGCTCGGCACGCACCGCCGGGCGGATGGACGGCACCCTGCAGGAGGTGCGCGAGCTGCTCGACCGCGCCGTGCAGGCCGAGCGTCGGGAGCTGTTCCCCGATCCGGACGACGCCGCACGGCTCGCCGAGGCCGAGCTGGACGCGCTGCCCGAGGACACCGCGGGCGCCGTCCGCGCGCTCAAGGACTGGTCGTGGCGCTCGGCGGAGGGCCGGGAGGCCTACGAGCAGATCCAGGACCTGCTGCGCCGGGAGGTGCTCGACAGCTCCTTCGCGTCGATGAAGCAGGCCCTGGAGAACGCCTCCGAGGGCGACATGCAGGCGGTCAAGGACATGGTCGCCGACCTCTCCCGGCTGGTCGACGCGCACAACCGCGGCGAGGACACCGACCAGCAGTTCGCCGACTTCATGGACCGGCACGGCCAGTTCTTCCCGGACGACCCGGAATCCGTCGAGGAGCTGATCGACTCGCTGGCCCGCCGGGCGGCGGCGCAGCAGCGGATGATGGCCGGCCTCTCCCCCGAGCAGCGGGCCGAGCTGGCCGAGCTGATGGCCCAGACGATGGAGGACATGGGGCTGGCCAGCGAGATGGCCCACCTCTCCGACGCGCTCCGCCAGGCCCGCCCCGACCTGCCCTGGGGGCAGCGCGGCCAGGTGCCCGACGGCGAGCAGGCGCTGGGCATGGGCGACGCCACCACCGCCGTCGCCGAGCTCGCCGACCTGGAGGCGCTGTCCAACCAACTGTCGCAGGGCTACGCCGGGGCGTCCCTCGCCGACGTCGACGAGGAGCTGCTCGAGCGCGCGCTGGGCCGCTCGGCCGCCGACGACCTCGCCACGCTCCGGCAGCTGGAACGCGAGCTCGAGCGGCAGGGCTACCTCAACCGCAGCGAGGGGCGGCTGGAGCTCTCGCCCAAGGCGGTCCGCCGACTCGGAGCCACCGCGCTGCGCCGGGTGTTCGCGCAGCTGGACGCCACCGGTCGCGGCGAGCACGACGTCGCCGACGCCGGCGCGGCCGGGGAGCTGACCGGTGGCTCACGGGAGTGGCGGTTCGGCGACGAGCAGCCGCTGGACGTCGTCCGCACCGTCCGCAACGCGGTGCTGCGGACGGCGGGCGAGCCGCGCCGGGAGGGGCAGCGGCGGGTCCGCATCGCCGTCGAGGACTTCGAGGTGGTGGAGACCGAGCGGCGCACCGGCGCCGCCGTCGCCCTGCTGGTCGACCTCTCCTACTCGATGGCGCTGCGCGGCACGTGGGGCGCGGCGAAGTCGACGGCGATGGCGCTGCACTCGCTGGTGACGACGCGGTTCCCGCAGGACGCCATCGAGATCATCGGCTTCTCCTCCACGGCCCAGGTGCTGCGCCCGGAGACGCTCGCCGAGCTGAGCGTGGACACCCTGCAGGGCACCAACCTGCAGCACGGCCTGATGCTGGCCCGCCGGTTCCTCGCCCGGCACCGCGACGCCGAGCCGGTAGTGCTGGTGGTCACCGACGGGGAGCCGACCGCCCACCTGGAGGACGACGGGACCCCGTACTTCTGCTGGCCGCCGATGCCCGAGACGATCGCCCGCACGGTGGCCGAGGTGGAGCGGGTCGCCCGCTCCGGCGCCACGGTGAACGTCTTCGCCCTCGACCCCGATCCCGGGCTGGTCCACTTCGTGCACGACCTCACCCAGCGGGCCGGCGGGCGGGTGTTCACTCCCGACAGCGAGCGGCTCGGCGAGTACGTCGTCGCCGACTACCTGCGCACCCGCCGCGGCCGCCGCGTGCGCTAGCTCATGGCGACGTGCTGGAACGGCCCCGTCCAGGACACCGCCCTGAGCTCGCGAACGGCGGGGAGGACGGGGTCCTTCTGGGGGTCCTCTTTCAGCGGCTGGAGCTGATCCCCGGGATCCGCCCCGCCCGGAAGGCGTTCACGAAGAGCCGGTGGTCCTCCTGCGTGCGGTGCGCGTAGTCGTGCGCGAAGGCGACCAGGTCGGCGACGAACTCCTCCCGCCGGTCGCCGAGCATCGCGGTGATCGCCTCCTCGGTCTGGAACGGCACGAGGGTGTGGTCGCTGTCGGCGTCGCCCACGCAGTGCAGCTTCGCCGTCGCCCGCCCGAGCTGCTCCAGGACCGGGCGGATGTCGGCGGGCTCGGTGAGGTCCTCCCACTCGAGGTCGAGCTCGTAGGGCGACAGCTCCGCGACGACGAAGCCCGTGCCGCGGATGTCCGTGTAGCCCAGGAACTGGGAGGCGTGCGACTGCAGCGCGCGCCGGCTCAGCGCCGTCCGGTGGCCCTCGTGCTCGAAGTACCCGCGGATGCGCGGGTCGTCGACGACCCGGCCGGGGGCGGGCACGTTGCCCTGCTTGACCGAGAGCACGACGTCGTTCTCCAGCGCCTGGTCGTAGCCCTCCAGCAGCACGTTGTAGGCCGGCAGCCCCGCGCTGCCGATGCCGAAGCCACCGGTGCCGATGAGGTCCTTGACGTCGTAGGCGACCTCGCGCCGCCAGGGCCGGGGCGGCAGCGTCGCCTTGTACCGCTCCAGCGCCGCGAGCACCTCCTGGTGCTCGGCGTCGTCCAGCCGGCGGTTGCGCGCGGAGTCCGCGAAGCGGCGCGCGTCGCCCTCGACCACGGTCATCCGCTGCAGCAGCCCCAGGCGGGTGCGGGTGGCCGTGCGGCGGATCAGCTCGTGCACGGCGCCGTGGGTGTTGCCGGCCACCAGGGCGAACTCGCGGTCGGCGTCCGACCGGGTGAAGGCGGCCACCTGGTCGAGCCACGCGTGCAGGTAGACGGCGAGCAGCTCGCTGATCACCTCGTCGGAGAACGCCTTGCGCCAGGCCATGAGCGCGAAGCTGGCGGCGAAGCGGCGCAGGTCCCAGCTGACGTGCCCGAGGTACGCCTCGTCGAAGTCGTTGACGTCGAAGACGATCCGGCCGTTGGCGTCCATGTACGTGCCGAAGTTCTCCGCGTGCAGGTCACCGTGGATCCACACCCGGGACGTCCGCTCGTCGCACCAGCGATCCTCGGACGTCGCCATGTCCGCGTAGAACAGTGGGGCGCTGCCCCGGTAGAAGGCGAACGGATCGGCCGCCATCTTGCGGAACTTGGTGCGGAAGGCGTCCGCATCGGCGTCCATGAGGTCACCGAACGCCTCGACCAGGACGCGAACGATCTGCCGCGTCCGCTCGTCGGTCGGGGTGGAGGAGCTCATACCAGGGAGGGATGGGGGCACAGGTTGCACCGTAGGGGGCCGATAACGTCGGTGGTGCCCCGATGACGTCGGCACCGAGCCGGGAGGGAGGGACCATGACGCGTACCGCGACGGCCCGACGACTGGCCACCGGTGCCGCCTACGGCGGCGGTGGGGTCGGGCTGGCCGGAGCTGCCCTGGTCGCCCTCCTCCGCGAGGAGGCGCGGGCGGCCCGCCGCAGGGTCGAGGCCCGCACGTACAAGGAGGACCCCCCGTCGGGCGACGGCATCTACGGGCGGGGCGGCGGCGAGCCGATCGTGCTCGCGGTGCTGGGCGACTCCAGCGCCGTCGGGCTGGGCGTGCACCGCGCCGCCGAGACCCCCGGCGTGCTCGTCGCCGCGGGGCTGGCCGAGCTCGCCGAGCGCCCCGTGCAGCTGGTGCGGCTGGCCAAGTCCGGCGCCCGCGCCGCCGACCTCGAGGTGCAGGTCGACCGCGCGCTGGCCGAGCGCCCCGCGGTCGCGGTCATCATGATCGGCGCCAACGACGTCACCGCCCGCACCCCCACGTCGGTCTCGGTCGGCCACCTCACCGACGCCGTCCGGCGGCTCACCGCTGCCGGCTGCGAGGTCGTCGTCGGCACCTGCCCCGACCTGGGGACCATCCGGCCGATCGCGCAGCCGCTGCGCACGCTGGCCCGACGCTGGAGCCGGCAGATGGCCGCGGCGCAGACCATCGCCGTCGTCGAGGCCGGGGGCCGCACCGTCTCCCTCGGCTCGCTGCTGGGCCCGGCCTTCGCCTCGGACTCCAGCATGTTCAGCGTCGACGAGTTCCACCCGAGCGCGGCCGGCTACGCGGCGGCGGCGGCGGTGCTGCTGCCCTCGGTCGCCGACGCTCTCGGCGTGTGGCCGGCGCGCGCCGACCGCGGCCTGCGCTCGCTGCGCCGCCAGACGGTCAAGCCGGTCGCCCGCGCCGCGGCCCGGGCGGTCAACCGTCCCGGTACCGAGGTCCAGGCCGCCGAGGTGGCCGGCTCGGAGACCGGTCCCCGCGGCCCGTGGGCGCTGCTGCGCCGCCGCCGGCCGACGGGGGTGCCGACCCCGGAGCAGGCCGAGCACGCCGAGAACGACCCGCTCGCCGGGCGGACGAGGTGACCCCGGCCACACCGGCGTCCTCCTGACCTGGGGCCCCTCCCCAGGCGGCCGGGCCGGGGTAGTTTCCGAGGTGACCGACGTCCGGCGCGCCGCGTCCGGACCCCCTCATCGTGGAGGAACCATGCCCGAAGCAGTCATCGTCTCGACCGCGCGTTCCCCCATCGGCCGCGCGTTCAAGGGGTCGCTCAAGGACATGCGGCCCGACGACCTCGCCGCCGCGGTCATCCGGGCCGCGCTCGACAAGGTGCCCGCCCTCGACCCGCGCGACATCGACGACCTCATGCTGGGCTGCGGCCTCCCCGGTGGGGAGCAGGGCTACAACATGGGCCGCGTCGTCAGCGTGCTGCTGGGCATGGACCACCTGCCCGGCACGACGATCACCCGCTACTGCTCGTCGTCCCTGCAGACGACCCGCATGGCCATGCACGCCATCAAGGCCGGTGAGGGCGACGTCTTCATCTCCGCCGGCGTGGAGACCGTCTCGCGGTTCGTGAAGGGCAACAGCGACTCGCTGCCCGACACGCAGAACCCGGTGTTCGCCGACGCCCAGGCCCGGGTGGCCAAGGTCGCCGAGAGCGGCGCCGACTCCTGGACCGACCCGCGGGAGAACGGCGACGTCCCCGACGTCTACATCGCCATGGGGCAGACGGCGGAGAACCTGGCGCTGCTCAAGGGCGTCACCCGCCAGGAGATGGACGAGTTCGCCGTCCGCAGCCAGAACCTCGCCGAGGAGTCGATCAACAACGGCTTCTGGGAGCGGGAGATCACCCCGATCACCCTCCCCGACGGCACCGTCGTCTCGAAGGACGACGGCCCGCGCCCCGGCACCACCCTGGAGGGCATCTCCGGCCTCAAGCCGGTCTTCCGCCCCGACGGCCGGGTGACCGCCGGCAACGCCTGCCCGCTCAACGACGGCGCGTCGGCCGTGGTGGTCATGAGCGACACCAAGGCCCGTGAGCTCGGCCTGACCCCGCTCGCCCGCGTGGTCTCCACCGCGGTCACCGGGCTCTCGCCGGAGATCATGGGCTACGGGCCGGTCGACGCCTCGAAGCTCGCGCTCCAGCGGGCCGGCATGACGATCGACGACATCGACCTGGTCGAGATCAACGAGGCGTTCGCCGCGCAGGTCATCCCCAGCTACCGCGACCTGAACATCCCGATCGAGAAGCTGAACGTGCACGGTGGCGCCATCGCCGTCGGCCACCCCTTCGGCAGCACCGGCGCCCGCATCACCGGCACGCTGATCAACGGCCTCCAGACCAAGGACAAGACGTTCGGCCTGGAGACCATGTGCGTCGGCGGCGGCATGGGCATGGCGATGGTGCTGGAGCGCCTCTCCTGAGGTAGCCCCCGGACATGACAGTGGCCCGGCCCCCTCGCGGGGACCGGGCCACTGTCATGTGGTGCGGAGGCTCACTCGTCCTGGAAGTAGGAGAGCAGCCGCAGGATCTCCAGGTACAGCCAGATGACCGTGACGAGCAGGCCGAAGGCGATGTACCAGGCGAACTTGGCCGGGGCGCCGCGGCGGATCGCCTCGTCGGCCATGTCGAAGTCGAGCAGCAGCGTGAACGCCGCGACGCCGATCACGACGAGGCTGAAGACGATGGCCAGCGGGCCGCCGTCACGCAGCCCCAGCCCACCAGGGACGAAGAAGCTGGCGACCAGGTTGACCACGACGAGCACCAGCACGCCGATGAGCGCACCGACGATCCAGCGGGTCAGCTTGGGGGTGACCCGGATGGCGCCGGTCTTGTAGATGACCAGCATGCCGGCGAAGACGCCGAAGGTGCCGATCAGCGCCTGCATGACGATGCCCGAGCCGAACTGGAGGCTGAACACCTCGCTGATCGCACCCAGCGCGACGCCGTACAGCGCGCCGTAGGAGAGCGTCGCGACCGGGCTGGCGATCTGCTTGAAGGCGATCACCAGGCCGAGCACCAGCGCGACGAGCACCGCAGGGAGGGCGAGCCCCATGGCGGCGGTGCCGGGCATCGCCCAGGTGAGCGCCGCGGCGGCGACGGTCACCAGGAACGAAAGACCCGTCTTGGTGACGACGTCGTCCATCGTCATGTAGCGGGTGTCCTCGGTCGTCCCGTACGGGGACGGCGCGGCGTACTGGTCCTGCTGCGGCGCCGGGGCGCCGTACTGCGGGGCCCCGTACTGGGGGGCGCCGTACTGGGGCTGGTTGCCCCAACCGGCGTACTGCTGGCCGGGGCCCGCGTTGCCGAACCCACGGCTGAACGCCGGGTTCCTACTGGCCATCGTCATCTCCTCGAGGTGACTCGTCGGTCGTGGAGACTCATCACGCACTCCACTCGGTCAGGTCAACGCCCGACACGCCCACAGCGTTCCACAGCTGCCGCAGATCCGGATCACCCTCGCGGGTGCGGGTCGGGAAACCGGCCACAGCCCCTCCCTCGTCCGGCACGCCACCAGCGGCGCGGCGCTCACCGGGCGGGCTCGGCGCGGGGTGCCCGATGCTGTCCTCGCCACCCACCCACCCTGGCGACCGCACCCGATCGGAGCACATCCATGACCGCCCTGCCTTCCGGTCCTTCGCCGGCCGCCCCGGGCCCGGAGGCCGGGGCGCGGCCGGCCAACCCGTTCCTGCAGGTTCCCCTGGAGGACCTGCGCCGGCGGACGAGCGTCAAGTGGCGCACCCACCCGGCGGATGTGCTGCCGCTGTGGGTCGCCGAGATGGACGTCGCCCTCGCACCCCCCGTCCGCGAGGCGCTGCACCGCGCGGTCGACGCGGGCGACACCGGCTACCCCGCGGGACACGAGTACCCGGAGGCGGTGGCCGCCTTCGCGGCCGACCGGTGGGGCTGGACCGGCATCGATCCGGCCCGCACGGCGGTCGTGCCGGACGTGATGACGGGCATCGTGGAGGTGCTCCGCCTCGTCACCGGTCCCGGCGACGTCGTGGTGGTGACCCCGCCGGTGTACGCGCCCTTCTACGCGTTCGTCGAGCACGCCGGGCGCTCCGTCGTGGAAGCGCCGTTGGACGCACGCGGTCGCCTGGACCCGGAGACGCTGGACGCCGCCTTCGCCGCAGCCGGCGCCCGCAGCGCCCACCCGGCGTTCCTGCTGTGCAACCCGCACAACCCCACCGGCGCCGTGCACACCCGCGCCGAGCTCGAGTCCGTCGCCGCACTCGCCCGGCGGCACGGCGTGCGCGTCGTCTCCGACGAGATCCACGCACCGCTGGTCCTCCCCGGCGCCCGCTTCGTGCCCTACCTCAGCGTCGTCGACGACGGCTTCGCGCTGGTGTCGGCGTCGAAAGCGTGGAACCTCGCAGGTCTCAAGGCGGCCGTGGTCGTCGCCGGGCCGGAGGCGGCCGCGGACCTGGCCCGTCTCCCCGAGGAGGTCGGCCACGGGGCCAGCCACCTCGGCGTCATCGCGCACACCGTGGCCTTCCGCGAGGCCGGCGGCTGGCTGGATGCGGTGCTCGCGGCCCTCGACGAGAACCGGCGGCTGCTGCAGCAGCTGGTGGCCGAGCACCTGCCGACGACGACGCTGCGCGCACCGGAGGGCACCTACCTGGCCTGGCTGGACTGCCGTCCGCTGGACCTCCCGCCCGAGGCCCCCAGCGGCGGCCGCGCCGTGGTGAGCGACCTCGACGGGCCGGCACGGTTCTTCCTGGACCACGCACGGGTGGCCCTGAGCTCCGGCCACGTCTTCGGCACCGGGGGCGCCGGGCACGTGCGCATCAACATCGCCACCTCGCCCGCCGTGCTGAGCGAGGCGCTGGCCCGCATGGGCCGGGCGATCGCGGCCCGGACCTCGTAGGCCCCGCACCGATCGTGCCCCCGGTCGGGTTCGAACCGACACTGGGACCCTTTTAAGGGGCCTGCCTCTGCCGATTGGGCTACGGGGGCGCGGTGCGCACGCTAGCCGGACCGGGCCCGGCCGCGCGGGACCGCCGCCGGTCAGCCGGCGGCCAGCTCGGTCGCCCGGGCGAGGACAGCGTCCAGCATCGGCTCGGTGAGCCTGCCGGTGAAGGTGTTCTGCTGGCTGACGTGGTAGCTGCCCAGCAGGGTCAGCGGGCCGCGCGGCCCGGTCAGCTCCACCTCGACCCCGTGCCCGAACGCCGGCCGCGGGCGTGGCAGCGCGTACCCGGCGGCGGCGAGCACCGGCCACAGCGCAGTCCAGCCGAAGCCGCCGAGGACGACGACCACCCGCAGCCGGGGCAGCAGCTCCAGCTCGCGGGCCAGCCACGGCGAGCAGGTGTCCCGCTCCTCAGGGGTGGGCGCGTTGGCCGGCGGGGCGCAGCGCACCGCGGCGGCCACCCGCACGTCGGTGAGCTCCAGCCCGTCGCCGGCGTGCGTCGACGTCGGCTGGTTGGCCAGGCCGGCCCGCCACAGCGCGGCGAAGATCCAGTCACCGCTGCGGTCGCCGGTGAAGACCCGGCCGGTGCGGTTCCCGCCGTGCGCGGCCGGCGCGAGGCCGACGACGGCGATCCGCGCATCGGCGGGTCCCAGGCCCGGCACCGGACGGCCCCAGTAGTCCTGGTCGCGGAAGGACGCCCGCTTGACCCGGGCGACCTCCTCGCGCCACGCCACCAGCCGCGGGCAGGCGTAGCAGCCGGAGATGCGCGCGTCGAGGACCGGCAGCTCACGCGCACCACGGGCACTGCGCGCCACCCCGGCGGGGGTGCGGGTGACGGGGAAGCCGCCGGCGTCTACAGGCATAGGAGAAGGACCCCGTCCTACTCCCCGCTCGCACGCTCGCGGCGAGCCTCTGGACGGGGCCGGTCGCGGGCGAGGCGCAGGGCGATGCCGTCGAGGATGTCGTGCTCGCTGACGGTCACCTCGGCCAGGCCGAACTCCTCCATGAGCACCCGCAGGATGAGCGCGCCGGCGCCGATCACGTCGACCCGGCCCGGGTGCATCACCGGCTCGGCGGCGCGGCGCGCCCGGGTGGCCCCCAGCAGGTCGGCGGCGACCCGGCGGACGTCGGCCACCGGGATGCGCGAGCCGTGGATCGCCGCGGAGTCGTAGGTGGGCAGGCCCAGTGCGAGGGCCGCCACGGTGGTGACGGAGCCGGCCAGCCCGACCAGGCTCGCCGCGCGGGAGACCGGCACCTCGGCGCCGACCTGGGCCAGCGCGGCGCGGACGTCGCGCTCGGTCCGCGCGATCTGCTCCGGGGTGGGCGGGTCGTTGTGCAGGTGCCGCTCGGTCAGCCGCACGCAGCCGATGTCGACCGAGCGGGCCGCGGTCACGCCGTCGGCGTCCCCGAGCACGAACTCGGTGGAGCCGCCGCCGATGTCGACGACGAGCCAGGGAGCCGGTGCGGGTGTCAGCCCGTGCGCGGCGGCCGCGGCGGCGAGCGAGCCGGTGGCGCCGAGGAAGGAGAGCTCGGCCTCCTCCCGGCCGGTCACCACATCGGGTGTGCGCCCCAGGGTGGCCCGCACCATGTCCTCGAAGTCGGCGCGGTTCGCCGCGTCGCGGGTGGCGCTGGTGGCGACCATCCGGACGTCGGTGGCGCCCAGGTCCCGGGCCGCCGCCGCGTACTCGGCGAGCACCACGCGGGTGCGCTCGATCGCCTCCGGCGCCAGCCGGCCGGTCGCGTCCACGCCCTGGCCGAGGCGCACCACCTCCATCCGCCGCAGCAGGTCGGTGTGCCCGCCCTGCGCCGGCACGTCGGCCACGAGCAGGCGGATGGAGTTGGTGCCGCAGTCGATCGCCGCGACCCGCGTCATGCGTCGCCCTCCGGCCGGGCGCAGGGGCCCTTCGCCCACCACTCCCCCATCTCGGCGACCGCGCGGTCACCGATCGGGTTGACGCCGGGGCCGGCGGCCAGCGCGTGGCCGGCCAGCGCGTGCAGGCACTTGACCCGGTCAGGCATGCCACCGGCGGTGGCGCGGGTGGGCAGCACGTCCTTCGCGTCGCGCTCGGCGAGGTAGGCCTCGTGCGCGGCCCGGTAGCCGGCGGCGAGCTCGGGATCGGTGGCCAGCTCCGCCTGCCACTCCCGCATCCGGCCGGTCGACTCCAGCCGGCTCGCGGCGGCCGAGGCCCGCGGGCAGGTGAGGTAGTAGAGCGTCGGGAACGGCGTGCCGTCCTCCAGCCGCGGCGAGGTCTCGACCACGTCCGGCTGGCCGCAGGGGCACCGGTGCGCGACACCCGCCAGCGCACGGGGCGGGCGGCCGAGCTGCCGGGCGACGACCTCGCGGTCCTCCTCGCTGACGGGGCTGGAACGGCCCCGCTGCAGGGGCCCGGGCCGAGCGTGCGAGGCCGGGGGGGTAGCGGGGTCCTCCATCACTCCGCCACCTCCTCGTCGTCCGGCTGGTCGACCACGCCGCCGTCGGCCTCGGCCACCGACCGCATCAGCCCCTCGTACCAGGGCAGCGGCCCCGGGTCCGCGGCGGCCGCCAGCGTCCCGGCGTCACCCTCGACGGCGTCCCCGTCGACGACGAGCACCAGCCGGTCGCCGGGGAGGACGTAGGAGAGCCGCTCCCGCGCCTGCCGCTGGGCGTAGGCGGGGTTGGCCTGCCGCGCCAGCTCGCCCTGCAGCTCGCCGACCCGCGCGTCGAGCTGCCGGCCCTCCGCGGCCAGCCGGGCGAGCTCGGCCTGGCCGGCCAGGTACTGCCGGATCGGCCCGGCGAGGGTGAGCGCGAGCAACAGGACCAGGCCGACCAGCACGACGGCGCGGCCGGTGAACAGCGGGCGGCGACGGGGCGCGACCGAGGCGGTCGGTCGGCGCTCCGGGCGACGGTTCGGACGCCGCTGCGCCGGCCGGCTGGACGCCCCCGAGCGCAGCCCGGTACGGACCGGCCGCGAGTGGTGCACCCGCGGCACCCGGCCGGTCGCGCGCCGTGTCTCGCCTCCGCCCCGCCGGCCGCGCACGCTGCTCATCGGCCTCCGCTCAGCCGTTCAGCCGCGGGAAGGCGGCGGCGCCGGCGTAGCGGGCGGCGTCGTCGAGCTCCTCCTCGATGCGCAGCAGCTGGTTGTACTTGGCCACCCGCTCGCTGCGGGCCGGCGCACCGGTCTTGATCTGCCCGCAGTCGGTGGCGACGGCGAGGTCGGCGATCGTGGTGTCCTCCGTCTCGCCCGAGCGGTGGCTCATCATGCAGCGGTAGCCGTTGCGGTGGGCCAGGTTCACCGCGTCCAGGGTCTCGGTGAGCGTGCCGATCTGGTTGACCTTGACCAGCAGCGCGTTGGCGGCCTTGCGCGCGATGCCGTCGGCCAGGCGCGCCGGGTTGGTGACGAACAGGTCGTCGCCGACGATCTGCACCCGGTCACCCAGGGCGGCGGTCATGGCGATCCAGCCGTCCCAGTCCTCCTCGTCGAGCGGGTCCTCGATGGAGACGATCGGGTAGGCGTCGACCAGGCCGCGGTAGTAGTCGACCAGGTACTCCGCCGACCGGGACTGGCCCTCGAAGTCGTAGCCGCCGTCGGTGTGGAACTCGGTGGCGGCGACGTCGAGCGCGAAGGCGATGTCGGTGCCGAGGCTGTAGCCGGCCTTCTCCACCGCCTCGGCGATGAGGTCCAGGGCGTCCCGGTTGCTCGGCAGGTCGGGCGCGAAGCCGCCCTCGTCGCCCAGGCCGGTGGCCAGGCCGCGGCCCTTGAGCACCGCCTTCAGCGCGTGGTAGGTCTCCGTGCCCATCGCCAGCGCCTCGGCGAACGTGGCCGCCCCGACGGGGGCGATCATGAACTCCTGCACGTCGACGTTGCTGTCGGCGTGGGCGCCGCCGTTGAGGATGTTCATCATCGGCACGGGCAGCAGGTGCGCCGACGGGCCGCCGACGTAGCGGAACAGCGGGAGGCCGGTGGAGTCCGCCGCGGCCCGCGCGACGGCGAGGCTGACGCCGAGGATGGCGTTGGCCCCCAGGCGGGACTTGTCCGGCGTGCCGTCGAGGTCGAGCAGGCGCTGGTCGATCAGCCGCTGCTCGCTGGCCTCGTAGCCGACGAGCTCGGGGCCGATGACGTCGAGGACGCCGTCGACGGCCCTGGTCACTCCCTTGCCGCCGTAGCGCTCACCCCCGTCCCGCAGCTCGACCGCCTCGAAGGCGCCCGTGGAGGCTCCGCTGGGCACGGCGGCCCGGGCGATCGTCCCGTCGTCGAGGGCGACCTCGACCTCCACGGTGGGGTTTCCGCGCGAGTCGAGGATCTCCCGCGCGCCTACGGCATCGATGCTCGGCACGGGGGCAGCCTAACCAGCCGGAACTGTCGGCGAGGCCTCCCCCGGCCGCGCCCCGCCGGATCAGGGCGCCGACGGGCCCCGCTCCTGCTCCGCGGTCCCCTCGTCCCCGGCCGTCCGGTCGTGGCGGGCGCGCTCGGCCTGGTCCTCCTCGCTCGGCCCGCTGAAGGCCTGGGAGCGCTTGCGGGCCTCCAGGCTCCCGGTGAAGAGCCCCTCGCTGGTCGCGGGCCCGCGGCCGGACGGGCGCGCCGGCCGGGGTGCGGTGCGGGGGTCGGGGGCCGGCCGCGGTCCGCGCCGCCCGGCGGTCTCGTACCCGGCGGCGCCCTCGTTCCGGACGCGCGGCAGGGCGTGCGGGGCCTCCCGCTGCAGCCAGCCGACGAGCCCCTCCCGGACGGCGCAGCGCAGGTCGAACAGGGTCCCCGCGTCCTGCGCGCTGACCAGCACGCGGACCCGCACGAGAGCGCCGACGGCGTCGGTCACCTGCAGGACCTTGACCCGCTGGTCCCAGTTCTCGTTCCCGGTGACCAGCCGGTCGAGCTCCTCGCGCATCCGGTCGAACGGCGTCGTCCAGTCCACGTCGAGCTCGACGGCGCCGAGGACGGCGGACTCCTTGCGGGTCCAGTTCTGGAACGGCGTGGTCGTGAAGTAGGTCGAGGGCAGCACCAGCCGCCGGTCGTCCCAGACGTGCACGACCACGTAGGTGAGGGTGATCTCCTCGATGCGGCCCCACTCCTCCTCCACGACGACCACGTCGTCGACGCGGATCGCGTCGGTGAAGGCCAGCTGCAGGCCCGCGAAGACGTTGGCCAGCGAGGTCTGGGCGGCCAGGCCGGCGACGATCGAGATCACGCCGGCGCTGGCCAGGATGCTGGCGCCGGCGGCGCGGGCGCCGGGGAAGGTCAGGAGCATCCCCGCGACCGTGAGCACGGCGACGACGACGACGGCCAGCCGGCGCAGCAGCGAGATCTGCGTGCGCACCCGCCGGGCGTGCCGGTTGTCCGCGACGTCGACGTCGTACCGGGCGAGCCAGGCATCGGCGGCGACGAAGACCGCCACGGCGACCAGCCAGCCGATGGTCGCGATCACGCTCAGGGCCAGTACGTGGACGACGACCTCCGCCCAGTCCCCCAGGTCGTCGGCCGCCTCGAGGACGACGGTCAGCGCCACCAGCACCAGCAGCGCGCGCAGCGGGGTGCGGCCCCGCCGGGAGAGGTCGGCGGTCACGGGCGAGCCACGGCCCACCCGCCGGACCACGACGCCGATGAGGACGCCGAGCAGCCAGGCCGCCAGGGCGGCGCCGGCGCAGACGAGGAGCACCTGCCAGGTCTCGGACGGGATCAGGCCGGACACGCCCTCGACGGCCTCGTCGGGGCCGACCGGGTCATCGGCAGGGGCGGAGAGCACGGCGGACAGCGGAGCGGCTCCTCTCCGGTCGGGTACGGCCGCCGGATCCTCGTCGGCGGCAGGCGGTGGTCCCCGGGCCGGTGGCGCGTCGTCGCTGCTCGCTTCCCGGCCCGGCGCATCACGCGCCGTCGGTGGTCCTCCACGCTAGCGAGCCGACGCACCGCCCGTCAGGTCGACGTCCCCCGGTCGGGTCGGGTCGCGGCGGCGTCGAGCTCGCCGGCGTAGCGGCGCACCGCCTCCCGCAGCGCGTCCTCCACGTCCCACCCGCGCGCCTCGGCCGCGGCGACGACGGCCAGCAGCCGCTCGCCGAGCGCCTCCGGGCTCGCGTCGGCCAGCTCGGCCGGCTCGGGCGTGGGGAGCCCCGCCCGACCGGCCCGGCGCACCAGGGCCGCGCCCCACGACGCCGCGGGCTGCGAGCGGGAGACGCCCTCGGTGGGCGAGCGGCGCTGCTTCTCGGCCTTCTTGATCTCCTCCCAGCCGGCCTCCACCTGGGCGACATCGCGCGGCCCGGCGTCGCCGAACACGTGCGGGTGCCGGCGGACCAGCTTGTCGACCAGGTCACCGGCGACGTCGTCGACGTCGAAGCGCCGCTGCTCCCCCGCCTCGGCGGCGACGCGGGCGTGGAAGACCACCTGCAGCAGCACGTCGCCGAGCTCCTCGCGCATGGCGGCCGGGTCGTCGTCGACGATCGCGTCGTAGGCCTCGTGCGCCTCCTCGAGCAGGTACCCGCGCAGCGACGCGTGCGTCTGCTCGGCGTCCCACGGGCACCCGCCGGGCGAGCGCAGCCGGTCCATGACCGCGACGACGTCCAGCAGCCGCACCCCGGCGGGCTCCGGGGCTGCGGCGACGAGCTCCGCACCGGGGACCGGTTCCCCGGCGGGGACCAGCAGGACGACGTCGCCGGCCAGGGCGCCGGCGGCGGCGAGGTCGGGCACCTCGGCGACGGCCAGCCCGTCGGCGCGCAGCACCGCAGCGGTGCCGGCTGCCCCGGGCAGGGCAGCCAGCGGGCGCCCCGAGGAGACCGCCCGCCACCCGGCGGGGCTCAGCAGGCCGGGCAGGCGGGGGCTGACGGGGACGGCGAGCGCGACGGGCACCGGCTCAGTCTGCCGAAGCAGCCGCCGGCGCATCGTCGAGGAGGTCGACCACCCCGCTCTGGGCGGGCAGCAGCCGACCCTCCTCGTAGGTCCCGTAGCGGGGGTTGACCGCGATGTCGAGGTCGGCCCGCACCTCGTCGAGCAGCGGCCGGACCGAGGCCTCCGCCTGCTCGCCGGCCTCCTCGACCAGTTGCGGCCGCAGCTCCTCGAAGGACGGGTAGACGGTGCCGGCGCGGAAGGCGACGACGACCCCGCCCGTCTCGGGCACCGGGACCGCGACCGCCGTCCCCGGTTCGGCGGTGACCAGCGGCGCGCTCAGCGCGGGCGGCAGCTCGTCGGCGGCCCGGCGTCCGAGCTCCGGCAGCGTGTACGGGCCGGCGAACCGCGCGGCCACCGCGGCGTAGCGGGCCGGGTCGGCGGTCAGCTCCGCGATGACGGCGGTGGCGGTGGCCTGGTCCGGCACGGTGACGTAGCCGAACTCGATCTGGCCCAGCTCCTCGCGGACCTCCTGGTACCGGGCCCGCAGGGCAGCCTCGTCCAGCGGGTCCGCCGTCCCTTCGGCGGCGGCGATCTCCTGGCGCACCAGCTGCTGGCGCACGCTCTCCCGGACGTCCGCCCGGCCGATGCCCTGCTCGGCGAGCCGCGCGTAGACGGCCTCGGGGTCGTCGTCGCCCAGCAGCTCCTCGATCCGGCGGGTCACCTCGGCGTCGGTGACCTGCACCCCGTAGCGCTCGGCCGCGGCGTCGTGCACCTCGCCCTCGACGAGCAGGCCCAGCACCCGGCGGGTGAGCTGCTCCTCACGCCCCTGCGCGGTGGCGGCCACACCGGCGTCGGCGAGCCGGTCGGCGACCTCCGCCTCGAGCTCGGCGACGCCGATCCGCTCCTCGCCCACGTAGGCGGCGACGTCCGGTGCCGACCGGCAACCGGTCAGGGCGAGGACGGCCAGGGACACGGCGGCACACGACCGGGCGGCGCGGTGGATCAGCACGCCGGGAGACTCCCACGAAAAGGACCCTGCTGCCCCCACGCCTCGCACGCTCGGCGCGGCCCCCTGCAGCAGGGCCGTGGCAGCGCCCGCTACGCCGCGACCGGGGCCCCGAGGACGGCGGTCAGCGTGGCGTGCAGGTTCTCCAGCAGGGCGACGTCGCGCAGCGGCGTGCGGCGGTCGGGGCCGACCGGCACCTTGAGCGAGATGGTCCGCACGGCCGCCTTGTAGGAGGCGCCGTCGGCCAGGCGGGCCAGCCGCATCTGCTTGGACTCCGGCAGGTCCACCGGGCCGACCCGGATGGTGCGGCCCTGCAGCGAGACCTCGGTGATGCCGAGTTCCCGCATAGCCACCCGGAAGCGGGCCACGGCCAGCAGGTTGAGCACCGGCGCCGGCGGGGCGCCGTACCGGTCGGTGAGCTCGTCGAGCACCGCCTGCGCCTGCGCCTCGTCCTGGATGGACGCGACCTTGCGGTAGGCCTCCATGCGCAGCCGCTCGCCGGGCACGTAGTCGTGCGGCAGGTGTGCGTCGACCGGCAGGTCAACCCGCACCTCCACCGGCTCGGCGGGCGCCTCCTCACCGGTCACCTGCGCCCGGTAGTCGGCCACCGCCTCGCCGACCAGCCGCACGTACAGGTCGAAGCCGACGCCGGCGATGTGCCCGGACTGCTCGCCGCCGAGCAGGTTGCCCGAGCCGCGGATCTCCAGGTCCTTCATCGCCACCGCCATGCCGGCGCCGAGGTCGGTGTTGTTCGCGATGGTGGTCAGCCGGTCGACCGAGGTCTCGGTGAGCGTGCGGGTGGGGTCGTAGGTGAAGTAGGCGTAGGCCCGCTCCCGCCCACGGCCGACCCGGCCGCGGATCTGGTGCAACTGGGAGAGCCCGAACGTGTCCGCCCGGTCGACGATCAGGGTGTTGGCGTTCGGGATGTCCAGGCCGGACTCGACGATCGTCGTCGCGACCAGGACGTCGTACTCCTTCTCCCAGAAGCCGACCATGATCCGCTCGAGCTCGTGCTCCTTCATCTGCCCGTGGCCGACGGCGATGCGGGCCTCGGGCACCAGGTGGCGGATCTTCGCGGCGGCCTTGTCGATCGACTGCACCCGGTTGTGGATCACGAAGACCTGGCCGTCGCGCAGCAGCTCCCGGCGGATCGCCGCCGCCATCTGCTTGTCGTTCCACGCGCCCACGTAGGTGAGCACGGGGTGCCGCTCCTCGGGCGGGGTGAGGATCGTCGACATCTCGCGGATGCCGGTGAGGCTCATCTCCAGGGTGCGCGGGATCGGGGTGGCCGACATCGACAGGACGTCGACCGCCGTCCGCATCGTCTTCAGGTACTCCTTGTGCTCGACGCCGAAGCGCTGCTCCTCGTCGACGATGACCAGCCCGAGGTCCTTCCACCGGGTGGTCGGCTGCAGCAGCCGGTGGGTGCCGACCAGGATGTCGATCTCGCCGGCGGCCAGCTGCCGGAGGATCTCGGTGGTCTCGCGGTCGGACTGGAACCGGGAGAGCACCTTCACCGTCACCGGGAACTGTGCGACCCGCTCGGAGAAGGTCTTGAAGTGCTGGTTGGCCAGCAGCGTCGTCGGCACCAGGACGGCGACCTGCTTGCCGTCCTGCACCGCCTTGAACGCGGCCCGGATCGCGATCTCGGTCTTCCCGTAGCCGACGTCGCCGCAGATGATCCGGTCCATCGGCACCGTCTGCTGCATGTCGGCCTTGACCTCGTCGATCGCGGCCAGCTGGTCGGGGGTCTCCTGGAAGGGGAAGGCGTCCTCCAGCTCGCGCTGCCAGACCGTGTCGGGCCCGAAGGCGTGGCCCTGGGTCGCCATGCGCGCGGAGTACAGCCGGATCAGCTCGCCGGCGATCTGCTTGACCGCCTTGCGGGCCTGGCTCTTGGTCTTCTGCCAGTCGGCGCCGCCGAGCTTGGACAGCGCCGGCGACTCCCCGCCGACGTAGCGGGTCAGCTGGTCGAGGGCGTCGGTGGGCACGAACAGCCGGTCCGGCGGCTGGTTCCGCCGCGACGGCGCGTACTCGACGATCAGGTAGTCGCGCTGGCCGCCGTTGACGGTGCGGCTGATCATCTCGATGTAGCGGCCGACGCCGTGCTGCTCGTGCACCACGAGGTCGCCCGGCTGCAGCTGCACCAGGTCGACGGCGTTGCGCCGGCGGGCGGGCATCTTCACCGCGTCGCGCATCGTCGTGCCGCGCTGGCCGGTCAGGTCGTGCTCGGTGACCAGCGCCAGCCCGACGCCCGGGAAGGCGAACCCGGCCTCGAGGTTGCCCTGGGTGACGTGGGTCAGCCCGGGGTCGGGGGCGGTGGCCAGGTCGGGCACCAGCCGGACGCCGAGCTCGGCCTCGGTGAGCTGGTCGGCGGCTCGCTGCGCGGGGCCGGGGCCGGCGAAGGTGACGACGACCCGCCACCCGTCGCGGTGCCAGCCCCGCATGCGCTCGACGGCGGCGCCCTGGTCGCCGTGGAAGCGCTCGACGGGTGTGGCGTCGAGGGTCACCTGCCGCTCGTCGTCCTCGGCCTGCAGGGTGAAGGCGCCGGTGGTCCACCAGGGCAGGCCGCGGCCGCGGGCCGCGGCCTCGACGTCGGCGAGGTCCCGGAAGGAGGACGCGCCCAGGTCCAGCGGCGCCTCCCCCGCCTCGGCGGCGGTCGCCCACGAGGCGGCGAGGAACTCCTCCGCGGTGCGCACCAGGTCGGCCGCCCGGCTGCGCACCCGCTCGGGGTCGCAGACCAGGACGTGCGTGCCCGCGGGCACCAGGTCGGTGAGCAGCTGCATGGCCGCGTCGCCGATGAGGGCGGGGGTCAGCGACTCCATGCCCTCCACGGCGATGCCCTCGGCGAGCTTCCCCAGGACCTCGATCAGGCCGGGGTGCTCGACCGCCAGCGCGGCGGCACGGGCGCGCACCTCCTCGGTGAGCAGCAGCTCGCGGCACGGCGGGGCCCACAGCCGCTCGGGGCGCTCGTCCAGCGACCGCTGGTCGGCGGCGGAGAAGTACCGCAGCTCGTCGACCTCGTCGCCCCAGAACTCCACGCGCACCGGATGCGGCTCGGTGGGCGGGAAGACGTCGAGGAGGCCACCGCGGACGGCGAACTCGCCGCGCTTCTCGACCAGCTCCACGCGCGTGTAGGCGGCGTCGGAGAGCGCCTGGGCGATGTCGTCCAGCTCGGCCGAGTCCCCGGGCTTCAGCTCGACCGGCACCAGGTCACCGAGCCCGGGGGCCAGCGGCTGGAGCACGCTGCGGACCGGGGCGACGAGGACGTCGATCGCACCGTTCTCCCCCGGGTGCGTGAGGTCCCGCAGCACGGCCAGCCGCCGGCCGACGGTGTCCGCGCGCGGGCTGAGCCGCTCGTGGGGCAGCGTCTCCCAGGCCGGGAAGACCTCCACCCGGCGGCCCGGGACGAAGCAGCGCAGCAGGTCGGCGGCCGCGTCGGCGTCGCGCTCCCCCGCGGTGACGACGAGGACGGGCACGCCGGCGCCCGGCGCCGGTGCGGCGAGGGCGCCCGCCACCAGCGGCTGCACCGTCGGTGGTGCGGTGACGGCGAGCTCGGCGCTCCCGGCGGAGGCGACCACGCGGGCCATGCCGGGGTCGGTGAGGACGACGTCGAGCACGCCGCGCAGGGTCACGCTTCTTCTTCTCCTGAGGTTGTCCGGCCTCGCACGGACCGCCGAGTGCGGCCGGGGCCGCTCCCCAGGCTAGACGGCACCCCCGACAGGCGCCGCCCCGCTCAGGAGGTGCGGGCGCGGGCCACCCGGCCCACCGGCTGCTCCGCCTCGATGGCCGCCAGCGCCTTGCGCAGGATCGTGCTGGAGGTGTGCATCGTGTACGGGAAGTAGTGCACCCGGACGCCGACCTCGGCGAAGTCGCGCTCGAGCTTCAGGCCCTTGGTGGTGCCCCGCCAGTCGTCGCCCTTGAAGAGGACGTCGAACCCGACCTCGCGCCAGGTGTCGATCTTGTCGGGGACCACCTCGGCGTGCACGGCGTCGACGAACCGCAGGCTGCCGACGATCTCCATGCGCTCGGCCAGCGGGATGACCGGGGCCCGACCCTTGGTCTGCAGCAGCATCTCGTCGGAGACGACGCCGGCGATCAGCCGGTCGCAGTGGTCGGCCGCGTGCCGGAGGATGTTCAGGTGCCCGACGTGGAACAGGTCGTAGGCCCCTGGCGCGTAGCCGATCACCGTCATGCGATCCCCCGATCGTCCGTCCGGCGCGCGTCATCGGCGGCTGCCGGTCACATTGCGTGACAGAGAGCTCATCGAATATCGCGGTGAGCTGCTGCCGAGCCCCGACGCTAGCCCGATGGAGGTGACGCATTGTGAGTTCCGGAGGGGGGTTCACCCCATCGGGCGCCGTGCCTGGCGGCCGTCGGCCGGCCGGTGCCCCCATGGGGTGATCCGGACCGGTCGTCCCCTGTCCCGGCCTGCCGCCCGAACCTAACGTCGGCCCGGACAGACGACCCGGACGGCCGGAGTCCGCCCCCGGCCACCGGCGTGCGGCGCCGGCACGGTGAGGAGCGACCGACGTGGAACTGCACGACTACCTCGCTGCACTGCGCAGGCGGTGGCCGGTCTGGGTGGGGACCACGGTGCTGGGCGCCCTGCTGGGCACGTTGGTCCTCGTCCTGACGCCCTCGACCTACCAGGCCACGGCCCAGGTGTTCGCGTCGGTCTCGCCCTCGATCCCGAACAGCGCCTCGTTCATCAACCAGCGGATCAAGAGCTATCCCGACGTCGTCATCAGCGAGGCCGTGCTGGGCCCGGTCGCCGACCAGCTGGAGCTGGCCGAGAGCGTCCGCGAGCTGCGGGCCAGTATCTCGGCGACCAACCCGCGGGACACCTCGCAGGTCGAGATCGCCGTGCGGGGCGGTGATCCGGCACGTGCGGCGGCGATCGCCAACGCCGTGGCCGCGCAGTTCACCGAGGTGGTCGAGGAACTGGAGACGCCGTCGTCCGGCAACCGGCCCGTCGAGCTCACCGTCACCGACCCCGCGAACGCGCCGGTCGCCCCGGTGGCCCCGGTGGCCTCCCACCTGGTCGGGCTCGGACTGGTCGTCGGCCTGTTCCTCGGGCTGGCCGGCGCGATCGTCCGCGACCGGCTCGACGACACCGTGCACACGGCCGAGGACGCCGCACGCGCCTGGCCGGGGGACGGCACGGTGGAGGTGCTCGCACCGCTGACCGGCCGCGCCCGGCGCAGCGCTCTGACCGGACGGCCCGCCGTGCTCCTCGCCCGCCGCCTGGAAGCCGCCGCCGAGGAAGGACCGGTGCACGTGCTGCTGCTCTGCCCGGCGCCCACCGAGGCTCTGGCGCCGCTGGAGTTCGCCGAGGACGTCGCCGCGGTGCTCCGCGGCCGCGGCATGTCCGTAGCGGTCGGCTACTCCGCCGGGGGTGGGGAGGACGCACGGGTCCGGCTCGAGGTGGCCGACCCGATGGCGCCGCTGCGGGAGTGGCGGGAAGCCACCGAACGCTCCGACGACGTCGTCCTGGCCATCCCGGCCGGTCAGGTGGCTCGCGCGGAGCTGCGTGAGCTGCGGCGCATCCTCGGCCACGTCGGGCTCCACCCGCTCGCCATCGCCCTCATCGACCACCGCACCCGGTCGGCGCCCGACGGCCCGCCCTCCGCCGAGGTCCGCGCCGTGCCGCCCCGCGGCGCCTCACCGACGGAGGCTGCGACCGTCACGGCGGTCACCGCCGGCGCCGCGGCGCCCGGGGCACCGGCCCCGCGCCCGCCGCAGCGGTGAGCGACCCCTGGCCGCTACCGCTCGCCGGTCCGGCCGGCCGCCTGGTCATCGCGCTCCTGCTGCTCACCGGCACGGTGGGCTGGCGGCGGGGCCAGTACTTCGCCGGCTCGCTGGACCCCGTGGTCGTCGGCAAGGCGCTCGTCATCGTGGTGGCCCTGGCACTGGCGGTGCTCGCGGCGGGGAGCAGTCCGCGTCGACCTCTGGGCACCGGGACGGTGTGGGTGCTCGCGGCCGTCCTCACCGGCTCGGTCTTCGGCGCGTTCACGGCCGGCTCGTTCCTGGTCGGCGCGACGGTCGCCGTCCGGGTGGCGATGCTCGGGCTCACGGTCGTCTTCCTGCTCCGCTCCGCATCGGTCGAGGAGGTCATCACCGCGCTGGGCCAGGCCTGCGGCATCGTGGCGCTCGCCGCGACGGTCACCGGGCTGCCCACCGCCGCCACCGGACGGCTGGCAGGCGGGATCCCACCGCTGACCCCCAACGAGCTGGCCCTGCTGGCCGGCATCGTGGCCCTCGTGGCCGCGTGGCACGTGGTCCTCGGGAAGGCTGGTCCGGGCAGCGCCGTCGCCGCCGCGGCCGCGCTGGCCGTGGTCTGGGCGACCGGCTCTCGGACCGGGCTGCTGATGCTGATGCTCGGCCTCGTGGTGGTGGCGCTGCACCTCCGGCGGGCACCGGTCGGGCTGGTGGTGGGCGGGCTGCTGCTGGCCGCGGTCGGCACGGTCGTGGCGGTCGCCACAGGCGCGCTGGGCGCGTTCGCGACCCGCGACGGAACCGGCATCAGCACCCTCGAGTCCCGCTTCATCGCCTGGGATGCAGCGGACACGTGGGCGGACACGCTGTGGCAGCGCTTGTTCGGCGGTGGGCTGTCGGTGAAGGTGATCGAGGTGAGGGGCCAGTGGTGGGACCAGCAGCCCTTGGACAGCAGCTGGGTCTCGGCGCTCGTGCAGGGCGGGCTGCTCGGCGTCGCCCTCTCCGCCGGTTGGGTGTTGTGGGTGCTGCGTGGTGCCCTGCGGGCCCCGCGGGCGCACCGGGCGCTGTTCCTGGGGCTGCTGGCGTTCCTCCTCGGCCGGAGCCCGGTCGAGAGCGGCCTGTTCGACGCAACGCCGGCCTTTCTCTGCTTCATGGCGGTGTCCCTGCTGGTCGAAGGCGGATCCCGGCACCGGCTGAGGGATGACCCGGCGGGCGTGCCGGTGCGACGGACGGAGGTGGCGGCCCGGTGAGAGTGCTGCTCGACGCGTACTGGTGGGTGGCGGGTCAACCGTCGGGACGACGGGTCGTGGACTCGCTGGTCCGCACCTGGCCGGCGGTCTACCCCGAGGACGAGCTCACCGTGGCCGTGCCGCGCCGACACCTGGAACAGGCGCGCGAACTCGTGGGCGATGCGCCCGTCAGGGTGGTCCCGGTGCACCGCTCACCTCACGGGATCAGCGTGCTGACCGAGCTGGGGACGGCCGCCGACGCAGATGTCGTGCTCGCCCAGAACTTCACCCCGTTGCGGAGCCGGGCGCTGCGCGCCACCTTCATCCACGACCTGATGTTCGACGACCACCCCGAGTTCTTCACCCGTGTCGAGCGGGCCTACTTCGCCGGGATGCCGTGGTCGGCCCGGCGCGCCGACCTCGTGCTGACGTCGACGCGGGCAGAAGCCGACCGCATCGCCCGCGTCCGGCCTGCGCTGGCCGGCAAGGTCGTGCCGGTGGGACTGAGCTTCCCGGAGTCGCTCCGCAGCCGCCGGGCCGCCGACCCGGGGCTGGGCCTGACGCCGGGGAGCTTCCTGCTGTGCGTGGGCCGGCTCAACGTGCGCAAGAACGTGGGCCGGCTCGTCCACGCCGTTCTCAGCGAGGGCCTGGTCAGCGCCGAGCGACCGCTGGTCGTGGTCGGCGAACCCGACGGGAAGGCCGTCGGAGTGCTTTCGGACGATCCCCGGATCCGCTTCGTCGGCGGTGTGGACGACGGCGCACTGGCCTGGCTCTACGAGAACTGCCGACTCTTCGTCTTCCCGTCTCTCGACGAGGGGTTCGGCTTGCCGCTTGTCGAGGCTGCCCTCGCCGGCGCCCCCGTGGTGCTCAGCGACATCCCGGCTTTCCGTGAGCTGGCGCCGACCGCGACCTTCGCCGACCCTCGCAACCCCGAGGCGCTGGCGGCCGCGGTGCGGACCGAGCTGACCGGCCCGCCGAGCCAGAGCCCGATGGTGCACGTACCGACGTGGCCGGAGGTCGTCGGCCGCATCCGCGCCGCGGTGGTGCAGCGGCTCGCGCTGCGCTGACCGTCGACGGGGGCGCGCCCCGTCGTCCCGCCGAGGTCGTCGGGAGCCGGTGGCGACCGCGCCGGCCGGTTGATCAGCCGGCCGGCGTGACCGCCGTCCCGAGGACGGCGGGCGCGAGATCCGACACCACGTACTTGATCTTTCCGCCGGTGAACGGTAGGTGGTCGACGTACTCCGTGGTGACCTGCACCTCGTCCTCGATGCGCCGGCGGAGCCCCTCGACGGCCGCCTCGACGTGCCGTGCGCTGTCGGGGCCCGGACCGAGGACGACCCGGACGACGATCGAGTAGTCGGCACGCTGGTGGATCTGGAAGAGCCGCACGCTGTCCGGGTGATTGCTGAACATGGCCATCAGGCGGTGGTTCAGCGATCGGCCGCTCGGCAGCCGCAGCACGTCGGTGGATCGGCCGTCGGGCTGGCGCATCATCGGCAGCGTGACCCCGCAGGCGCACGGCTCGCCGGTCAGCGCCCCACGGTCCCCGAGGCGGTAGCGGATGAGCGGGAACACCCGGTTGGTCAGGTCGGTGAGCACGAGGTGCCCGACCTCCCCGGGCGGAAGGGGGCGGCCCTCGTCGTCGACCACCTCGATGAGGCGCACGTCGGCGAAGGTGTGGAGGCCGTTGCGTTCCCGGCACTCGCCGGCCATCCAGCCGAACTCCGATCCGCGGTACTCGTCGTACACGGGGGCATCGAAGGAGGACTCCAGCCGGCGGCGGGCCGACGAGGTGAGAGGCGCCGCGGTCGTCGCGACCGCCGTCAGCGGGGGCACGCGCAGGCCCGATTGCTCGAGGAAGTCGGCGAACTCGAGCATCGACCCGACGTACCCCTCGAGGAGCGCCGGGCGCGTCGCCCAGAGCCGGCGGTGGAAGGTGTGCATCGATTCGGGGCTCAGGAGCGCGGCGTCCAGGTAGGTCTGACGGCTGGGCCACCACAGGAGGTCGTTCTTCAGTGCGTCCAGCCGGCCGAAACCCCACCGCGCCACCCGCGCGAGGTTGTCCCACGGCTGGACGCCCCACCAGGAGTACATCCGCCAGGCCAGCGCCAGCGACGGAACCCGGGCGTCGTGCTTGGTCTGGAGCGGCTGCCCCGTGCTGCCGCCGGTCAGCGCCTCGCGGACGGTGCCGCGACGGGCCTCCGTGGACAGGAAGCCGGCGGAGTTCTCCTTGACGGTCGTCCGGTCGAGGATCGGGAGCGCCTCCCAGTCGTCCCAGCTCCGGACGGCGGAGACGTCGACCCCGTGGCGGGCGTAGAAGGACGGGTAGAACGTGGTGGCCTCGGTGGCCCACCGCAGCTGCCGCGTTGCGCGTTGCCACTGCAGGTCGCGCAGGGCCTCCGGTGCCAGGGTCTGGTGCTCCATCAGCTCGTGGAGGAAGGCGCCGCTGCGCCGGCGGACGGTGGCGGACTTGGCCCGGAAGGCTGGCCCCGCGAGCACCGAGCCCAGAGGCCGGCTCCCGCGTTCCCTGTCAGTGCGCACGACGACCTTCTCCTTGAGCGACGGGGGCGCTCCGGAGAGAGCGCCTGCTCAAGTCTTCGGCACGGCCGGGCACGCCGACAGACCTCCCGGCCCGAAAGGGTGAGGGCCACCCGCGCCACCTCCGCGCGGCCCGCGAGGCCGCGTCGTCACGCCCGCGCCGGGTCGGGCGTGGGTGCGGCCTCCTCGCTGGCGGTCGGCACCAGCAGCGAGCGCCGGAGGACGACCGCGGCGAGGGCCGGGCCGACGGCCAGCGCCAGCGGAGCCCAGACCTCGCCGCCGTCGAGACGGATGACCAGCAGCGCGGCGATGACCAGCGAGGCCAGCTCCCAGGTCCGCGTCGCCAGTACCCGGCGCTGCCCGCCGTGCACCATGGCCAGGCAGCCGTACGGGAGCGCCACGGCGGCGGTCATCGCGTACCCGGTCCAGGCCACCACAGCCGCTGCGGGGACCGGGTAGCTGCCGTCGGTCACCAGGTCGCCCAGCCAGGGGAGCAGCAGCAGCCCCAGCCCGCCCAGCACCGCCGTCCCGAGGGTGAGGAGGGCGGCGGCCCGGTCGGCGACCCGGAGGCCGACCGGCAGCCCGCGGTGCCGCAACCGCGCGAACTGCGGCAGCAGGAACGACCCCAGGCCCGCGACCACGAGCAGCGTCGGTGCCGTGTAGACCCGGGCGATCTCCACCGGGCCGTACGCGGCCGCGCCGACCACGGCGATGAGCAGGATGCGCAACAGCGTGAGCGAAGCCGGCCGGATGGTCTGCGTCATGGCCGACCACACGCCGAAGGAGCCGACGGCACGCAGCGCCGGACGCCGCCACGGCCCGCGCGGGCGTTCGCCGGCCGGCAGGCACCACCAGGCCACGAGCGCCCCGCCGCTCTGCCCGATGAGGACCGCGACGACGAACGCCGCGAGAGAGATGTCGCCGGTGAGGCCGGCGAGGGCGAGCACGCCGACCGACAGGACCAGGCTGGTCAGATCCACGGCGGGGAGGGACCAGAAGCGCCCGGCCGCCATCAGCAGCCGGCGGAGGGTGTCCTCGGCGATGAAGGCCGCGCAGGCCGCGCCGGCCACCGGAACGGCCCACGGAGGGACGGCCTGGCTCCAGCCGGCCGCCAGCACACCGACGGCCCCGACGGCGAGGCCGATCAGGACGGTCCACACGTGCAGGCCGGCCCTGACCCGCGGCTCCTGGCGATCCAGGATGGTCAGGCCGGTACCCACCAGGCCGCTGCTGACCGCCGTCGCGAGCACGAGCCCCCCATAGCTCAGGGAGAACGTCGCCAGCCCGGCGGCACCGAGCTCACGGGCGGCGGCGACCTGGAGCACCAGCCCCGCGAGCGCTGCGGTGGCCTGCCCGGCCAGGGCGCCGCTGACCGGACGCCGAAGCAGTTCTCGCACCCCCGTCACGGTGGAATCCTCTCCGAGGTCGTGTGCTGCTCGGCGCGGACGGCGCCGTCCGTCACCCGGACGGGGTGACGGACGGCTCCGGGCTCGCGGTCAGTCCAGCGCGGTCACCGTGATCCCGCCGAACCGCACCGCGGTGGCCGCGGTGCTGCTGCCCGGCCGGTGCGCGGTCAGACCCACCGAACCGGCCACCTGCAGACCGGCGGTGTCATCGGTCCAGGTCATCGCCGGCCCGGCCGGCTCCGCCGTCCCCGCCGCCCACA
>NZ_JBJHAJ010000023.1:0-72688 GCF_054051015.1 Blastococcus sp. SYSU DS0616
CCCCCCCCCCCCCCCCCCCCCCCCCCCCCCCCCCCCCCCCCCCCCCCCCCCCCCCCCCCCCCCCCCCCCCCCCCCCCGCGTCGGGTGCGGGCGAACGGGTCAGGGCAGCCGGGGCGACCAGGCGAGCGACCCGCCGGCCGCGCCGAGCGCGACCAGCAGGGCCACCCCGGCGAAGGCCGAGGAGACGTCCTCGCGCTCGGTGGTCGTGCCCACCTGCTCGCCGATGTCGGCGTAGACGTCCTCGAGCTCGCTGCCGCTCTCGGCGGTGTATGCCTGCCCGCCGGTGGCGGCCGCCAGGTCCGCCAGGGCAGCGGTGTCCACCGGCACCGACACCCGCTGTCCCTGCACGCTCACGTCGGCGTCGGACGTGCCGTAGGCGATGGTCGAGACCGGGATGCCGGCCGTCGTCGCCACCTCGACGGAGTCCTCGACCGAGCGGCCCTGGGTGCTGGTGCCGTCGGAGAGCAGCACGATCGACGCCGGGACCGGCTCCGCGCCGTCCTCGACCGGGGCCTGGCCGACGGCGGCGACCGCCGCGGCGACCGCTTCGCCGATCGCCGTCCCCTGGGACATCCGCAGCTCCTCGATGGCCGAGACGACGGCCTCGTGGTCGTCGGTCGGGGCGACCTCCACCACGGCCGTGCCGGAGAAGCTCACCAGCCCGACGTCGATGCCCTCGGGCAGCTGCTCGACGAACTCCACCGCGGCCGCCTGCGCCGCCACGAACCGGGACGGCGCGACGTCGGTGGCCTGCATGGAGGTCGAGGTGTCGATGGCGACGACGACGGTGGCCGCCTCGCGCGGCACCTCCACCGCGGCCGCCGGCTTGGCGAACGCGGTGACCATGAACGCCAGCGCGGTCACCAGCAGGGCGGCCGGCACGTGCCGCCGCCAGCGCGGGGCCCGGGGCGCGACGGAGGCCAGCAGGTCGGCGTCGGCGATCCGGACGGCGTAGGCGGTGCGGCGCCGCTGCGCGACCAGGTAGCCGACGGCGACGGCCGCGACGGCGAGCAGCAGCAGGAGGCGCCACGGCGCCTCGAACGACAGGTCGGTCATGCGGATGCTCCCGGGTGGACGAGGGGCGACGGGCGCCGGGCCGGCGAGGCGGCCCGGCGCCGGCGCAGCGAGGTGCGCCGGGCGGACAGGTGGCGGGCGAGCTCGGGCAGCCAGTCGCGGTCGGTGCGCAGCAGCACGTGGCCCGCGCCCGCGGCGAGCACGGCGGCCCGGTGCGCCCCGGTGCGGGCCGCAGTCGCCGCGCGGTACCGGTCGCGCACCGCCCGGGTGGTGCGCACCTCCAGCTGGCGGCCGGTCTCGACGTCGACGACGTGCAGGGTGCCGACGGCCGGCAGCTCGGTCTCCAGCGGGTCCTGGACGTGGCAGACGACCACGTCGCAGCGCTGGGCGAGCAGCTGCAGCGCCCGGGCCCAGCGGGGCTCGTCGCCGGCGCCGCCGGGTTCGGCGAGGTCGCTCAGCACCACCACCAGCCCGCGCCTGCGGGGCGGGCGGGCGAGCTCGGTGAGCACGTCGGCGAGGTCGGCGCCCCGGCCGTCGGCGGCCCGCGGCGTGCTGGACAGGACGTGCCGCAGCGCGAGCGCGGCGGTGCGGCCCGCCCGGGGCGGCACCCGCCGGACGCCGTCCGCGGTCAGCAGGACGGCGCCCACCCGGTCGCCGTGCGCGCTGGTCAGCTGCGCCAGGGCGCCGGCCACGGCCAGGGCGAGCGCCCGCTTCTCCGTGCGCCGCGTGCCCAGCGCCATCGACGGGGTGAGGTCGACGACCAGGGTGGTCTCCAGCTCCCGGTCGGCGGTCGTGGTGCGGACGTGGGTCTCCCCGGTGCGCGCGGTCACCGCCCAGTCGATGCGGCGGGCGTCGTCCCCGGGTGCGTGCAGGCGCGGATCGGCCGGCTCGCTGCCCGGACCGGGGGTGAGCCGGACGTGGCCGCCCTGCAGCACCCCGTCGAGGCGGCGGGACACCTCCAGCGTCAGCCGGCAGACCTGCGCCTCCGGTGCGTCCGGCGGCGGGGGCAGCGGCCTCATGCCACGACCCGCTGCAGGTCCGGGCGGACGACTGTGTGCTGCGAAGGGGCCACCGTCGGCTGCGGCATGGTGGCCAGCACCCGGCCGACGACCTCCTCCGCGGTCACCCCGTCGGCCAGCGCCTCGTAGGAGAGCACCAGCCGGTGGGCCAGGACGTCGACGGCGAGGTCGGCGACGTCCTCGGGGACGACGTAGTCGCGCCCGCGCAGCAGGGCCAGCGCGCGCGCCGCGCGGACCAGGCCCAGGCTGCCGCGCGGCGAGGCGCCGACGCCGATGAGGCGCGCCAGCTCCGGCAGCCGCCACGCCGCCGGCTCGCGGGTCGCCATGACCAGGGCCACGGCGTACTCGGCGATGGCGTGGTGCACGAACACCGCCTCGGCGGCGTCCTGCAGCGCGACGAGTTGCTCGAGCGTCAGCGCCTGCTCGGCCCCCGGCGGGCGCACCGACATGCGGCGGACGATCTCCATCTCCTCCGACATCGTCGGGTGCGGCACGACCACCTTCATGAGGAAGCGGTCGCGCTGCGCCTCGGGCAGCGGGTAGACGCCCTCGCTCTCGACCGGGTTCTGGGTGGCCAGCACCAGGAAGGGGTCGGGCAGCGGGTGGGTGACACCGCCGATGGAGACCTGCCGCTCGGCCATGACCTCCAGCAGCGCCGACTGCACCTTGGCCGGGGCGCGGTTGATCTCGTCGGCCAGCACCAGGTTGGCGAACACCGGGCCGAGCTCGACGTCGAAGCGCTCCTGGGAGGGCCGGTAGACGCGGGTGCCGACGATGTCGCTCGGCACCAGGTCGGGGGTGAACTGGAGCCGCACCGAGCTGCCGCCGACCGTCCGGGCGAGCGTCTCGACGGCCAGGCTCTTCGCGACGCCGGGCACGCCCTCGAGCAGGCAGTGCCCGCGGGCCAGCAGCGCCACGGCGATCCGCTCGACCATCCGGTCCTGGCCGACGACGACCTTCTTCACCTCCATCAGGGCGTGCTCGAGCAGCGCGGCGGACGCCGGGGGAGTGGGCAGGGAGCGGGTGTCGGACAACGGGTCCTCCTCGGATCCTGGGTGAGCGGTTCGGTTCAGGCGCCCTGCGTGGGTTCCTGGGTCTCGGTGTCGGGCGACGTGGCGCCACCCGGGAGGCCGCGGCCGCCGGCCGTCGGGCGGATGGTCGTGGCGGTGGCGGTCCCGCCGTCGACGACGGCTTCGACCAGGACGGGGTCCCCCACGGCGAGGGCGGTGCAGGCGATACGGGTCCCCGAAGTCACCGCGTACGTGCGGGTGAACCCGTCGGAGCTCTGCACGGTCACCGAACCGGTGTCCAGCGCGGTGACGGTGCCGCCCTGGACGGCGATGGTGACCGTGCTGCCGTCGGGCTGCTGGAGCTCCTGCTCCTCGTGAAGAGCCGACCACCGGGTGCTCGTCGAGCCGGTCGGGCTCTCCTCCTGCGCGGTCGCGTCCTCGTCCGGCTGCGGGTCGGCCGGGAGCCGGCCGGTCCGCCTGCCCTCCGTCGCGCCCTGGTCGTCGGCGTCGGTCGGAGCCGCCGCCGCGGTGGTCTCCGGCGCCGGGGAGCCGGCCGCCACGGCCAACCCCACCCCGGCGCCGAGCACGGCCACGGCGGCCGCGCCGGCTGCGGCCCAGCGGCGGCGCCGGCCCCTCGAACGCCGGGTGCGGTCCGGGGGTGCGGGCGCAGGCGACTCGCCTGCCGGTGCGGTGCCGGTGGAGCGCGGGGTGAGCGCGCCGTCCCGGTCGAAGACCCATTCCTGCACGGGAGTGCTCCTCGTCCGACGGGCCGCGGCCACCCCCTCGCGGGGCACTGCGGCGCCGTCCTCGGAGCACCACCGTGGGTGCGCGAACTGGAACTCCGCTGATCACCGGGTGCGCGACGGCTGTGAGTTTGCGCGGCCCGGTGGCCCAACCACCAGGAGACGTCCAGCCGGTTCCCAGCGAGGCCACACGCCGGCGGCAGTTTCCGGGCGCACAGTCGACCCGGGCATACGGAGGAGACGGCATGGTGAGGGCACCGATCAGGGGGGCGTTCGGGACGGACCCGGTGACCGGGTACGGCCTGGTCGTCCTCGCGGGGCTGCCTGGGAGCGGTAAGACCACGCTGCTGCGACGCCTGCTCGCGCACGGCGGTGGCGGGCCGCTCACCGCCCTGGACTCCGAGGACGTCGCCGCCCGGGTCCGCGGAACGGGCATCGGCGTGCCCTACCGGGTGCTCCGCCCGTGGGTGCACCTGGTGCACCGGTGGCGGGTCCTGCGGCACGTCGCCGGCGGGTCGTCCGTCGTCGTCCTCACCGATCCCTGGACCAGCCCGGTGTGGCGGGCGGCGGTGCTGCGGGCGGCCCGCTGCGCCGGCCGGTCGGTGCGGCTGGTGCTGCTGGACGTGCCCACGGAGCTCGCCCAGGAGGGGCAGCGCACCCGCGGCCGGACGCTTCCCGACGCGCGGATGCGGCGTCACGAGCACCGCTGGCGCGGCTACCTCGCCCGGCTGGCGGACGCCCCCGCCGAGGCCGGTACCGCGATCGTCGTCGACCGGCCGGCGGCGGCGGAGCTGACGTGCGACGCCGTGCTGGGGGAGCGGGCGCGGCCGGCGCGGTCCCGGTGTTGACTGGAGGGCGGGGCCGGCCGGCCCCGCCCCGCTCCGAGCCCCAGGAGGACGGCCCATGCACGTCGGCGTCGACAGCTTCGTCGCGGCGGTCACCGATCCGCGCACCGAACGGCTGATCGGCCCGGAGGAGCGGATGGCCCACCTGCTGGAGGAGATCGAGCTCGCCGACCGGGTGGGGCTGTACTCGTTCGGCATCGGGGAGCACCACCGCAGCGAGTACTACGACTCCGCGCCGCCGGTGATCCTCGGCGCCGCGGCGGCGCGGACCTCGCGCATCCGCCTCGGCAGCGCGGTCGCGGTGCTCAGCGCCGCCGACCCGGTCCGGGTCTTCCAGCAGTTCGCCACCCTCGACCTGATCTCCCGGGGCCGGATCGACCTCGTGGTGGGCCGCGGGTCGTTCACCGAGGCGTTCCCGCTGTTCGGGCTGAGCCTCGCCGACTACGACGAGCTGTTCGCCGAGAAGCTGGACCTGCTGCTCCGCATCCGGGCGTCCGAGCACGTCACCTGGTCGGGGAAGCACCGGCCGGCCCTGACCGGTCAGGGGGTGTACCCGCGCCCGCTGCAGGACCCGCTGCCGATCTGGGTCGGCGTCGGGGGCACTCCCGAGTCCTTCGCCCGGGCGGGGCTGCTCGGGCTGCCGCTGATGGTGGCCGTCATCGGTGGCGAGCCGCGGCAGTTCGCCCCGCTGGTGGACCTGTACCGGCGGGCCGGTGAGCACGCCGGGCACCCGCCCGAGGCGCTGCAGGTCGGACTGCACGTGTTCGGGTTCGTCGCGGAGAGCACCCAGGCGGCCGCGGACACGATCTATCCTGGCTGGCACGAGATGTTCGCGAAGATCTCCCGGGAGCGGGGCTTCGCGCCCCCGACCCGGGCGCAGTTCGACGCGACCAGCGGGCCCGACGGTGCCTTCTTCATGGGCGACCCGGAGACCGTGGCCGCCAAGCTGCGGCGGGTCTCCGAGCAGCTGGGGGGCGTGGACCGGGTGGCGCTGCAGATGACGAACCCGCGGCTGGCGCACGAGGACCTGCTGCGCGGCATCGAGCTGCTGGGTACCGAGGTCGCCCCCCGGGTGGCCGGGGCCTGACGGCGGCCCGTCGCCAGCCCCCGAGGGGAGCCAGCGACGGGCCGCGGGCTCAGGCCAGGCCCTCGTTGTGCGGCTCGATGCTCGCCGAGGGGTCGACGCCCTCGTCGGCCGCGGGCTGCACGGGGCCCTCGCCGGGCTCGGAACCGGAGCCGGCGGCGGTGTTGCGGGACGAGCGTTCCGGGTCGGTGACATCGGTGGTCGTCGGCGCCTGGCCGATGCGCTTGGCGGCGTCGCCGGTGCCGGTCTGCTCCAGGTCTCCCTCGGTCACGTCTGCTCCTCTCGTCCGGGGTCGTCCGTGCCTGCCCGGCGTACCCGAGGGGGACCGGGGAACACCCGCGTGCGGGGACCGGTCAGGTCATCCGAACGGATCGGCGCGGGCGCGCCGGGCGGTGCCGGGAGCGGATCCGTACGAGGATGGACCGGTGGTGAGAAGCAGAAGGGTCGGCCCCGAGGACGCCCGCTCCTGGTTGCTGGTGAACGGCGCCCGCACGGAGCTGTTCGACGGAGCGCACGCGTCGCGAGCCGATCAGGTGGTGCTGGACATCGAGGACGCCGTCGATCCGGCGCACAAGGGCGAGGCCCGCGACGGGGTGATCGCCTGGCTGTCCCAGGAGGGCAACAGCGCCTGGGTGCGGATCAACGACCACTCCACCGTGTTCTGGGCCGACGACGTCGCCGCGCTCGCCGGGGTGCCGGGGCTGCTGGGCGTGATGCTGGCCAAGGCCGAGGCCGCCGAGCACGTGACCGAGACCTTCGACCGCCTCGGCGGCGCGACGCCGGTCCTGGCCCTGGTCGAGTCCGCGCTCGGCATCGAGGAGGCCGTTAACATCGCCCGCGCCCGCGGTGCGTTCCGGCTGGCCTTCGGCAGCGGGGACTACCGCCGCGACACCGGCACGAGCGCCGACGACCTGGCCATGGCCTACCCCCGCTCGCGCCTGGTGGTGGCCAGCCGCATCGGCGGGCTCCCCGGCCCGATCGACGGCCCCACGGTCAGCAGCAGCCTCCCGGTGCTCCGGGAGCAGTCCGCGGTCACCGTCTCCCTGGGGCTGACCGGGAAGCTGTGCCTGGACATGGAGCAGCTGCCGGTCATCAACGAGGTCATCAGCCCCGCCCCCTCCGACGTCGCGTGGGCGCGGGACTTCCTCGCCGACTTCGACGCCCGCGGTCAGGTGATCCGCGACGGGAGCGACCTGCCCCGGCTCGCCCGCGCGCGCAAGATCGAGCGGCTGGCCGGGGTGTTCGGCGTCGAACCGGTCTGACCGTCGCGCGGCGGGACGGGACCTAGGACGCGACGACGCGGTCCCGACCCCGCCGCTTGGCGGTGTACAGGGCGGCATCGGCCCGGCCGAGCGCGTCCGCCGCGGTGGCGCCGCCGCCGGCCGTGCCGATGCTGACGGTCACCGGCAGGCCACCGGTCAGCTCTCCCCACGGGTGCTCCGCGATGGCCCGGCGGAGGTCCTCGAGGTGCCGCGTCGCGGTGGCGGGGTCCGTGCCGGTCAGCACGAGCAGGAACTCCTCCCCGCCGAGCCGGGCGACGAACGCGCCGCCAGGGCCGGAGTCCGGACGGCCGTGTGCCTGGAGGAGTTCCGCCACGGTGCGCAGCACCCGGTCGCCCACCTCGTGCGAACACGTGTCGTTGATCTGCTTGAAGTGGTCGAGGTCCAGCAGCGCCACCGTCACCTCGCCGGGGTGCGCGGCCAGCACGCGCGGCAGCTCGTCGTCCACGTAGCGGCGGTTGTAGAGGCCGGTGAGCGGGTCGCGCAGCGACAGTTCGCGGTACCGCCGGCTCTGCCGGCGGGCCTCGGTGGTCTCGTACATGGCCTGCAACGCCCGGGCCCGGGCGTCGCGCTCGGCCGACTGGAGCTCGACGAGCTCGTCGGAGTACTGCCGGTGCTCCTCGTACGCGGCCCGGAAGTCCCCGGCGGCGGCGTGCAGTTCGGCCTTCTCCCGGCGGGCGCGCACGCGGATGGACGTCAGCCCGTACCGCTCGCAGCGGCGCAGGCATTCGTCGAGGCTGTCCCGGGCCCGGTCGAGGTGCCCCCGGCGGCGGCGGACCTCGGCGAGGGTCAGCAGGAAGTCCGCGCCTGCGTCACCGTCCAGCGAGGCGTCGAGGACGTCCGGGTGCAGACCGGGTAGCAGTGCGGCCTCGGCGTCCTCCAGCCGGTCCAGCTCCAGCAGCGCGCGGCCGACGGTGTCCAGCCGACCGACTCGGAGGGGGACGCCGTGCCGTGCCGCGAGGTCCTGCAGCTTCGTGCTCCAGACCAGGGCCTCCTCGAAGTGACCGGAGAGGATCTCGCAGTAGGAGCGGTTGTTGAGCACCAGCACCTGCCGGTCGACGTCGCCGATCTCGTCGGCGAGCTGGAGCACGTGGTCGTAGCGCTCCCGCGCGGCGAGGTCGCCGTTGAGCCCCAGGCAGTCGGCCAGCCGGGCGTGGTGGTCGATCCGCTGCTGGGGCCGGACGTCCTCGTCGAGCAGCTCGACGGCGCGGACGGCGTTCTCCAGCGCCAGGGAGAGATCGCCCAGCTCCTGGAACACCGCGGCAAGCACGAAGTGGCTGCGCGCCAGGAGGCAGCGGAAGCCGCGGTCGGCAGCCCAGCGCTGGATCTCCCGGGCCAGCCGGCCTGCCTCGGCGATGTTGCCGCGGCGCCGCACCAGGTCGGCCTGGACCAGCCGGGCGCGCTGTTCCAGCTCGGCCGTCCCGACCTCGCGAGCGTCGGCGAGAGCCTGCTCGGCCCGCTCCTCCAAGCCGTCGTCGTCGAATCGGGAGCGGTCCTCCAGCTCGGCGATCCGCTCCCACAGCCCAACGGCCCCGGCATCGACGGCAGCCGGTGCGGGGACGACGGAGCCGCCTTCCCCACCGGATCTCTCCGCCACGCTGGTCACCGGACCTCCATCGGCCCGTCGCCGCGACGGCTCCAACCCCAGGGCGCGGACATACCCCGTTGGGAGGAGCTCAGCTCTCGGCGAGCCAGATCGCCGTGTGCGGGGGCAGCGCCACGGTGCCCGGTGACCGCCGCACGCTGGTGTTCGATGCCAGCAGCACGGTGCCGCGCGTGCGCACGAGCGTCGTCCCGGTGCCCATGTTGACCACGCACCGGACGACGCTGCCGTCGGCGGCCGTGCACCGGACGGTGAGGACGTCGCCCCGGGTGCTGACCGTGGCCTCGCCCGAGCCGAGGGCCGGGTGGGCCTCGCGCAGCGCCAGGGCGCGGCGGTAGAGGGTCAGCATCGACCCACCGTCCCGCGCCTGGCGGGACACCGCGTACCGGCTCCACTCGTCGGGGATCGGCAGCCAGGGCTCGGCCGCCGTCCCGGCGGAGAAGCCCACGCCGGGCGAGGGGTTCCACGGCATGGGCACGCGGCAGCCGTCCCGTCCGCTGCGGGCGCCGCCGCTGCGGAAGAAGATCGGGTCGCGCTTGGCCTCGTCGGGGACGTCGGCCTGCGGCAGGCCCAGCTCGTCGCCGGCGTAGACGTAGGCGGAGCCGGGCAGGGCCAGCATGAGCAGCGCGGCGGCGCGGGCACGGGCGGTGCCCACGGCACCACCACCGAACCGGGTGACCTGCCGGTCCTTGTCGTGGTTGCCGAGCACCCAGGAAACGGGTGCGCCCACCTGCCCGAACGCGTCCAGCGCGCTCCGCACGCCGTCGGCGAAGGCCTCCGTCGACCACGGGGACTTCAGCAGGCGGAAGCTGAAGGACTGGTGCATCTCGTCGGGCCGCGAGTAGAGGGCCACCTCGTGCGGATCGGCCAGGCAGACCTCGCCGACGAGCATCGTCTCCGGGTACTCGTCGCAGATCAACCGCCAGCGGCGCCAGACGTCGTGCACCTCGGGCTGGTTCCAGGTCATCGCCTGCTCGGGGCCGTGCCCGAACAGGGTGGGGGAGTAGGCGCCCGGGTTGTCCCGCAGGCCGGCGTCCTTGAACAGGCCGTAGGCGACGTCGACGCGGAATCCGCTGACGCCGCGGTCGAGCCAGAAGCGCAGCGTCCGCTCGAAGTCGGCGGCGACGGCGGGGTCGCGCCAGTTGAGGTCGGGCTGCTCGGGGGCGAACAGGTGCAGGTACCAGCGGCCGTCCGGGGTGCGCGACCACGCCGGGCCGCCGAAGAGCGAGCGCCAGTTGTTCGGCGGCTCCTCCGACGCGGGCGCGAAGTGGTACCGCGACGCCTCGGGGCAGTCCGGGTCGGCCAGCGCGGCCTGGAACCAGGGATGCCGGTCGGAGGTGTGGTTGGGGACGACGTCCAGCACGACCCGCAGGCCGAGCGCGCGGGCCTCGGCGACGAGCGCCTCCAGGTCCGCGACGTCGCCGTACTCGGGGTCGACGGCGCGGTAGTCGACGATGTCGTAGCCGCCGTCGGCACCACCGGAGGGGTAGTGCGGGTTGATCCAGACCGCGTCGACCCCCAGCCACGCCAGGTACGGCAGCCGGGAGCGGAGGCCGGCCAGGTCGCCGATGCCGTCGCCGTTGCCGTCGGCGAACGAGCGCAGGTAGACCTGGTAGACCACCGCCGACCGCCACCACGGGGACGTCGACGTCTGGGCCGCGACCTGCTGCCGGGTCGCGGTCCGCACCGTTGCGAGCCGCACTGCCATGCGACCTCCATCGGCACCTCCCCGCAGTTCCTTGCGCACGGGGGAGGTCGGAGTGACCCGTGTGCCGTTCCGTGACCTCGCCGTGAGGTGGCGCCCGGGGGGAGCGCGGGCTGCCGGCGCTCCCCGGGCGGGTCAGGATGGCCGCATGGCTGAAGACGCACGGACCTACGACCTCGTCGTCTACGGGGCCACCGGCTTCGTCGGGCGGCTGCTCGCGGCCTACCTGGCCGAGCACGCCCCGGAGGGAACCCGCATCGCGCTGGCCGGGCGCTCCCGGCGGCGGCTCGAGGAGGTCCGCGACGCCCTCCCGGCCGCCGGCCGCGACTGGGCGCTGGTCGAGGCCGACTCGACCGATTCCGCGTCGCTGACCGCGCTCGCCGGCAGCACCCGCGTGCTGGTCACCACGGTCGGCCCCTACGCCCGCTACGGGCTGCCGGTGGTGGAGGCCTGCGCCCGGGCCGGCACGCACTACGCCGACCTGACCGGGGAGGTCCTGTTCGTCCGTGACGCCATCGAGCGCTGCGACGCCGTCGCCAGGGAGACCGGCGCCCGCCTCGTCCACGCCTGCGGCTACGACTCCGTCCCCTCCGACCTCAGCGTCCTCCTGCTGGGCCGGCGGGCCGCGGCCGACGGTGCGGGAGGGTTGCGCGACGTCCAGCTGGTGGCCACGGCCCGGGGCGGGCTCAGCGGCGGCACGATCGACTCGATGCGCGCCCAGGTGGAGGCGATGCAGGAGAACCCGTCGCTGCGTCGCGTCGTCGGCGACCCGTTCGGCCTGAGCCCCGACCGGGCTGCCGAGCCCGACACCCCGCAGCCCCTCGACGGTGCGCTGCCACGCCGGACCGACGACGGGCGCTGGACGGCCGCCTTCGTCATGGCGCCGTTCAACACCCGCATCGTGCGGCGGAGCAACGCGCTGCAGGGCTGGGCCTACGGGCGCGACATGCGCTACGGCGAGGTCATGGGGGTGGGGCGCGGGCCGCTCGGCGCCGTCGCCGCGGCCGGCGTCTCCGCCGGGCTGGTCGCCACCGTGTCCGCCATGAGCCTGGCGCCCACCCGTGCGGTGCTGGACCGGGTGCTCCCCGCGCCGGGCACCGGCCCGAGCGAGGCCGTGCGGCGGAAGGGCTGGTTCCGGATGGTGGTCGACGCCACGACCGAGAGCGGCCGCCGCTACCGCGCCACCGCCGCGGGCAGCGGCGACCCGGGGTACGCCGCCACCGCCGTCATGCTCGGGGAGGCCGCGCTGGCGCTCGCCCTCGACGGGGAGCGGCTGCCCGACCGGGCCGGTTCGCTGACGCCGGCGACGGCGCTGGGGGAGGTCCTCGTGGAGCGGCTGCGCGCGGCGGGGCACACCTACGAGGTGACCGAGGTCTGACCGGGCTGCCGCCGCCGGCGCGACCGCGGGCCGGCATCGCTAGGGTTGGCCGACATGCCGACCAGCTCACCGGGACAGCCCGCCGGGACGATCCGTGACCTGGGTCTGCCGACGCGCGCGGTCAGCGCGCTGACCCGGGCGGGGATCACCGACGTCGAGGCGCTCGCCGCGCTCACCCGGCGGGAGCTCAGCGACGTCGCCGGCCTCGGACCGGGCCTGGTCGCGGCGATCCGCGCCGTCGTCCCCGAGCCGCCGGCCCAGCTGCCGGGCGCCGGCGCGGCGGTGGGCGGGCCGGCCGGTGGGCAGCCGACCGATGGCGAGCCGTCCGAGGAGGACGGTCCGGTGGCGCCGGCCATCCCGTCGTTCGACTCGCTCCGGGCCCCACGACGCCGGTCGGCGGTCGACCTGCTCCTCACCGAGACGCCGGCGCCGGCCCCGCCGGTCGCCGCGGCCCGGGCGGCGACGGACGACCGGCCGTCTCCCGGCCGGCCAGGGGCGGGTGCCACCGTCCGTCCGCCCGACTACACCGACCTGCTGCGGCTGGGCGTGCACGTCGCCCGGGCCGTCCTCGCCACGCCCGTCCGCTGTCTACGCCGGCTGCTCGGCTAGGCGCTTCCCGGACGGGCGGGTCGGCGGCGGGGGCGGTGGTCGGTTCGAGGGCGCCGCGGGGGATCAGGGCGTCGTGCCCGCGGCTCGAAGGATCTGCAGCCAGGCGATCGGGGCCTCGCCGGCGACGTCGTGACCCGTGGTCAGCTCGTGTCGGACCGCGTGCGGCAGGGCGGCCTGGAGGTCTGCGGAATGTGCGGGGTCGACCAGCCGGTCGCGCGTGGGGACGACGAGCGTGACCGGAAGACGGCGTGCGGCCAACCGGGGCAGGTCGGCGGTGACGTCGACGCGACCGACCAGCTCGACCTGCGCGCGTGCGCCGGCCGGTAGGTGCTCGGTGACGTCCCGGGCCAGCTGGGCGGTGGCGTCCCGGCCGAGGGCGTGGAGCGCGGCATCCCCGGGGAACAGGGCCGCGACGACCCAGCCGGCGCCGACGGGGTCCTGCTCGAGCAGCCGCTGCCACAGCCGGCTGGTCGCCGCGGGCGACGGGCGGGCGGCAGCGAAGCCGGCGGTCAGAACCAGCGCGGTGACCCGCTCCGGGTGTCGGGCGGCCACGCGGATCGCGAGGGCGCTGCCGAGCGAGTAGCCCGACAGGGCGAAGGTGTCCACCCCCGCGGCGTCCGCGGTGGCGACGACCTGGTCGGCGAGCAGGTCGACGTCCAGTGGTCCATCGGGCAGTGGAGCGGGGGCGGTGCCGGGCAGGTAGGGCGCTACGACGGTGTGGTCGGAAGCCAGGTCGTCCAGGAACGGGTAGTTGTCCTGCGGGCTGCCGCCGGCGCCGTGCAGGAGCAGGAGGGCCGGTCCCGTGCCGGTGACGACAGCGGGCAGGGCCGGAGTGGCCGCGCGGGGCAGGCGCAGGGATCGCTGATCGGTGGACATGGCGGCGACCGTAAAGTCTGACGTCGACGTGAAGGTCAAGGGCGGAGGGAAGAGCGCCGTGCGGATCGGTGAGCTGGCTCGGCGGACGGGCGTCAGTCCGCGAGCCCTGCGCTACTACGAGGAGCAGGGGCTGCTGACCCCGGCGCGCGCGGCCAACGGCTATCGGGAGTTCCCCGGCGACGCGCCGCTGACGGTCAGCCAGATCCAGGGGCTGCTGGCTGCGGGTCTGTCCACCGAGGTCATCCGCGACGTCCTGCCATGCGCCCGGGGCGAGCGGCCCGAGCTGGAGCCCCGCCCCGACCTCATCGCGACCCTCGTGGCCACTCGACGCGAGATCGACGCGCGGATCGCCTGTTTGCAGGACAACAGCGCCGCCCTCGGCCGCTACCTGCAGGCGGCGGGGGTGGACGCCGGGCGCTGACCTTGCTCGACGTCGTGGGTCCGTCGTGATGGCGGCCTGTCGCGACGAGCACCCCCTGCTCCATCGTCGCGTCGCGTCGCGCCGGCCGCCGTCCTCGCGCGATCCCGCACCGGGGACATGCGTCGGGGCCGTCCGGCGGATCGGTCGGCTCCGTCGGCGACACTGCGGGCGTGCAGCGGATCCTGCTCCGGCGCCGCGAGTCCGCGGTGGAGATGACGGAGCTCGTCGACGACGGGTCGACGGGGTCGGTCACCCGCGTCGCGGCCGGGGGGCTGCCCGCCGTCGTGGCACAGCGGGAGGCCGCTGCCGCACCCGTCCGCTGGGTGTGGGACGACACCACCCGCTGGTACCCCGCGCTGCTGGCGGCGGGAGTCCGCGTCGAGCGCTGCACCGACCTGCGGCTCGGCCACGCGATCCTGCGGCGGTCCCCGTTCGCGGCCCAGGAGCTGCTCGCCGGGGACGACACCCCTGGGTGGGACGTGCTGCAGCCCGGCCAGCCGGCGGAGTCCGCCCTCTTCCCGCTGGCCGACCCGGCGGACCGGCTCGACCCCCTGGCCGAGCAGCGGCGCCAGCAGGCGGCCCTGGCCGCCTCACCGCACGGCGACCGGCTCGCGCTGCTGCTCGCGGCGGAGTCCGCCGGCGCCCTGGTGGCCGCCGAGATGACGCACACCGGCCTGCCGTGGCGGGCGGACGTGCACGAGCGCCTGCTCACCGACCTGCTCGGCCCGCGCCCGGGAACCGGTGGGCGCCCCGCGGTGCTCGAGCGGCTGCTGGGCGAGATCCGCGCGGCGCTGGGGACCCCGTCGCTCAACCCCGATTCGCCGGCCGAGCTGCTGCGGGCACTCCAGCAGGCCGGCCTCCCGGTGGCCGACACCCGCTCGTGGACCCTCGAGCAGCTCGAGCACCCGTGCGTCCCCCCGCTGCTCGAGTACAAGAAGCTGATGCGGCTGCTCACGGCCAACGGCTGGAGCTGGCTGGAGGCCTGGGTGCAGGGAGGGCGGTTCCGCTCGGCCTTCCTGCCGGGTGGGGTGGTCACGGGTCGGTGGGCGTCCAACGGCGGGGGTGCACTCTCGGTGCCCACGCTGATCCGCCCGGCGGCGGTCGCGGACGACGGCTGGCGATTCGTCGTCGCCGACGTGGCCCAGCTGGAGCCCCGGGTGCTCGCCGGGATGAGCGCGGACACCGCGATGGCCGAGGCGGCGCGGGCCTCGGACCTCTACGCGGGCATGGTCGCCGGTGGCGCGGTGGCGACCCGGGCGGAGGCCAAGCTGGGCATCCTCGGGGCCATGTACGGCGGCACCCGCGGGGAGAGCGGTCGCATGATGCCCCGGCTCGCCCGCCGCTACCCGCGCGCCATCGGCCTGGTCGAGGAGTCCGCCCGGGCCGGCGAACGCGGCGAGGTGGTGCACACGCTGCTGGGCCGGGGGTCGCCGTCGCCCAGCGGCGCGTGGGCGCAGCGGGCGGACGGGCTCGGCGAGGCCGCGGAGCAGGCCGGTTCCCGGGAGGACCGCGACCGCGCCCGCCGCGCCTGGGGTCGGTTCACCCGCAACTTCGTCGTCCAGGGCACCGGAGCGGAGTGGGCGCTGTGCTGGCTGGCCGACCTCCGCAACCGGCTCTGGCGGCTGGGCGGCGACGGGCCGCTGGGGACCCGGGCGCACCTCGCGTTCTTCCTCCACGACGAGGTGGTCGTGCACACCCCCGAGCACCTGGCCGACGACGTGGTCGAGGCGGTGCGCGCCGCGGCCACCACGGCCGGGCGGCTGCTGTTCGGCGCCTTCCCGGTGGACTTCCCGCTGGACGTCGCCGTCGTCCGGTCCTGGGCCGACGCCGGCTGAACGGACTGCCGTACACCACCGACGGGGCCGGCACGGTGGCGCGACACGCGTCACGATCTGCGGAAGTGACCGCTCCCGCATTGTCACGACTGCATAACGACGGTTACCGTGGCGGAGCCCGGCCGATCGTTCTCTCCCCATCCGGGGAGGGTCTGCCGGGCGCCGCCGAGTCGCCCGCCGCCTTCGAGCTGCGGGCGAGCCGGGGACCCACCGAAGTTCTGGGGTGAATCGCGCACCGGGCACGTCCCGGTGCGGGTAGGGCTGCTTCCCGTCCGAATCCGTCAGCTAACCCGGTAGGCGGCACGACGGAAGAAACGGAGAGCCGCCGCATGGCGCGCCCCTGCACCGCCGCACCACCCCGCGCCCGCCGGCACCGCCGCCCCCCGGTGCGTCCCCGGACCTGACCGCACGCGCACCCGGCGTCCCGCCGGTCGCCCCCACCAGCGATGACCGCCGGCCGAGCCGCCGGTGCCCGGTGGCCCCGCGACCCGGCGCCGGTCCGCAGCCCGCATCCCTCGCGGTCCGCCTCGCCCGGCCGACCCCGCCGCACCAACGGAGCACCCCGAACCCATGGATCCCCGCACCACCACCTCGGGCCGTCGTGGCCCGCTCGCCCTCCGCCGTCGCCCGCCCTCGGGCCTCCGCCGTCCGGCGTTCTACCTCGGGGTCGCCGCCGCCGGTGCCCTCCTGGTCAACACCCTCGTCGGCGTGGACCCGGGCGCCCAGGCCGAGGCCGGCACCTCGCAGTCGGTGAGCGTCGCCCAGGAGCTCGGGCTCACCTCCCGCTCCGGCCCGGTCGACGTCGCCGAGGACCTCGCCCCGCTGCAGGACCTGGCGGCCAGCCGCAGCAGCCGCGAGGCCGAGCAGGTCGCGGCCCAGCAGGCCCAGGCCGCGGCCGACCAGGCCGAGCTCGACCGGCAGAAGGCCGAGGCGGAGGCCACCGCCCGCGCCGAGGCCGAGGCGAAGGCTGCCGAGGAGAAGGCAGCGGAGGAGGCCGCAGCCGCCGAGCGGGCGGCCGCGGCCCCCGCCGCGGCGACGCCCACGCAGGAGGCCCGGGCCGCCGCCACCACCGCCGCCTCGGTGGCGGCCACGGCGGTCGCCCGCATCTCCAACACCGCGGGCAGCGTGAAGCCGCAGACCCAGGCCGCGGCCGACGCGGTGGTCAGCAACGTGCCCGGCGCCGCGGGGATCACCCTCGGCGGCACCCGGGCCAGCGCCGCCGACCCGGGCGGGCACCCCTCGGGCCTGGCGCTGGACTACATGGTGATGTCCGACGCCGCCCTCGGGGACGCGATCGTCGCCTACCACCGCGCCCACTGGGCCGAGCTGGGCGTGGACTACCTGATCTGGCAGCAGCGGATGCTCTCGTCCCCCGGCGGCTCGTGGCAGGCGATGGAGAACCGGGGCAGCGCGACGGCCAACCACTTCGACCACGTGCACGTGAACTACAACTGATCCCGCCGTCCCGCGGCCGTGCTTAGGTGAGCCGGCGGACCACGGACAGCGGCAGCACCCGCATGGCCAGCCCGATGGGCACCCACGGCCACGCGGGGACGTAGGCCGTGGCCCGCCGGGCCTCGATGGCGGTCACCATGGCGTGGACGCCCGTCGGGGTGTCCACCATGAACCGGGTCCGCTGCTGCACGTGCTGGTTCATCTCCGACCGGATGTAGCCGGGGTAGATCACCGACACGTCCAGGCCGGGGATCCGCTCGGCCCGCAGCCCCTCGGCGAGGGACGCGACCCCGGCCTTGGTGGCGGCGTAGGTGGTCATCGACCGGCGCATGCCGCGCAGCGCCGACATCGAGGAGATCAGCACGAGGTGCCCGCGGCCCTGGCGGCGGAAGATCTCCAGCGCCGCCTCGGTCTGCGCCAGCGCGCCGACGAAGTTCGTCATCGCCGTCTCGCGGTTGGCCTCGGCCCGGCCGGTGCCCAGGGGCGCGCCCTTGCCGAGGCCGGCGTTCACGACCACCCGGTCGATCGAGCCGAACGCCGCGGCGAACGCGGTGAAGACCGTGGGCACGGCCTGGGCGTCGGTGACGTCGAGCGCCGCGGTCTCCACCCGCCGGCCGGTGGCCGAGCGGATCTCCGCTGCGAGGGCGTCCAGCCGATCGGTGCGCCGGGCGCAGAGCGCCAGGTCGTGGCCGCGGGCGGCGAACTGCCGGGCCATCTCCTCGCCCAGGCCGGAACTCGCGCCGGTGATGAGGACGACGCCGGTGTTCATGGGTGCTCCTGTCGATCGGTGCGGCAAGCCGCTGCGGCCGGCCGGCACGCACGGTACGAGAGCCCGCAGGCGGATCCGCGGCCGGCACCGCGGCGGCGCGTGGGGCCGGCCGGGTTCCACCTCGTCGGCTCCGCCGGGGTTCAGACCCCCTCCGGGCGGGCACACCTGCAGGACGTACGAGTACGGGGGAGCGCGGAGGCGCCCTCTCGGCACCGACACGAGGGGACTCGGGAGTGACCACGGCCGGAACCAGCCGACGGTGCCTGGACGGCCGCTACCAGCTGCAGCAGCTCATCGCCGTCGGCGGGATGGGTGAGGTCTGGCGGGCGCGCGACCTGCAGCTCCACCGGTCCGTGGCGGTCAAGGTGCTGCGCAGCGAGTACGCCGACGACCCGGAGTTCGTGGCGCGCTTCCGCTCCGAGGCCCGGCACGCGGCGGCGTTGAGCCACCCCAACATCGCCGCGGTCCTCGACTACGGGGAGACGACCGCCGAGGACACCGGCGAGCGGCTGGCCTACCTGGTGATGGAGCTCGTGGAGGGGCCTCCGCTGTCGGCCCGGCTGGCCGAGGTGGGATCGCTGGACACCGCCGCCGCGCTCTCGCTGCTGCGGCAGGCGGCGGCCGGGCTGGCCGAGGCCCATCGGGCCGGCGTGGTCCACCGTGACGTCAAGCCGGCCAACATCCTGCTCGGCCGGGACGGCACGGTGAAGCTGACCGATTTCGGGATCTCGTGGTCGGCGGGGAGCGCGCCGATCACGGGCACCGGGCAGGTGGTCGGCACCGCCCAGTACATGTCGCCCGAACAGGCCCGGGGCGAGCACGTCAGCCCGGCGAGCGACGTCTACGCCCTCGGTCTGGTCGGCTACGAGTCGCTGGCCGGCCAGGCCGCCTTCGACGGCGACAACCCGGTCACGGTCGCGCTCAAGCAGGTGCAGGAGCACCCCGAGCCCCTTCCCGCCGAGCTGCCGCCCGGCGTGCGCGCCCTGATCGACGCCGCCCTGGTCAAGGACCCGGCGCAGCGGCCGCGGGACGGCGGCGCCTTCCTGTCGGCCATCGAGGAGGCGATCCACCGACCGGCGGGGACCGCACCGGGTCGCCGGCCGCTGGTCACGCGCCCGGTGCGGGCGGCGCGCCCCCCGTCCCGGGGCACCCGGGCGGCGCCCGGGAGGGCCGGCCGCCGTCCGGCCCTGGCCGTCGCGACGCCGCTGGCGGCGTTCCTCCTGCTCGGGGGCGGCGCCCTGTGGATCATCCCGGATCCCGGTGGGGACGCGGGCGCCGGCCGGTCCGCCGGCGCCGTCTCGACCCCCTCGGCAGCCGCGGGCGTCGTGCTGGCGCCGGCGGAGTACCTCGGCCGCCCGGCCGCCGAGGTGGCCGCTGAACTCGGCGCGCTCGGGCTGACGGTGCGGCAGGAGGAGGACGCGACCGCGGAGCAGGCCCCGGGCACGGTGACCCGCCTCGAGCCGGCCGCCGGCATGCTGCTCCCCGGCGACGAGGTGCGTCTCGGTGTCGCTGTCCGGCCGGGTGTGACGGTTCCGGAGGTGGCGCCGTCGACCGGTGGGGGTGCCATCCCGGTGGGACGCCCCCAGCCCGTGGCACCTGCCCCGGAGGTGCCGGTCGCCGAGGAGCCGGTGCCGAGCGGCGCGTCGACCCGCGGCCCGGCGGAGGAGAGCGCGGATCCGGCGACGGGCACGCCCACGACGCCCCCCGCCGGGGATGCCGCCGGCCCGAGCACCCCGCCGCAGGACGGGGAGGTCATCGCCGGGCCGAGCAGCCCGCCCGACGGTGACGGGGGCACGACCGAGCCGATCACCCCGCCGGAGGACGACGGGGACGCCGAGCCCAGCACCCCGCCGGAGGACGACGGGGACGCCGAGCCCAGCACCCCGCCGGAGGACGACGGGGACGCCGAGCCCAGCACCCCGCCGGAGGACGACGGGGACACCGAGCCCAGCACCCCGCCGGAGGACGACGGGGACACCGAGTCCACCACCCCGCCGGAGGACGACGGGGACGCCGGTGAGCAGACCGCCGCCCCGGAGGACGAGGACGACGACGCTCCCGCCACGGCGACGGAGCCGGCCGGCGACGAGGTGGCGCCCGCCGCCCGGATCTGACTGACCGGCACCGGCACCGGCCGGTCGGCCGGCCGTCAGAGCAGCCGGTCGAGGTCGTCCGGCCCGGGACCGGTGCCGCCGGAGTCGGGCAGGGGAGAGGTGTCGGGGACGTCGTCGTCGGGAGGCTCGGGGGCCACCGGCCCCTCGGCGTACAGGGTGTCCGGGTCCCGGGGGTCCATCTCTCGTGGCACGGATCGCGACTACCCGGCGCGGCCGGGGTGAACCCGTCGCGACGGGGCCGGCGGTTCCGGTCCCGTGCTCAGGTCCCGCAGAAGGTGCGGTAGGCGCCGAAGTCCTGCGGGGCGGGCTCCGCGTAGCGCTCCAGCCCCGGCCGCTCGTCGAAGGGGGCGGTCACCACGGACAGGAGCCGCTCCAGCGGCGCCAGGTCGCCGTCGGTCGCCGCGTCCAGGGCCTCCTCGACGAGGTGGTTGCGCGGGATGTACGCCGGGTTTACGCCGTCCATGGCCGCGGCGTCGGGGGCGAGCGCCCGCCAGCGCCCCAGCCAGTCGTCGATGCCGGCCAGGTCGAGGAACAGCAGCCGGACGCGCTCGACGTCCCCCCGCGCCGCCGACCCCAGCCCGCGGAAGAACGCCGTGAGGTCGACGTGGTCCCGGGCGAGCAAGGCCAGCAGCTCCTCGGCCAACGGCCGCACGACGGTGTCCTCGACGTCGTCGGGCAGGCCCAGCTTGGCGCGCATCCCGGCGGTCCAGGCGGTCTGGTACAGCGGGGCGAAGCGGCCCAGCGACTCGACGGCGAGGGCGACGGCCCGGTCCTGGTCGTCGGACAGCAGCGGCAGCAGCGCCTCGGCCAGCCGGGCCAGGTTCCACTGGGCGGCCGCGGGCTGGTTGCCGTAGGCGTAGCGCCCGCTGTGGTCGATGGAGCTGTAGACGGTGGCCGGGTCGTAGGCGTCGAGGAAGGCGCACGGGCCGTAGTCGATGGTCTCGCCCGAGATGGTCGTGTTGTCGGTGTTCATCACGCCGTGCACGAAGCCGACCAGCATCCACTGGGCGACCAGCTCGGCCTGGGCGGCGACCACCGCGTCGAACAGGGCGAGGTGCGGGTGCTCGGCGCCGGCCGCGTCGGGGTGGTGACGGTCGATGGCGTGGTCGGCGAGGCGGCGCAGCAGCTCGACGTCGCCCAGGACGGTGGCGTACTGGAAGCTGCCCACCCGCAGGTGGCTGCTCGCGACGCGGGCGAGCACGGCGCCGGGCAGCAGGGTCTCGCGGCGCACCGGGCGGCCCGTCGCCACCACGGCCAGGGCGCGCGTCGTCGGGATGCCGAGGGCGTGCATCGCCTCGCTGACCACGTACTCGCGCAGCATCGGGCCCACCGCGGCCAGGCCGTCGCCGCCGCGGGCGAACGGCGTGCGGCCGGAGCCCTTCAGGTGCAGGTCGCGCAGCGCTCCGTCGGGGCCGGTGAGCTCACCGAGCAGGAGTGCGCGTCCGTCGCCCAGGCGGGGGGTGAACCCGCCGAACTGGTGCCCGGCGTAGCCCTGCGCCACCGGCGTGGCGCCGTCGGGGACCAGGTTGCCGACCAGCAGGCGCACGCCCTCGGCGCTGCGCAGCGATGCGGCGTCCAGACCCAGCTCCGCGGCGAGCGGCTCGTTGAGCACCAGCAGCCGCGGGTCGGGAGCCTCCTCGGCCCGCCAGGGGACCGCCAGTTCCGGGAAGTCCCGTGCGAAGCGGTCGTCCAGGGCAACGGTGCGTACCGGCGCGGAGGTCACCCCTCCGAGGGTACGAGGATCACCGGCGGGCGGCCGGGGACGATCAGGCGCTGATGGTGTCGCGGCGCTGCAGGCGCACCCGGCGGCGCTCCCGCTCGGAGAGGCCGCCCCAGATGCCGAACCGCTCGTCGTTGGCGAGCGCGAACTCCAGGCACTCGGCCCGCACCGGGCAGCCGGTGCAGACGCGCTTGGCGTCCCGCGTCGACCCGCCCTTCTCGGGGAAGAACGCCTCCGGGTCGGTCTCGGCGCAGAGCGCGTCGAGCCGCCACGCGTCGTCGGCCGCCGGCAGGACCGGCCAGGCCGGGGCGTCGTCGATCGGCGCGAGGTGCTCGGTGGCGGAGCCGGGGACCAGGGTGAGGACGGGGCGGGAGAAGGAAGACACGGGGGAAGCTCCTCGAACGGTGGCCGGTGGCAGGCGCGGTGACGGACCGGTACGGCCTGCTTGCTACCTGTGACGTTACGGAGGAGGTGTCGCGTCGGCACTGGCAGAATCCGTACGAAACCGTCTCGTCCGTTTGGCCAGTTGTGTCCTGTCGCCGTCGCCGACCCGTGTCGCGCAGCGGGATACGCGGGCGCTGCCTAGCCTCCGGGGGTGGCCGGACAGCATGCCCTGATCCCACTCCTGGCGGCCGAGGACGAGCTCGTCACGGACGCGATCACGTGGCAGGAGGCCACCGCGGCCCTGCTGGCGCTGGTCCTCGGCATCGCCCTGGCCGCCGTCGTCCGCCGGGTGCTGGTCCGCGCGATCGACCGCGAGGGCGATCGTCACATCGGCCGCGTGGTCGGCCGGTTCGCGAGCGTCCTGATCGCCGCGGCGGGGGCCGTCTACGCGCTGGGCCTCATCGGCGTGCAGATCGGACCGCTGCTGGGGGCGCTGGGCGTGGGCGGTATCGCGATCGCCTTCGCCGCCCAGGACATCCTGCAGAACTTCATCGCCGGGGTGCTCCTCCAGGTCCGGCACCCCTTCCGCGTGGGCGACCAGATCGGCAGCGGTGACCACGAGGGCGTGGTCGACGACGTCAACCTGCGGACGACGGTCCTGCGCACCTACGACGGTCTGGTCGTGTACCTGCCCAACGCCGAGGTGCTGAAGAACCCGATCATCAACTACACCCAGACGCCGGTGAGCCGCACCTCGCTCACCGTGGGGCTGCCCTACGACGCCGACCTGGAGCGGGCCCGGCAGGTGCTGCTGCGGGCGTGCCGCGACACCGACGAGGTGCAGGCCAGCCCGCCGCCCGAGGTCTGGGTGGAGGAGTTCGCGGACTCCTCGATCAACGTCGCCGTGCGCTACTGGCACCCGGCCGACATCGCGAGCCGCTGGCGGGTGCGCAGCGCCGTCGCCATCTCGCTGAAGGCGGCGCTGGACGCGGCCGGGATCTCCATCCCCTTCCCGCAGCGGGTGCTGTGGTTCCCCGAGGGCACCGGGGCGGAGCAGCCGGCGGGGGAGGGGGGCGGGCGGCCCGGCTGATCAGCTCCGGCGAGACCTGCCCCGGGGACCGCCCTGTCGCCCGCCGAGCGTGCGGCCGGCCGCGCGACCGGCGGTCCGGCGGCCGCCCGTGCTCGGCCGGCGGTCCCGCTCGCCGCCGCCGCGACCCGCGGGGGCGCTGCAGGGCCGGCAGGTGGTGAACCACGGCGCGATCGCGCTGCCGCACTCCACGCACTTCCCGGACCGGCCCAGCGCGATGGCGTCGGGGAGCAGCTCGGTGATCATCTCGGCGCACTCCTCCTCGACCCACGCGGCGTCCTCGCTGTCCAGGCCGGCGACGCCGGGGAACTGGCGGAGCAGGGTCTGGGCGTCCCGGGCAGCCGCGGCGGCCTGCTCGTACTCCTCGACGGTGCCGCCGCGGGGGACGTCCGGCAGCACGGTCTCGGGCGGGACGGGCAGCCCCACGGCGTGCTGCAGCGCCGCCTTGGCGAGCACCAGCCAGCGGGTGCGGCGCGGCGGGTTGTAGTCGATGGCGAGGTTGACCAGCCGCCAGACGGTGGTCAGGTCGCCGGCCGCGCCCAGCGGACCGCGCAGGAGCGGCAGCAGGGCGTGTACCCGCAGGACGAGGCTGGTGACGTCGTCGGCGGTCATCGCCTCGTCGCGGGTCGCCGCCCGCGCCCAGGCCATCCACCGGGTCAGTGCCTCCGGGAGGTCGACCGCCTCGAAGGCGCCGAGGTCCTCGAGCTCGGGCCGCAGCCGGGGCGCGCGCTTGGGCAGGTCGCTCATCTCGTCGCCGCGGGCCACGGCGGCTCCGGCGCCGACCAGCGAGGCGATCGGCTTGAGCCCGCTCACCCCGATGAGGATGCCGACGGCGCCGTGGCCGGTCAGGCCGTAGCGCCCGGCCCGCCCGGCGATCTGGGCGGCCTCCCAGGTGCGCAGCGGCCGCATCTCCTGGCCGTCGAACTTGGTCGTCTCGGCGAACAGCACGGTCGTGGCCGGCACGTTGATGCCGTGGCCGATGACGTCGGTGGTGACGAGCACGTCGAGCTCGCCGCTGGTGAACCGCTCGATGACCTCCCGTCGGGTGGCCGGCGGGAGCGCGCCGTAGAGGACGCCCACCTTGCCGGGCCGGTGCTGGTCGAGCTCCGCGGCGACGGCGTAGACGGCCTTGCGGGAGAACGCGACGACGAGGGTCTGCGGGCGCACGTTCGCCGGTCGCACCGGCGCGCGGAGCACGTCCAGCCGGGAGAGCCGCTTGTGGTTGACGACCTCGACGTGCTCGGCGTCGGAGACCAGCGGCTTGAGCACCAGGTAGGCCTCGGCAGCGGAGATCAGGTGCATCTCGCGGTACTCGCCGGTGAGCAGGAGCCGCGCCCAGTGGTGGCCGCGGTCGGGGTCGGTGACCCAGTGGGCCTCGTCGAGCACCAGCATCTCGCCGCGGTCGGGCGCCTTCTCCACCGTGCAGCAGACGATGGGCGCGAACGGGTCGATCTCCTCCTCGCCCGTCGACAGGCCCACGGTGCCCTCGGGCAGCTGGGCCGAGAGCTTGGCGTAGGCCTCGTGGGCGAGCTGGCGCAGCGGGGCGGCGTAGACGCCGGAGCCGGTGGCGGCCAGCGCCTGCAGGGACTCGTAGGTCTTGCCCGAGTTGGTCGGGCCGAGGTGGAAGACGACGTTCTCGGGGCGGGTCGCGCGGGCCGGCAGCTCGGGCGCGGCTCCCTCGACCCAGCTCTGCTGGGCGCGCTTCTCCTCGCGGGCGGCCGCTCGGTCGGTCTCGCGCGCCGCGGCCTGGCGGCCGGCGGAGCGTTCCCGGCGGCGCACGGTGGCGGGCTGGGCGTGGGTGTCAGGCAAACGTGGTCCTTCGTGTGTGAAAAGTCTGGGTCGTGTGCCTCACGGAGGCGCACCGTCATCCACACCCAACACCCACGGTCACCGATCCATGCCCGGGGGTCGACCAGTGGCGTGGCGAGGAGGCGGCACCGGCGGTCGCCGCCGCGACGGAGGGCCCGGACGGGGAACGGCCCGCCTGCGGTGCAGGCGGGCCGTTCGAGGACCGGAGCGATGGGCTCAGCGCGGGGCTGCGCCGACCGACTCCCGGTCCTGCGGAGGCGCCGACTTCTCCAGCGCTGAGCCCTCGACGTCGAGCACCGGCAGCCAGCGCAGCCACCGCGGCAGCCACCAGGCCCGCTCGCCCAGCAGCGCCAGCGCCGCGGGGACGAGCACCATGCGGACGACGAAGGCGTCGAACAGGATGCCCGCGGCCAGGGCGAAGGCGATCGACTTGATGGTCGCCTCGCCCGCCGGCACGAACCCGGCGAAGACCGAGAACATGATCAGTGCGGCGGCGACGACGACCGGCGCGGCCTGGCGGAACCCGGTGCGGATCGCCTGCAGGGGTGCCACGCCGTGGGCGTGCGCCTCGTGCATCCGGGACACCAGGAAGATCTGGTAGTCCATCGCCAGCCCGAACAGGATGCCGATCACCAGGATCGGCGTGAGGCTGATCAGCGGCCCGGTGGTGTCGAGGTTGACCGCGGCGGCGAGCCAGCCCCACTGGAACACCGCCACGGTGGCGCCGAGCGAGGCGCCGATGGTCAGCACGAAGCCGAGCACGCCGACCAGCGGCACCAGCAGCGAGCGGAACACCAGCACGAGGAGCACCAGTGCCAGGCCCACCACGAGGGCGAGGTAGACCGGCAGGGCCTCGTCGAGGCTCTGGGCGACGTCCACGCTGACCGCCGTCTGCCCGGTGACCGACGCCTGCACGCCGTCGAGGTCGGCGAACTCGGCGCGCAGGTCGGCCACGAGCTGCTCGGTCGCCGGGTCGGTGGGGCCGGACTCGGGGATGACGGTCAGCAGGGCGGCGCTGCCGTCGGCGTTCGGCACCGGCGGCGTCACCAGCGCGACGTCGTCGAGCGTGGAGATCGTGCCGCTGACCTGCGCGGCGGACTCCGCGGCCCCGGCGCCCTCGAACAGCACGGTGATCGGCCCGTTGAAGCCCTCGCCGAAACCGTCGGCGAGCAGCTGCTGGGCGCGCGCCTGGGTGCTGTCGGCCGGGGGTGTCTGCACCAGCGTGGTCTGCATCGAGAAGAACGGCACGGCGATCGCGCCCAGCAGGACGACCGCGAGGAGCAGCGAGGGGATGCGGTGGCGGGTCACGGTGTCCGCCCACCCGGCGAGCAGCCCCCGCCGGTGCGAGGTCGCGACGCCCCCCGCGCCCTCCTGCGCGGCCGACCGCTGCGCGCGCGGCAGGGCGCGGTACCCCAGGTAGCTCAGCGCGGCCGGTACCAGGGTCAGCGCGATCAGGACGGCGACGACGATGGTCAGCGCCGCCGCCACGCCCATCTGCGTGAGGAACGGGATGCCGACGACGGCCAGGCCGGTCAGCGCGATGACGACGGTGAGCCCCGCGGTCACCACCGCGGAGCCGGCGGTGCCGACGGCGGTCGCGATCGCGGTGCCCACGTCGGCGCCGGCCCGCAGCTCCTGCCGGTGGCGGCTGACGATGAAGAGCGCGTAGTCGATGCCGACGGCCAGCCCCAGCATGGCGGCGAGGGTCGGGGTGGTCGAGGAGAGGTCGGTGAAGCCGGTGGCGATGGTGATGCCCAGGACCCCGATGCCGACGCCCACGAGGGCGGTCAGCAGGTTGAGGCCGGCGAGGACGAGCGAGCCGTAGGTGACGGCGAGGACGACCAGCGCGACGACGACGCCGATGGCCTCGGCGGGGCCGCCGACGTGCGGCGCCTCCTGGGTGGCCTCCCCGGAGACCTCGACGGTGAAGCCGCCCTCCCGCGCGCCGTCGACCGCCTCGAGCAGCGCCTCCTGCTGCCCGGGGGTGACCTCGCCCGGCGCCGCGTCGTAGGTGACGGTGCTGTAGGCGGTGTTCTGCTGCTGGTTGACCGCCGGCGCCGCCGGGTCCAGCGGGTTCGTGGCGTCGACCACGCCGGGCAGCTCGGCGAGCTCGGCGACGAGCTCCCCGACGACCGGCGCGTTCTCGGGCGTCGTGAGGGTCTCGCCCTCCGGCGCCTGCACGACCACGCGGGCGGTCGCGCCCTCACCGCCGGCGCCGAACTCCTCGCCGATCCGCTCGAGGGCGTTGGTCGACTCCTGCCCGGGGATGGAGAAGGAGCTCGTCGTCTCGCCGGCGAGGGTCGCGGCGCCCGCGCCGCCGGCGACGAGGACCACCAGCCAGACCAGGATCACCGGGAGACGGCGGCGGTGCGCGAACGCGCCGAGCCGGGACAACAAGACAGCCATGGGGATCAGGCCTCCACCTGGTCGGTAGCGGGAGGAGCGGCGCCGGCCCCGTGGTGGCCGAGCGCGTCGAAGCAGGTGGCGACGACGAGGGGCCGCCACGCGGTGGTGCCGTCGTGCTGCCGGGCCGTCAGGGTGAGCACGGCCAGCGCGGTGAGCGCGCCGACGACCCGGATGGCCCGTTCGGACCCGAGCGCGCCGGGGGTGACGCCGAAGGCCTCCAGAGCCGCCGCGACGGCGGTCTCGACCTCGGGCCCGGCGTCCTCGGTGCCCCCCTGGGTCAGCGGGGCGAGGAGCAGCGCGACCAACCCGGGGTGGGCCAGCGCGATGTCGACGAGCACGTCCAGCGCCAGCCGGTCGCGTGCCGGGCCCGGCGGCAGGTCGACCACCTGGTCGAGCACCCGCTGGCCGAGCGCGCCGGCCTGGGCCAGCACGGCCGCGTGGAGCGCTTCCTTGCTGGGGAAGTGGTGCAGCAGCCCGGCCTTGGACAACCCGACGGCGTCCGCGACGTCCTGGACCGACGTCTTGGCGAAGCCGCGCCGCGCGAAGAGGGCGGCGGCGTGGTCGAGGATGCCCTCGTCCACCTGCTGCCGGAACGGTCGCGCCACGGAATGCAGGTTACGCGCGACCGACCGGATCGGTAGGTGTACCGACCACTTCGGTCGGTGGTGTCCGTCACGCCGGCCGGGCGACGACCGGTACCGGGGTCAGCGCCCCGGGTGCTCGGCGAGGACGGCGGTGACCATCCGGTGGTCGTCCAGCTGGGGGAGCCCGGAGACGGCGACGACACCCACCGGGCCGACGTCCCGCACCAGCAGGGGGAAGGCGCCGCCGTGCGCGGCGTAGTGCTGTGGGTCGAGCCCGAACTCCGCCTCGAAGGTGGTGCCGCGCTCGATGCTGGACTGCCGGACGTAGAGCGAGCTGTGCCCGAACCGGTGCACCACCCGGGACTTCCGCTCGATCCAGTGGGCGTTGTCGGGCGTCGCCCCGGGCAGTGCGACCGAGAAGAGCCGGTGGCCGTTGCGGGTGATCTCGACGGCGACGGGGGCGGCATCGCGCCTCGCGGCGGCCACCAGTGCGCAGCCGAGCACCCACGCGTCCTCGTTGGTGAAGGAGGTGAGCTGCAGGCGCTCCTCCTCCGCGGCGAGCTCGGCGAGCGTGGGGAAGGACTCGGACATGCCCTCTTCCTACGGGGGATCCGCCGCGGTCGCGAGTGCGCAGGCGGGTCGTGGGTAGCCGCCGACGAGGGAGGGGTGCACCGATGTCGGTCGTCGCGCGGTTCGACGCGTTCCAGGCCCGGCATCGCGTGGTGGGCTTCCCGCTCGCGGTGGCCTACAAGTTCGCCGACGACCGCGGCCCGCACCTCGCCGCGCTGATCACCTACTACGGCGTCGTCTCGCTGTTCCCGCTGCTGCTGATGCTCACCTCCGTGCTGGGCTTCCTCCTGCAGGACGACCCCGCGCTCCAGCAGCGGATCCTCGAGTCCGCGCTGTCGGACTTCCCGCTGCTGGGCCCCGCGCTGGTGGAGAACATCGGCACCTTCCGGGGGAGCGGCGTGGCGCTGGTCATCGGCATCCTCGGCAGCCTGTACGGCGGGCTCGGCGTCATGCAGGCGGCCCAGGCGGCCCTCAACCGCATCTACGCCGTGCCGCGCTTCGCCCAGCCGAACCCCCTGCTGTCCCGGCTGCGCAGCCTGCTGCTCGTCGTGGCGCTCGGCCTGGCCGCGGTGGCGTCGACCGCGCTGACCGCCTTCGTGTCGACCTTCTCCGGCGCGCTGCCGGTGCCCGGGCCGGTGGTGGCGGCCGCGGGCACGCTGGCGGGCCTGGCGATCAACGTCGGGATCTTCCTGGTGGTCTACCAGGTGCTCACCGCCCGCCGGCTGGACTGGCGGAACGTCGCCGTCGGTGCCGTCGTCGCCGCGGTCCTCTGGGAGCTGCTGCACGTGCTCGGCACCTACTACTTCGGCACGTACGTGACGCGCTCCACCGACGTCTACGGCGTCTTCGGCGTGATCCTCGGCCTGGTCGTCTGGATCTACCTGCAGGCGCTCGTCGTCGTGCTGGCCGCGGAGATCAACGTCGTCCGGCACCGGCGGCTCTACCCCCGCTCCCTGCTGACCCCGTTCACCGACGACGTGGAGCTCACCGCGGCCGACGTCCGGGCCTACACCGGTTACGCGCGCAGCGAGCGGTACAAGGGCTTCCAGCGCGTGGAGGCCTCGTTCCGGAAGGGCGCCCGGCCCCGGCCGGCCGACGCGGAGGGCTTTCCCGGCGACGTCGCGCAGGACCACGCGGGGGCCTCCGTCGAGCGCGCACCGGAGCGCGGTCAGCGGTAGACGACGTCTACGCTCCGGAAGGCGCCCAACGCGTGGTCGGCGACGAAGTGCTCGTGGTCCCGGCGCACCCGGGCGGCCGCCTCCTCGGCGAACCGCAGGATGTCGTCGACGAACAGGTCCCGGTTGCCGATCGCGTCCAGGATGGCGGGCTCCACGTCGTAGTCGACGTTGCCGGTCTCGTCGGACATCGCGTGGGTGTGCGCCAGCACCCGGCCGCAGATCTCCGCGTACTGCTTCCACTCGCCGGTCGAGAGCGAGCCGAGGCTGATGTCGTCGCGGAACGGTGCCCGCTCGCGCACCATGAAGCTCCGGCCGTCGATGTCGACGCTGCCGTAGAAGACGTCCCCGCTGACCAGGTGCACCCGCTGGGCGTGCCGGATGCGGTCGCCCTCGCCGTCCACCTCGTATCCCGACGGCGGCACCAGCCCGGACAGGGCCGAGCGGCGGGCGCGCTTGAATTCCAGGAGGAGGTCGTCGGTCCCGTCGTCGCGCACCCCGGCGACGAGCACGTAGTACCGGGTCAGGCCCAGCGAGGCGGTGCCGGCGCCGCGTCGCTCGGCGACGTCCTTGACCCGCACCGCGCCGGCCCGCTCGGGCACCGCCACCTCGTTCTCGGCCACGTAGCGGTCGACGAGCTCCTGGAACTCCTGCCGGCGGCTGCTGACCGGCACCAGTTCCTCGTCGGTCCGGAAGCCGCTCCGGGTCTCGTCCAGCAGACCGGCCAGCCAGTCGGCGCGGCTGGTCTCCAGCGTGCCGGCGATCAGCCGCCGGATCAGGGGCGGCGCGTTGTCGAGCCGGAGCTGCTCGGTCTGCTCCCGGCCGTCGGCGGCGTAGGAGGCGATTCCGGCCGCGTAGCCGCGCACGAACCGTTCCGCGATGGCCCGCTGCTTCTTCCGGCCGGAGCCGGACTTCTCGGCCGCGCCCAGCAGGAAGCCGACGGCGCCCCGCTTGAGGTCCCAGGTGAACGGCGCGTAGTAGGCGTCGTCGAAGTCGTTGACGCCGAAGATCGGCACGTTGTCCGAGCTGGGCATCACGCCGAAGTTGCCCGGGTGGACGTCACCGAGCGCGAGCACCGTGGGCAGCCGGGCGTCCTCGCCGACCAGGTCCCGGTAGAAGAGCAGGTTCGTGCCGCGGAAGAAGTGGAAGACCGAGCCGGCGAGCTTGTCGAACTTCTCCCGCGCCTCCAGGTCCCCGTTCGCGATGCGGGTCTCGTGGTCCTCGCGCACGGTCTCCCGCACGTGCACCCGGCGGTCGTTGCCGGTCAGCATGCGGGGGATCAGCACCATCTCGCCGGCCGCCCGCGCCTCGGCGAGCCGGCGGAACGCGTCGACCCGGGAGCTGATCTGCTGCCGGCCCGCGCCGGGCTGCTCGGTCTCGTGCAGCGGCTCCGGCTGCTCCCGCTGCCGCAGCTCGGCGACCAACTGCTCCTTGGCCATCCGGCTGCGGCCGGGGATCCCGTGCTCCCGGGCCAGGCGCAGGAGTTCGTGGCGAGAGGCGGTGCTGAGCTGAGTGGGGGAGTCCATGGTCCTCGGCTACCCGTCGGCGCCCCGACCAGGCACGACGGTTGTGTGACAGCCGCCGCCACGTCCCCGTCCCGGGACGGGGACGCCGGACCGCCTGGCGCGCCGGGCTCCGCGGGTGTCCCATGGGTTCCTGCGCAGCGATGACGCCCGAGGAGCTCCCATGCCGCGTCCGCGTACCACCCTCCTGGCCCTGACCGCGCTCGCCGGCGGCGCCCTCGTGGCGGGCGGCCCCGCGAGCGCCGCCCCGCACGACGCTCCGGGCGGGGCGCACCCGGAGAAGCGCGCGCTGGCCGTGGGCACCGGGGGCGCGGTCGCCACGGTCGACCCCGACGCGACCCGGGTGGGGCTGGACGTCCTGGCCGCCGGTGGCAACGCTGCGGATGCGGCGGTGGCCACGGCCGCCGCGCTGGGCGTCACGGAGCCGTACTCGGCGGGCATCGGTGGGGGCGGCTTCTTCGTCTACTACGACGCCGCAACCGGAGAGGTCACCACGATCGACGGCCGGGAGACCGCACCGCTGGCCATGGGCGCGGACGCCTTCCTCGACGAGGCGGGCGACCCGATCCCGTTCGCCGAGGCAGTCTCGAGCGGTCTGTCGGTGGGCACGCCGGGCACCCCGGCCACCTGGGTGACGGCGCTGGAGGAGTTCGGCACCTGGTCGCTGGCCGACGCGCTCGGCGGTGCGACCCGGCTGGCCGACGAGGGCTTCGTCGTCGACGAGACGTTCCGGCAGCAGACGGCGGACAACGAGGAGAGGTTCCGCATGTTCGCGCCGACCGCCGAGCTCTTCCTCCCCGGCGGCGCCCTGCCCGAGGTGGGATCGGTGTTCCGCAACCCCGACCTGGCCGACACCTACCGGCTGCTGGCCGGCAAGGGGGTGGACCCGCTCTACACGGGGGAGCTGGCCGAGGAGATCGTGGCGACGGTGCAGGACCCGCCCGAGGCGGAGGGGGCGGCGGAGGTCCGGCCGGGTCTGCTGGAGGCCGTGGACCTAGCGCTGTACGAGGCGCCGCTCCGGGAGCCGACCCGGGTCGGCTACCGGGGACTCGAGGTCTACGGCATGGCCCCGCCGTCCAGCGGCGGCTCGACCGTCGGTGAGGCGCTGAACATCCTGGAGCCCTTCCCGCTCGCCTCGCTGCCCGAGGTGCCGGTGCTGCACGCCTACCTGGAGGCGAGCGCGCTGGCGTTCGCCGACCGGAACGCCTACGTCGGCGACCCGGCGTACAACCAGGTGCCGCTGGCCGAGCTCCTCTCGGACCGGTTCGCCACGGAGCGAGCCTGCGCCATCGCGCCGGATGCGGTGCTGGCGAAGCCGACCCCCGCGGGCGACCCGGACGGCGAGTACGCCCCCTGCCCGGCCGGCGAGGGGCCGACGGTGGAGGAGGGTGCGGAGGGTCCGTCCACGACCCACCTCACGGTCGGCGACGCCGCCGGCAACATCGCCAGCTACACGCTGACCATCGAGCAGACCGGGGGCAGCGGGATCACGGTGCCCGGCCGCGGGTTCCTGCTGAACAACGAGCTGACCGACTTCACGTTCGCCGCCGCCGACCCCACCCGGCCCGAGCCGAACCTGCCCGCCCCGGGGAAGCGCCCGCGCAGCAGCATGGCGCCGACGATCGTCCTGCACGACGGCGAGCCGGTCCTGGCCCTCGGCTCGCCGGGCGGCAGCACGATCATCACGACCGTCCTGCAGACGCTGGTGAACCGCATCGACCGCAACATGGACCTGGCGGAGGCGATCGCCGCCCCGCGCGCCAGCCAGCGCAACACGGCCGCGGTCAGCGCGGAGCCGGCGTTCGTCGACGCGTACGGCGAGCCGCTCACCGCCCTCGGGCACGAGTTCACCGTCGTGGAGGAGCTCGGCGCGGCCACGGGCATCGAGTACCTGCCGGGCGGCCTGCTGCTGGCCGCCGCGGAGGTGGAGCGCCGCGGCGGCGGGAGCGCCGGGGTGGTGCACCCTGTCGTCGGCGGCCCGGAGGCGCCGGGCGCGGCGGAGCTCGCCCCGCCGCTCGGGGGCTGACGGTCAGCGACCGACGGCGTCCTCGGCCTCGATCGCGGCGTTCCACTGGCGCTTCCCCGACTGCCAGGCGTCCTCGGTGTCTCCGCGCCGCCAGTAGCCGGAGATCGACGTCCACTCCGGGTCGAGCCCGCGCTCGGCCCGCAGGTGGCGCCGCAGGTCGCGGACGGCGTACGCCTCGCCGTGCACGAACACGTGCCCGTTCCCCGGCGGGAGCTGGGTGGCCTCGACCGCCTGGACCAGGGCCACACCGGGCAGCGCGTCGCCCCGGTGCAGCCAGCGCAGGTCGACGGTGGGGGAGAGAGCCAGGTCGGTCTGTTCCTCCTCGGGTCCGGCCACCTCCACGAACACCAGCGCCCGTGCGCCGGCCGGCAGCCGGTCGAGGGACGCGGCGATGGCGGGGAGCGCGGCCTCGTCGCCGGCGAGGAGGTGCCAGTCGGCGTCCGGCCGGGGCGCGTAGGCGCCGCCCGGTCCCATGAACTGGATCCGGTCGCCGGGCCGGGCCGCGGCGGCCCAGGGGCCGGCCAGCCCCTCGTCGCCGTGGTGGACGAAGTCGATGGTCAGCTCGCCGGCGGCGGCGTCCCACGCGCGCACCGTGTAGGTGCGGGTGACCGGCCACTGGTCGGCGGGCAGCTCGGCACGCACCTGCTCGACGTCGTAGGGGACCGCGTAGGAGGCGTCCGCGGGCGGGAAGAGCAGCTTGACATAGCGGTCGGTGAACTCGCCGTCGGGAAAGCCGGCCAGGCCCTCGCCGCCGAGCACGACGCGGACCATGTGCGGGGTGAGCCACGAGGTCCGGACCACCTCGCCGATCCGGGGGATCCGTCTGCGGGGCGGTCGTTCGTCGCCGTTCCGTGGCTCGCTCATCACGACTGGCGACGGTACAGAGGGGACCCTAACCCGATCCGAGCACCCGGTTAGGGTGCCCTGCGTGGAGACCGTGGCTGCCGACGACGCACGCCGAGCGGCGGGGCCGACGGTCCTCGACGTCCTGGCTCTGGAGGAGATCGACCGCGACCTGTACCGCAGCACCCTGCTGTTCAGCGACCCCTTCCCGCTGTACGGCGGGCAGGTGGCCGCGCAGGCGCTGTACGCCGCCGGGCGCACGGTCGCCACGGACCGCCTCCCGCACTCGCTGCACGGCTACTTCCTGCGCAGCGGTGACGCCGCCCGCCCGACGATCTTCCGCGTGGACCGCGACCGCGACGGCGGCTCGTTCTCGGCCCGGCGGGTGGTCGCCCTCCAGGGCGGCGAGGTCGTGTTCAGCATGTCGGCCTCGTTCGCGGTGCCCGGTCCCGGCCCGGACCAGCAGGTGCAGCCGACCCCCGCCGTCGAGGCGCCGGACGGACTGCCGGTCTTCGAGCTGCCCCGGGTGTTCTCCATGGAAAGCCGCCGGCCCCCGCAGCCCTACCCGGACGCGCACTGGCCGACCCGCTTCTGGGCGCGGGCCACCGTGCCGCTGCCGGCTGACCACCTGGTGCACGCCTGCGTGCTGACCTACCTCTCCGACATCGGGACCGGGCTGTCGGCGCTGCCCGACGACGAGGCCGCCCCCGGCCCGAGCCTGGACCACGCCGTCTGGTTCCACCGCCACGCGCCGCTGGACGACTGGGTGCTCATGGACATGGTGCCGCGCACCGTGTCCGGGGGGCGGGGCTGGTACACCGGATCGATCACCACGGCCGGCGGTGTGCTCGGCGCGAGCTTCACCCAGGAGACGCTGTTCCGGCCCGGCCGGAACCCCTTCCGCCCCGGGCGGTGACCGGCAGGCGCGCCGCGCCGACGGCTCGCAGGCACCCCGCGCGTCGGCGGGCGGTCGTCGAGACGTCATGACGTATGGTCGGGTCAACCCGGCCCACGAGCGCGAGGAGCCAGCCGGTGCGCATCGGAATCCTGACCGGAGGCGGGGACTGCCCCGGCCTCAACGCCGTCATCCGTTCGGTGGTGCGCACCGCCGGTGCCCACTACGGCAGCGAGGTGATCGGCTTCCGCGACGGCTGGCGCGGGCTGCTGGAGAACCGCTGGACGCCGCTGGACGTGGCCGCGGTCGACGGCCTGCTCACCCGCGGTGGCACGACGCTCGGCTCGGCCCGCGTCGCTCCGGAGAAGCTGCACGCCGGCATCGAGGAGATGATCGGCACGCTCGACGAGCACGGGGTCGACGTCCTCGTCCCCATCGGCGGGGAGGGCACCCTCACCGCGGCCCACGTGTTGTCGGAGGCCGGCGTGCCGGTGGTGGGCATCCCGAAGACGATCGACAACGACATCGACGGCACCGATCTGACGTTCGGCTTCGACACCGCGGTCAGCATCGCCACCGAGCTCATCGACCGGCTGCACACGACCGCCGAGTCGCACCAGCGCGTGCTGCTGGTCGAGGTGATGGGCCGGCACGCCGGGTGGATCGCGCTGCACGCCGGCCTGGCCGCCGGCGCCCATCTGACCCTGGTGCCCGAGCAGCCGTTCGACGTGGACGAGGTGGTGCGGCTGGTCTGCGACCGGTTCGCCCGCGGGGCGTCCCACGTGATCGGCGTCGTCGCCGAGGGGGCCGAGCCGCTGCCCGGGCAGATGGCCTTCCGTCGCGGCGGCGTCGACGAGTTCGGCCACCGCCGGTTCACCGGCGTCACCCAGCAGCTGGGGGAGGAGCTGGAGCGGCGCACCGGCAAGGAGGTGCGGGCCACGGTGCTGGGGCACGTCCAGCGCGGTGGGACCCCGACGTCGTTCGACCGCGTGCTGGCGACCCGCTTCGGCCTGCATGCCACCATCGCCGCGCACGAGGGCCGTACCGGTCAGATGGTCGCGCTGCGGGGGACGGAGATCGAGCTGGTCCCGCTGGCGCGCGCCGTCGCCCGGCTGAAGACGGTGACCCCCTCCCGGCTCGCCGAGATCGAGGCCTTCACCGGCTGACCCCGGCACGCGGCCGGGCCCACGGCGGGTCCAGCAGTGCCAGGGCCCGGTCGACGGCGGGCCGGACGGCGTCCGGTGTCGCGGCGGTCATGACCACGCCGAAGGTCATCCGGAGGGCGAGCAGCACGTCGTCGGCGTTGACCTCCGGGGGGGCGACCCCGGCGTCGCGGGCGGGGCGCAGGGTGGCCTCCACCAGGCCGAGCAGCCGCTCCGCCCCGTCGTACTCGGGCAGGTTCCGGCGAGCGTCGACGACCATCTCGACGAAGGCCGTGGTCTCGATGGCCTGGTCGACCAGGCGGCTCCACAGCCGGCCGAGAGACCCCGCGTCCGGATCGGCGGCGATCGCCTCGAGCTCGGCGAAGTTGTCCTCGAACACGGCGAACGCCAGATCCAGCCGCGTCGGGAAGTGCCGGTAGAGCACGCCCTGCCCCACGCCCGCCTCGCGGGCGATCGCGCTCAGCGGCACCCGGTAGCCACCCGAGGCCATGACCCGGCGGGCGGCCTGCAGGATCGCCCGCCGGTTGTCCGGAGCCGCTGCCGGACCCCGGTTGACTCTCCCGCCCGACGTGGCCATGCTCACACCCTAGCGATCCGGACAACACTGTCCGGTCGGTGGGCGAGGAGGGCACCGTGGCCAGGAGCGTGGAGCAGTTCGACGAGACCTACGACGTCGTCGTGGTCGGTACCGGTGGCGCCGGCTTCGCCACCGCGCTGGGCGCCCTGGACGAGGGGCTCAGCGTGCTCCTGCTGGAGGGCACGGAGAAGTGGGGCGGGAGCACGGCGATGTCCGGGGGTGGCATGTGGCTGCCGGACAACCCGCTCATGCGCCGCGCCGGCGCCGGTGACTCCCGGGAGGAGGCGCTCGCGTACCTGGAGGCGACGGTCGGCGACGAAGGGCGCGCCGCGACGCGGGAGCGCAAGGAGGCGTTCGTCGACGGTGTCGCCGACTTCGTGACGACGGCGGAACGGCACGGCCTCGCCTTCGCCCGGGCGAAGGACTACCCCGACTACTACCCCGAGCTCCCCGGCGGCAAGATCGGCCGCTCGCTCGAGGCCGAGCCGCTGGACTCCAAGCAGATCGGCGACTGGTGGTCGACCCTGCGCAACGCGGTGCCGCTCCCGGTGAAGACCGACGACGTATGGCTGCTGGGCCGGGCCTGGTCCACCCCGGGCGGGTTCGTGCGCGGCGCGCGGTTCGTGTTCCGCGCGCTCGGTGGTGTCGCCCGCGGGCGGCGGGTGGTCGGGATCGGGGTGGCCCTGGCCACCGCCTTCTGCAAGGCCGTCGTGGTCGACGGGAAGGTGCCGCTCTGGCTGCAGGCGCCGCTGGAGGACCTGGTCCTCGACGGCGAGCGCGTGGTGGGCGTGCGGGTCCGCCGCACCGGTCGCGAGGTGCGCATCCGCGCCGTGCGCGGCGTGATGCTGGCCGGCGGTGGGTTCGAGCACAACCGCGACTGGCGGCAGAAGCACCACGGCATCGACGGCTCGCCGTCGGGCAACCCCGGCAACGTCGGTGGCCCGATCGAGATCGCGCAGCGCGCGGGGGCGGCTCTGGAGCTCATGGACGAGGCCTGGTGGGGCGCGTCCGTCGCCGCCCCCGCCGGGCACACGCCGGCGTTCATCGTGGGGGAGCGGTCGATGCCCTACTCGCTGATGACCGACGCCCGCGGTGACCGCTTCGCGAACGAGTCGGAGTCCTACGTCGACCTCGGCCACCACATGCTCGAGCACGACAAGGACGGCCCGTACTGGCTCGTCGCCGATGCCCGGCACGCCCGCCGGTACCTGCGGACGTTCGCCCTGGACCCGCGGCTGAACAAGGCGATGCGCGAAGCCGGGATCATGGTCAAGGCCGGGAGCATCCCGCAGCTGGCCGAGCGGCTGGGCATGGAGCCGGGCCGGCTGCAGGCGACCGTCCAGCGGTTCAACGGGTTCGCCCGCGCCGGCATCGACGGCGACTTCGGGCGGGGCAACTCCGCCTACGACCGCTACTACGGCGATCCCACCGTGCGGCCCAACCCGTGCCTCGGTCCGCTGGAGAAGGGCCCGTTCACCGCGTTCCGCGTGGTCATCGGTGACCTCGGCACCAAGGGCGGCGTGGTCACCGACCCCGACGGCCGTGCGCTGCGCGAGGACGGCTCGATCATCGAGGGCCTGTACTCCGCGGGCAACAACTCCGCCTCCGTCATGGGGCGGACCTATCCCGGCCCGGGCTCCACCATCGGGCCCGCCGCCGTCTTCGGACTGCGCGCCGCCCGGCACATGGCCCGCCGGCCCGCCTGAGCCCGGTCCCACCTTCCCGGCGCGCGACCGCGCGCCGGTTCCCTCACCACAGGAGAGATGCGTGACCACCAGCACGTCCGGCCGCCTCGCCGGCAAGGTCGCCTACGTCACCGGCGCCGCCCGCGGCCAGGGCCGCGCCCATGCGGTCCGGCTCGCGGCCGAGGGCGCCGACGTCATCGCGATCGACAACTGCGAGACGGCGAAGACCACGTCCTACGCCGGCCCCACCGAGGAGGACCTCGCCGAGACCGCCCGCCTGGTCGAGGCGCAGGGGCGGCGCATCCTGGCCCGCAAGGCCGACGTCCGCGACCTCGACGGGCAGATGTCCGTGGTCCGCGACGGAGTGGCGGAGTTCGGCCGGCTCGACGTCGTCGTCGCCAACGCCGGCATCTGCTCGGGCTCGATGTCCTGGGAGATCCCGGTGGAGAAGTGGCAGGAGACGATCGACACCAACCTCACCGGCACGTTCTTCACGATGAAGGCGACCGTGCCGGTGCTGCTGGAGCAGGGCACCGGCGGCTCGATCATCGTGATCAGCTCGGTGGCCGGGCTGCGGGGGCTGCCGTTCCTCGCCGACTACGCGGCCAGCAAGCACGGCATCGTCGGCCTGGCGCGGACCATGGCGAACGAGCTCGGGCAGCACAACATCCGGGTCAACACCGTGCACCCGCACGGCGTGGCCACCGGCATGCAGCCTGCGGAGATGTTCGAACTCGCGCAGCAGTACGCCACAACGCTGGCCCCCATGCTGATGGGCGCGCTGCCCGACCCGATCTCCCAGCCCGAGGACATCGCGCATGCGGTGGCCTGGCTGGCCTCGGACGAGGCGCGGCACGTGACCGGCGTCCAGCTGCCGGTCGACCTCGGCATCCTCGGGCGCTGACGTGGCTCGCCTCGACCTGCGGGTGCGGCTGCTCGGGCGGGCGCTGCGGCTGGGGTCGGTCGCCACCCTGGACGCCGAGCGGCTCGCTCGCGTCCAGGAGCGCTCGCCCGGGCACAACCCCGTGACCGACCTGCTCCTGGGCGGGGTGGCGCCGGGGGTGACCCTGCAGGACGGCGTCACCGCCGGCGCGGCGGGACCGCTGGCGATGCGGGTCTACCGCCCCCGCGGCGCCGCCGGCGGGCCGCTGCCGCTCGTGGTCAACTTCCACGGCGGCGGCTGGGTGCTCGGCTCGCTCGACCAGGCCGACTGGCTGTGCAGCAACGTGGCCGCGACCGTGGGCGCCGTCGTGGTGTCGATCGACTACCGCCTCGCGCCGGCGCACCCGTGGCCCGCCGCGCCCGAGGACTGCTACGCGGCGCTGGTCGACGTCGCCGCCCGCGCCGGCGAGCTGGGGGCCGATCCGGGCCGGCTGGCGGTCATGGGCGACAGCGCCGGGGGGAACCTGGCCGCGGTCGTCGCGCTCATGTCCCGCGACCGGTCCGGGCCGGCGATCGCCGTCCAGGCGCTGCTCTACCCGGCGACCGACCTGACGTTCGGCAGCGCCTCCATCGCCGAGAACGCCGATGCCCCCGTCCTCACCCGGCGCGACATGGAGGCCTACCGCGCGCACTACCTGGGCGACCGGGACCGTGCGCACCCGTACGTCTCGCCGCTGCTCGCCGCCGACCACGGCGGCCTGCCGCCGGCGCTGGTGCAGGTCGCCGAGCACGATCCGATCCGCGACGACGGGCTGCGCTACGCGGAGACGCTGCGGGCCGCGCGGGTGCCGGTGCGGGCAACGACCTACGTCGGGATGCCGCACGGGTACCTGGCCTTCCCGAGGCTCTGCCGCAGCGCGCCGCAGGCCCTCGCCGAGCTGTGCGCGGAGCTGTCGTCCGCGCTCGCGCCGGGAGGCTGACCCGCCGGCGGGCCGCGCCGGTCGTCGACCCGTGGTGGCGTCGGCACGGGGCGACACCACCACGGGCCGACACAGCGGGTGCGGCGCCGGCCCGTCAGACCAGGATGCGGTGGCCGTGCACCCGGTCGGCCGCCTCGGCGGACAGGAGCATCCGGCGGACCGGGCGGTAGCGGCCCTCGCGGAGGGTGCGTGCCCGGTCGGGGTCGGTGCCCGCCAGCCGCTCCGTGGCGGCGAGGTCGGCCTTGTTCTCCACCAGCTTCACCAGGCGGGCCAGCGGGTGGGCGGCCACCCGGCGGACGAACCCGGACAGGTAGGGCTCGCCCGGGCGCGGGGTCCCCGCGTCGATCGCCTCGACCACCACGCCCGGCACCCCGAGGGCCCGCAACCGGTCCAGGTCGTACCGGCGGGCCGGGTCGGGGTGGTCGCGGGTGCCCGCCACGACGTCCTTGAGCACGCCGGCCATCTCGGCCTCGGGTCCGAACGGCCGCAGCGCCTCGGCGAGCGGCCGCAGCTGCGCCAGGTAGTGGTCGCGGCCGTCCTCGTCCACCTGGCCCTCGTGCGCCTCCAGGGCGAGCAGGTGGGCGTCGGGAAGCGTGAAGGGCACGCACCGAGGCTAGGCACCGTTCCGCCGGAGAGGGTGGCCGTCCGGCCGATCGGCCGGTCAGCCGGCGAGGACGACGACCAGGGTGCGCGGGCCGTGCACGCCCTCGACGCGCTGCAGCTCGATGTCGCTGGTCGCCGACGGGCCGCTGATCATCGTGAGCGGGGCCGTCGGGTCCAGCCGGGCGAGCGCCTCGGGGACCCCGCCGACGACCTGGTCCGCCGTCACCACGCACACCAGGACGTCGGGCAGCAGCGACAGGGCCCGCCGGCCGCAGCTCGGGGAGCCGTCCAGCACCAGCGTGCCGGTCTCGGCCACGGCCACGGCCACCCCGGTGACCGACGCGCCGAAGGACGCCAGCCCGACCGCGGGCCGGCCGTCGTCCGGCACCGCGCCGTCGGGCCGCCAGTCCGCGGGCAGGCCCGGCGCGACGACGACGGCGTCGGGGGGCAGGTCCAGGTCGCCGAGCGACCGGGCCACGGTGGAGGCCACCTCGGCCGGCGCGCAGCGCACCACCGTGGCCTTGTAGTCCTCCAGCCGGTCGGTGAGCACCTCGTGCAGCACGGCGGCGGGGCGGTCGTCCCGCCGCCGGTAGTCGCGCCGGACGGGTTCAGGGGCGCGCCGGTCCGGGCCCAGCGCCGCGCGGATCCGCCCGAGCACCTCCTCGCGCGCGCTCACCGCCGGTGCTCCTCGGCCCACTGAGAAGTGAAGGTCTTCCCGGGCGGAGTGGGGAGGTCGCGGGACCGGGTCCAGGCCGACAGCGGCGGCGGCAGCGTGGCCGGGAGGGTCGGCCGCCCACGGGCCAGGAACCGGCCCAGACCGGCGGCCCGCTGGGCGAGCCGCCAGAGCCGCGGGGAGGCCATCACGCGGGAGAGGAGGCGGAAGGCCGCTGCCTCAGGGGTCGTGCGCGTCTGGGCCTCGACGTGCTCGGCGCGCAGGTGCACCAGGATCGAGGGGATGTCGATCGCCACCGGGCAGACGTCGTAGCAGGCGCCGCACAGCGACGAGGCGTACGGCAGCGACGCGTTGTCCTCGACGCCGGTGAGCTGGGGGGAGAGCACGGCGCCGATCGGCCCGGGGTACACCGACCCGTAGGCGTGGCCACCGGCGCGCTCGTACACCGGGCAGACGTTCAGGCACGCCGAGCAGCGGATGCAGTGCAGCGCCTCGCGCCCCACCTCGTCGGCGAGCACCGCCGTCCGCCCGTTGTCGACCAGCACGAGGTGGAACTCCTGCGGTCCGTCATCGGGCGTGACCCCGGCCCACAGCGAGGTGTAGGGGTTCATCCGTTCGCCCGTGGAGGAGCGGGGGAGCAGCTGCAGGAAGACCTCGAGGTCGGTCCAGGTGGGCACCACCTTCTCGATGCCCATCACGGTGATGAGGGTCTGCGGGAGCGTCAGGCACATGCGCCCGTTGCCCTCGGACTCGACGACGGCGAGGGTGCCGGTCTCGGCGACGGCGAAGTTCGCCCCGCTGATCGCCACCCGGGCCCGGAGGAAGCGCTCGCGCAGGTGCGCCCGCGCCGCCATGGCCAGCCGACGGGGGTCGTCGGTGAGCTCGGGGTCCACCCCGGGCATGGTGCGCAGGAAGATCTCGCGGATCTCGGCCCGGTTCTTGTGGATCGCCGGGACCAGGATGTGCGACGGCCGGTCTTCGCCCAGTTGCACGATCAGCTCGGCGAGGTCGGTCTCGTGCGCCGCGATGCCCGCGGCCTCCAGCGCCTCGTTGAGCCCGATCTCCTGGGTGGCCATCGACTTGACCTTGACCACCTCGTCGGTGCCGGTGGCCTGCACCAGGTCGAGGACGATCCGGTTGGCCTCGGTGGCGTCGCGGGCCCAGTGCACCGTGCCGCCGCGGGCGGTGACCTGCTCCTCCAGCGCGATCAGGTGCTCGTCGAGCCGGGCCATCGTGGCCGCCTTGATCGCCCGGCCGGCCTCGCGCAGCTCCGCCCAGTCGGGCACCTCGCCGACCACGGCGGCCCGCTTGCCCCGGATCGTCGCCGTGGCATGGCCGAGGTTGGCGCGCAGCTGCCCGTCGCGCAGCGAGTCGCGCGCGGCGTCGGGGAACGACCGGTCGCCGCGCAGGTGCCCGACGCCCCGGGGAGCGGTCGGGATGCCCAGGAAGACGGCGGTCACGAGCGCACCGCCGGTCGGGTCGACTGCTCGGGGGCCACGGCGTCCTCCGTCGACGCGAGGATCTCGGCCAGGTGCACCGTGCGCGTGCCGGCCCGGAGGCGGGAGAGCCCGCCGCCGATGTGCAGGAGGCAGGAGGCGTCGCCCGCGGTGCACACCTCGGCGTGCGTGGCGAGCACGTTGGCCATCTTGTCGGTGAGCATCGCGGTCGAGGTCTCGGCGTTCTTGACCGCGAACGTGCCGCCGAACCCGCAGCACTGGTCGGCCGCGGGCAGCTCGACCAGCTCCAGGCCGCGGACGGCGCGCAGCAGGCGCAGCGGCCGGTCGCCGACCCTCAGCATCCGCAGCGAGTGGCAGGTCGGGTGGTAGGTGACCCGGTGCGGGTAGTACGCCCCGACATCGGTGACGCCCAGGACGTCGACCAGGAACTGCGACAGCTCGTAGGTCCGCTCGGCCAGCGCCGCGGCGTCGTCGGCGAGCGCGTGCTCCCCGGCGCGGCGGGCGACGGCGGCCTGCTGGTGGTGGATGGAGGCGACGCAGGAGCCGGACGGCGCCACGATCGCCTCCGCCCCGGCGAACGCGCGCACGTGGTTGGCGATGACGGGCACCGCCTCGCGCCGGTAGCCGGTGTTGACGTGCATCTGCCCGCAGCAGCTCTGGCCCGGGGGCACGACCACCTCGTGGCCGAGCCGCTCCAGCAGCACCGCCGTCGCCTCGGCGACCCGCGGCACCATCGTGTCGACCAGGCAGGTGGCGAAGAGCGCGACCTTCATCGGATCCCCTCCCGGTCGGGCGCCGGATCCCGCCGGACCATGCTCGACTCGCGGACGACGAGCACCGGCTCGAAGACGGGCTGCTCGTGGACGTGGCCCTCGCGCGCCTCGTCCAGGAGCAGCTGCGCGGCGCGGCGGCCCATGGCGTGCCGCGGCTTGCTCACCGAGGTGAGCGGGACGGCGGCGGCGGCCGCGAAGTCGATGTCGTCGTAGCCGACGATCGCCAGTTCGTCGGGGACCCGCACGCGGTGCCGGACCATCTCCTGCAGCACCCCCAGCGCGAGCAGGTCGTTGGCGCAGATCGCGGCGGTCGGGCGCCGGGTGGCGGGGATGCCGATGATCCGCCCCGCCGCCTCGCGTCCGCCGGCCACCGTGAGCTCCTCCGGGGACAGGACGGTGAGCTCGGCGCCCGACGCCTCGCGGACGGCGCTGGCCACGCCGGCGTGCCGCTCGTGCACCTGCGGCAGTCCGGAGGCGCCCCCGATGAAGGCGATGCGCCGGTGGCCGCGCTCGAGCAGGTGCTCGGCGGCGATCCGGCCACCGAGGACGTCGTCGGTGGCGACCGCGCACTGGTCACCGTCCGGAGCCCGGCGGTCGAGCAGCACGACGGGTACGCCTCTCCTGCGAAGGGCGGCGAGGTCCGGGCTGAGCTCGGCGGTGGGCGTGATGAGCACGCCGTGCACCCGCTGCTCGGCGAGGGCGGCGAGGTGCGCGGTCTCCCGCTCCGGGCGGTCGTCGGTGTTGCAGAGGATCAGCGACAGCCCGGCGGCGTCCACCACCTCCTCCACGCCACGGGCGACATCGGTGAAGAACGGGTTCGCGATGTCCAGGACCACGAGCCCCACGGTCCGGCTGGAGCCGGCGCGCAGCTGCCGGGCGGACTCGTTCCGGACGAAGCCGAGCTCCGCGATCGCGGCGAGCACGCGCTCGCGGGTGGCCGCGCCGACCACCTCCGGCCGGTTCAGGACGTTGCTGACCGTGCCCACCGAGACGCCCGCCCGAGCGGCGACGTCCCGGATGCTGGCGGTCAGTGCTCCTCCTCGGGCGCGCGTCGACGGACCTCGCGGCGAGACCCGGTGCAGGCCATGATGGGGCCACCCTCTGAAACGTGTCAACCGCACAGCGCGCGCCCTCGTCGCGCACAAGTCACGGCCATGAGCGTGGCGGTTGACACACATTCGGGACCTTTCTATGGTGGCCGTCACATCGCGTCTGAAACGATTCACAGCGATGACATCGGACACGGAGGCGGTCACTGTGGACCACACGAAGGAGCCGGCGGCGCCCGGCGACGTCGTCCTCGCGCTGGAGGACGTGCGCAAGTCCTTCGGGGCGGTCGCCGCGCTCCGCGGCGCCCGGCTGGAGCTGCGCGCCGGTGAGGCGCACGCCCTGGTCGGTGAGAACGGCGCGGGCAAGTCGACGCTGGTGAAGATCCTCGCCGGGGTGCACGCCCCCGACGGCGGACGGGTGCTCCTGGACGGCGAACCGGCGCGCCTGGACAGCCCGGCGACCGCACGGGCCGCGGGCATCGCGGTGATCTACCAGGAGCCCACGCTCTTCCCCGACCTGTCGGTCGCGGAGAACATCTTCATGGGCCGGCAGCCCCTGACGGCCGGCCGGCGCATCGACCGCAAGGCGATGGCCGCGCGGTGCCGCGAGCTGTTCGACCGCCTCGGCGTGGACCTGGACCCCGACCGACCCGCGCGTGGCCTGTCGATCGCCGACCAGCAGATGGTGGAGATCGCCAAGGCGCTGTCGTTCGACGCGCGGGTGCTGGTCATGGACGAGCCGACCGCCGCGCTGTCCGGCGTCGAGGTCGAGCGGCTGTTCGCCGTCGCCCGCGCCCTGCGGGAGGCCGGCGCCGCGGTGCTGTTCATCTCCCACCGGTTCGACGAGGTGTTCGAACTCTGCGACCGGATCACCGTCATGCGCGACGGCGAGTGGGTCTCCACCGACCGCACCTCGGAGCTGACCGTCGACCGGGTCGTGCACGCGATGGTGGGCCGCGAGGTCGCCACCCTCTTCCCCAAGCAGGACGTCGAGCCCGGCGAGGTGCTGCTCGAGGTCCGCGGACTCACCCGCGCCGGGGTCTTCAGCGACGTCTCCTTCGACGTGCGCGCCGGTGAGATCGTCGCGCTGGCCGGCCTGGTCGGGGCGGGCCGCAGCGAGGTCGTGCGCGCGGTGTTCGGCGTCGACCCCTACGACGCCGGCACCGTGCGCATCGCCGGCCAGGAGCTCCGCCGCGGCAGCCCCGCAGCGGCCATGGCCGCCGGCGTCGCGCTGGTGCCCGAGGACCGCCGTCAGCAGGGCCTGGTCATGGAGCTCTCCGTCGAGCGCAACACCACGCTCACCCGCCGGTGGGCCCTGTCCCGGCGGGGCTGGCTGTCCGCCCGGCGCGAGCGGGACGCCGCGGCGGAGTGGACCCGCCGGATGCAGGTGAAGGCGGGCAGGCTCAGCGATCCCGTCTCCACCCTGTCCGGCGGCAACCAGCAGAAGGTCGTGCTGGCCAAGTGGCTCTCCACCGGGCCGAAGGTGCTGATCGTCGACGAGCCGACCCGGGGCATCGACGTCGGCACCAAGGCGGAGGTGCACCGGCTGATGTCGCAGCTCGCCGCGGAGGGGATGGCGGTCGTCATGGTCTCCAGCGAGCTCCCCGAGGTGCTGGGCATGGCTGACCGCGTCCTCGTCATGCACGAGGGGCGGCTGGTCGACGACATCCCGCGCTCCCGGGCCGACGAGAGCAACGTGATGCTCGCGGCCACCGGCCAGGCGACCCGCACGGCGGTGGCGTCGTGAGCACGGCGGTGACCCGGCCTCCCGCCGCCCCGGAGGAGACGTCCGGCCGCGGCACCGGCGGCAGCCCGCTGGTGCACCGGCTGTTCGCCGTCCGCGAGTTCGGCATCCTCGCCGCGCTGCTGCTGCTCGTCGTCGTGACGGTGGTCGTCCAGCCGCGGTTCCTCTCCCAGCAGAACATCCGCGACCTGCTGCTGTCGGCGTCCATCCTGACGGTGCTGGCGGCCGGCCAGACGATGGTGATCATCACCCGGAACGTCGACCTCTCCGTCGGCTCGACGCTCGGCCTGTCGGCCTACGCGACCGGGACGCTGCTGGCGACGCAGCCGGACACGCCGGTACTGCTGGCGGTGCTCGTCGGCATGGCGGTCGGCGCCGTCGCGGGCGTCGTCAACGGGGTGATCGTCGCCGTCGCGAAGGTGCCCTCGCTCGTGGTCACCCTGGGCACCCTCTACGTCTTCCGCGGCATCGACGCCCTGTGGGCCAGCACCAGCGGCCGGCTGCAGATCAACGCCGCCGATCTGCCCAGCGGGTTCAAGTCCCTGGGGACCGCCCGGCTGCTCGGCATCCCGGTGCTCTTCCTCGTCGCCGTCCTGGTGGTGCTCGTCGTGGGCTACTACCTGCGGAGCTACCGCAGCGGCCGGGAGATGTACGGCATCGGCTCGGACCCGGACGCCGCGCGGTTGTCCGGCATCCCGGTCGGCCGGCGGGTGCTCAGCGCGTTCGTGGTCAACGGGGCGCTCGCGGGGCTGGCCGGGGTGCTGTACGCGGCCCGCTTCCAGACGCTGGACGCGACCGCCGGCACCGGATACGAGCTGACCGTCGTCGCCGCCGCCGTCGTCGGCGGCGTGGCCATCTTCGGCGGGAGCGGCTCGGTGGCCGGCGCGGCGCTCGGCGCCCTGCTCCTCACCACCATCGGCACCGCCCTGCCGCAGCTCGGCATCGACCCGTTCTGGCGCAACGCCGCCGTCGGCGCCCTGATCATCGCCGCCATCGCGCTGGACCGGGTGCTCGCGCTGCGCCTGGCCGGGCGCCTGCGGAGGAGGAGTTCCCGTGGCCATTGAGACCGTCGCCCCGCCCGCCGAGGACCAGGCGCCGCCGCGGACGCTGTCGGACCGGATGCGGCTGCTGGGCACCGGCGACGGGGTCATCACCCTGGTGCTCGTCGTCTTCGTGCTGCTGGCCTCCCTCTCGGTCGAGGGCTTCGCCACCGCGCGCAACACCGGCTTCCTGCTGCTCGACGTGATCGTCATCGTGCTCATCGCGCTCCCGCTGACGATGGTCATCATCACCGGCGAGATCGACCTGTCGGTCGCCAGCACGGTCGGCCTCACCGGGGCCGTGATGGGCCAGCTGTGGATCGCCGGCCTCCCGCTGGAGCTCATCGTCCCGCTGTGCCTGCTCCTGGGCGCCGTGCTCGGGGCGGTCAACGGCGCGCTGGTGACCCGGCTGGGCCTGCCGTCGCTGGCGGTCACCATCGGCAGCCTCGCCCTCTACCGGGGGCTGGCCTTCGTCGTGCTCGGTGACCAGGCGGTGGCCGACTTCCCCCGGGCGTGGACCACGTGGGCGATCAGCACGATCGGCGACTCGGGGATCCCCGTGGCGGCCGTCCCCCTCGCGGTCCTGGTCCTCGTCTTCGGCGTCGTGCTGCACGCCACCCCGATCGGGCGGTCGCTGTACGCGATCGGCAACAGCGAGGACGCCGCCCGCTTCAGCGGCATCGACGTCGCCCGCACCAAGTTCTGGCTGTTCGTCGTCACCGGGGTGATCGCCGCGCTGGGCGGGGTCTACTGGACCCTCCGCTACGGCAGCGCCCGCGCCGACAACGCCACCGGGCTCGAGCTGCAGGTCGTCGCCGCCATCCTGCTGGGCGGGGTGTCGATCTTCGGCGGCCGGGGAGGGATGGTCGGCATCCTCGCCGGCGCGCTCCTCCTCGGTGCCGTGCGCAACGCCCTGCGCCTGGCCAGCGTGCCGGCCGACGTCCTCAACATCGTGACCGGCGTGCTGCTCATCGCCGCCGTGGTCGCCCCCCAGGTCATCGGATGGGTCCGGCGGCGTGCCGCTGCCCGGAGCCGGATCCCGTGACACCACCGCCGTGCACCCACCGACGGGTGCCCGTCCGACCCACCGACCCCGGCCGCTCTCACGCCGGCGCACTCCAGAGAGGGAACCAATGACCAGCTTCCTGACCGGCCGCCGGCCGCTGCGCGGCGGCGTGACGGGTGTCGCCGTCGCCGCCCTCGTCCTCGCGACGGCCGCCTGTGGCGGCACCACCCGCGGCGACGAAGAGACCACCGGCGGCGGAGGCGGCGCGGCCGCCGAGGCGAACCCGGACGCCGAGATCCCCGCCGACCTCGCCGTCGCCTTCCTGCCCAAGCAGGTCAACAACCCGTACTTCGACACCGCCGCCGACGGCGCGGAGGCAGCCGTCTCAGAGTTCGACGGCGAGCTCACGGTCACCGGTCCGTCGGAGGCGAGCGCCTCCTCGCAGGTGAGCTACATCAACACGCTCACCCAGCAGGGCGCCGACGTCATCCTGACCTCGGCCAACGACCCGAACGCGATCTGCGGCGCGCTCGACCAGGCGCGCTCGGCCGGCGCCGCCGTCGTCACCTTCGACTCCGACACCGACCCCGAGTGCCGTGACCTGTTCATCAACCAGGCGACGGCCGAGGGCATCGCGCAGACCCAGATCGACCTGGTGGCCGAGCAGATCGGCGGCGAGGGCCAGGTGGCCTTCCTGTCGGCGACGGCCAACGCCACGAACCAGAACGCGTGGATCGAGATGATGAAGGAGTACGCCGCCGAGGAGTACCCCGGCATCGAGATCGTGGCCACCGTCTACGGCGACGACGAGGACCAAAAGTCCTTCCAGGAGACCCAGGGTCTGCTGGCGACCCACCCCGACCTCGACGCCATCATCTCGCCGACCACGGTCGGCATCGCCGCGGCGGCGCGGTACCTGTCCGGCTCCGAGTACAAGGGCGAGGTCGCGCTGACCGGTCTCGGCACGCCGAACCAGATGCGCGAGTACGTGGAGGACGGCACCGTCCAGGCGTTCGCGCTCTGGAACCCCGAGGAGCTGGGCTACCTGGCCGCCTACGCCGGGGCGGCCCTCGCCGCCGGGCAGATCACCGGCCAGGAGGGCGAGACCTTCGAGGCCGGCGAGCTGGGCGAGTACACCGTCGAGGAGGGCGGGGTCGTCGTCCTCGGCGAACCCACGGTCTTCGACGCCGAGAACATCGGCGAGTTCGACTTCTGAGCCGATCGCACCTCGCCTGCCGCCGCCGGCCGTCGTCCGGTCGGCGGCGGCAGGCCCGGCCCGCGCCCGAACACCTGAGAGGAACTTCCTCGTGCCCCGCATCTGCTTCACACTCCAGGTTCGGCCCGACCGGCTGGCCGAGTACCGCGAGCGGCACGCCGCCGTCTGGCCGGAGATGCTGCACGCGCTGCGGGACGCCGGGTGGCGCGACTACCAGCTCTTCCTGCGCGACGACGGCCTGCTCGTCGGCACCGTGGTCGCCGACGACCTCGCCGCCGCGCAAGCGGCCATGGACGCCACCGACGTGAGCGCCCGGTGGGAGGCCGAGATGGCGCCCTTCTTCGACCTGCCCGGCGGCGACGGCCGCGCCAAGCAGCAGCTCGATCTCGTCTTCGACCTCGACGCCCAGATCGCGGCGCTCGAGCAGGCACCACCCCCGCACTCGAACGGAGCACGCCCGTGACCGACCTCCGCACCGGCGCCCTCGCGGCGCTGGCCGACCAGACCATCGAGCTCCCGTCCTGGGCGTTCGGCAACTCCGGCACCCGGTTCAAGGTGTTCGGCCAGCCGGGCGTCGCCCGCGACCCCTACGAAAAGCTCGAGGACGCCGCCCAGGTGCACCGGTACACGGGGGCGGCACCGCGGGTCTCGCTGCACATCCCGTGGGACCTCGTCGACGACTACGGCAAGCTGGCCGCACACGCCCGCGACCTCGGCGTCACGATCGGCGCGATCAACTCGAACCTGTTCCAGGACGACGAGTACAAGCTGGGCTCGCTCACCCACGCCGACCCGGCGGTGCGCCGCCGCGCGGTCGAGCACCACGCGCAGTGCATCGAGGTCATGCGCCAGACCGGCTCCACCGACCTCAAGATCTGGCTGCCCGACGGCACCAACTACCCGGGCCAGGACGACCTCCGCTCCCGGCAGGACCGGCTGGCCGACTCCCTCCAGCAGATCTACGCGATGCTCGACCCGGAGCACCGCATCCTGCTCGAGTACAAGTTCTTCGAGCCGCACTTCTACGCGATGGACATCCCCGACTGGGGCACCTCGCTGGTGCACTGCCTGGCGCTGGGGGAGCAGGCCACGGTCGTCCTCGACACCGGGCACCACGCCCCGGGCACCAACATCGAGTTCATCGTCATGCAGCTGCTGCGGGCCGGGCGGTTGGGCGCCTTCGACTTCAACTCCCGCAACTACGCCGACGACGACCTCATCGTCGGCTCGGCCGACCCGTTCCAGCTGTTCCGGATCATGAACGAGATCGTCGGCAACGACGCGCTCCGCCCGGAGTCCGGCGTCAACTTCATGCTCGACCAGTGCCACAACCTGGAGAAGAAGATCCCCGGGCAGATCCGTTCGGTGATGAACGTCCAGGAGGCGACGGCGAAGGCGCTGCTGGTCGACCGCGAGGCCCTGGCGGCCGCGCAGCAGGCCGGTGAGGTGCTCGACGCGCACTCGGTGCTCATGGACGCGTTCAGCACCGACGTCCGCCCGCTGCTGGGCGAGCTGCGGGAGTCCCAGGGCCTGGACCCCGACCCCTACGCGGCCTATGCGCGCAGCGGCTACCAGCAGCGCATCGAGCGCGAGCGCGTCGGCGGCCAGCAGGCCGGCTGGGGCGCCTGAGAAAGGACCCCCTGCCCCCCCGCCACTCGCTCCGCTCGCGGCGGGGCCCTGCAGGGGGCCACGGCTGGGCACGAAACGCCATCAAGAGAGGACTCCCGAACGTGAGCAACCCCGTGGTCAGTGACCTCATCGAGCGCAGCAACCGGCTGGGCGCCGATCCGCGCAACACCAACTACGCCGGCGGCAACACCTCCGCCAAGGGCAGCGAGACCGACCCGGTCACCGGGCAGCCGGTCGAGCTGCTCTGGGTCAAGGGCTCCGGCGGCGACCTGGGCACCCTGAAGGAGGCCGGCCTCGCCGTCCTCCGGCTGGACCGGCTCCGCTCGCTCGTCGACGTCTACCCGGGTGTCGACCGCGAGGACGAGATGGTCCACGCCTTCGACTTCTGCCTGCACGGCCGCGGTGGCGCCGCACCGTCGATCGACACCGCGATGCACGGCCTCGTCGACGCCGCGCACGTCGACCACCTCCACCCGGACTCCGGCATCGCCCTGGCGACGGCGGCCGACGGCGAGGCGCTCACCCGCGAGTGCTTCGGCGACCGCGTGGTCTGGGTGCCGTGGCGCCGGCCCGGTTTCCAGCTCGGCCTGGACATCGCCGCGATCAAGGAGAAGAACCCGCAGGCGATCGGCTGCATCCTCGGTGGGCACGGCATCACCGCGTGGGGCGCCACCAGCGAGGAGTGCGAGGCCAACAGCCTCGAGATCATCCGCACTGCGGAGGCGTTCCTCGCCGAGAAGGGGAAGGCCGAGCCGTTCGGCGCCGTCGTCCCCGGCTTCGAGCCGCTGCCGCAGGAGCAGCGCCGCGCCAAGGCCGCCGCGCTCGCGCCGGTGATCCGCGGACTGGCCTCCACCGACAAGCCGCAGGTCGGCCACTTCACCGACTCCGACGTCGTCCTGGAGTTCCTCTCCCGCGAGAAGCTCGCCCCCCTCGCCGCGCTGGGCACCTCCTGCCCGGACCACTTCCTGCGCACCAAGGTGCGCCCGATGGTCGTCGACCTGCCGGCCGACGCCCCGGTGGAGGACGTCGTCGCGCGGCTGAAGGAGCTGCACGAGGAATACCGCGCCGAGTACGCGGCCTACTACTCCCGGCACGCCACCCCGGACAGCCCGGCCATGCGCGGCGCCGACCCGGCGATCGTGCTGGTGCCGGGCGTGGGCATGTTCAGCTTCGGCGCCAACAAGCAGACCGCGCGGGTGGCCGGTGAGTTCTACGTCAACGCCATCAACGTGATGCGCGGCGCCGAGGCGGTCTCCAGCTACGCGCCGATCGACGAGAGCGAGAAGTTCCGCATCGAGTACTGGTCGCTGGAGGAAGCCAAGCTCCAGCGCATGCCGAAGCCCAAGCCGCTGGCGTCCCGGGTGGCGCTGGTCACCGGCGCGGCCAGCGGCATCGGCAAGGCGATCGCCCAGCGGCTGGCCCGCGAGGGCGCCTGCGTCGTCGTCGCCGACCTGGACCTCGCCAGGGCGCAGGTCGCCGCGGAGGAGATCGGCTCGTCCGACGTCGCGCTCGGCGTGGCCGCCGACGTCAGCGACGCCGAGGCCGTGGCCACCGCCTTCCGCGAGGCCTCCCTCGCGTTCGGCGGCGTCGACCTGGTGGTCAACAACGCCGGGCTGTCGATCTCCAAGCCGTTGCTGGAGACCACCGAGGCCGACTGGGACCTGCAGCACGACGTCATGGCCAAGGGCAGCTTCCTCGTCTCCCGCGAGGCGGCGCGCATCATGATCGAGCAGGGCATGGGCGGCGACGTCGTCTACATCTCCAGCAAGAACTCGCTGTTCGCCGGCCCGAACAACCTCGCCTACGGCGCCACCAAGGCCGACCAGGCGCACCAGGTGCGGCTGCTGGCGGCGGAGCTCGGGCCGCACCAGATCCGGGTCAACGGCATCAACCCCGACGGGGTCGTGCGCGGCTCGGGCATCTTCGCCGGTGGGTGGGGTGCGCAGCGCGCGGCCGTCTACGGGGTCAAGGAGGAGGAGCTCGGCGAGTTCTACGCCCAGCGCACGCTGCTCAAGCGCGAGGTGCTGCCCGACCACGTGGCCGACGCCGTCTTCGCGCTCACCGGTGGCGAGCTCACCCGCACCACCGGGCTGCACATCCCGGTCGACTCCGGCGTCGCCGGCGCCTTCCTCCGCTGATGCCCGCCTTCGCGTCCGTCGACCTCGGCGCCTCCAGCGGCCGGGTGATGGCCGCGACGGTGCGCCCGGATCGGCTCGACCTGCACGAGGTGCACCGCTTCCCGAACCGGCCGGTGCGCACGGCGGGCACCCTGCACTGGGACGTGCTCGGGCTCTACGCCGGCGTGCTCGACGGGTTGCGGGCGGCCGGCCGGGACGCCGGCCGGCTGGACGGGGTCGGCATCGACAGCTGGGCGGTCGACGTCGGGCTGCTGGACGCCGACGGCGCGCTGCTGGGCAACCCGCTGCACTACCGCGACGGCCGGCACGCCACCGCGGTGCCGGACGTGCACGCGGTCGTCCCGCCCGACGAGCTGTACCGGGTCAACGGCCTGCAGCACCTGCCGTTCAACACGGTGTTCCAGCTTGCCGCGGCCCGGGGGAGCGCGCAGTTCGCCGCCGCCCGGACGGCGTTGCTGGTCCCCGACCTGCTGGCGTACTGGCTCACCGGCGCGGTGGGCGCGGAGGTCACCAACGCCTCCACCACCGGGTTGCTCGACGCGACGACCCGGGAGTGGGCGTGGGACGTCGTCGACCGGCTCGGTCTGGACCGGGGGCTGCTGCCACCGCTGCGGCAGCCGGGGGAGCGGTTGGGGGAGCTGACCGCCGAGGTGCTCGCCGAGACGGGTCTGGCCGGGCCGGTCCCGGTGACCGCGGTCGGGTCGCACGACACGGCGTCGGCGGTGGTCGGGGTGCCTGCGGAGTCCGACCGGTACTCCTACGTCTCGTGCGGCACGTGGTCGCTGGTCGGCCTCGAGCTGGACGCTCCGGTCCTCACCGAGGACAGCCGCCGGGCCGGGTTCACCAACGAGCTCGGGGTCGACGGCACGGTGCGCTACCTGCGCAACGTGATGGGGCTGTGGCTGCTGCAGGAGTCGGTGCGCACCTGGGCGGCCGCCGGCCTGCCCGCGGACCTGGCCGACCTGCTCGCCGCGGCGGCCCGGGTGCCGGCCTTCACCGCGGTCGTCGATCCCGACGACTCCCGGTTCCTGCCGCCGGGGGACATGCCGGCGCGCATCGCCGCGGTCTGCCGGGAGACCGGCCAGACCCCACCGCAGAGCCAGGCCGAGACGGTGCGCTGCATCCTCGACAGCCTGGCGCTGGCCTACCGGCGCACCGTCCGCCGGGCGGCGGAGCTCTCCGGCCGGGACGTCGAGGTGGTGCACCTGGTCGGCGGGGGCGCCCGCAACGAGTTGCTGTGCCAGCTCACCGCGGACGCGTGCGGCCTGCCGGTGGTCGCCGGCCCGGTCGAGGCCGCGGCCCTGGGCAACGCCCTGGTCCAGGCCCGTGCCGCCGGGGTGCTCGAGGGAGGGCTCGCCGAGTTGCGAGCGCTCCTCCGGGCCACCCAGGAGACGCGCACGTACCTCCCCTCGTCCGGTGCGGCGGCCGCGTGGGCGGCGGCGGACCGGCGGATCGGCCCGGTTTCCGGCTCGGGCTGATCAGTTCGGGCGGTCGGCTCCCGGACGCGGGGCCGACCGCCCGGACCCCCTCGGAGCGCCCGCGCGGTCACACCACCCCGGTGCCGTCCGACGGCGTGCAGATCGTCGCCTCTCCCGGCCGGCCCGTCGCCGATCGGTAGGCCGCGGTGATCGCCGCGGCCGCCGCTGCCGCGGAGTCGCGCTCCACCAGCGCCACCGCGCACCCCCCGAAGCCGGCCCCGGTCAGCCGCGCCCCGAGCACGCCTGCCGTGCCGCGGGCGATGCCGACCAGTGCGTCCAGCTCCGGGACGCTCACCTCGTAGTCGTCGCGCAGCGAGGCGTGCGACCGGTCCATCAGCTCCCCGAAGGCGGGCGCGTCCCCGCGCCGGAGCGCGTCGGCGGCGGCGAGCACCCGGGCGTTCTCCCCGACGACGTGCCGCGCCCGGCGCAGCTGCACGTCGTCGAGGAGGTGCGCGTGCTCGGCCAGCAGGTCGGGGGAGACGTCGCGCAGGGCCCGCAGACCGGGTTCGACCACGCGCAGCGTGGCGACCGCGGCCTCGCACTCGGCCCGCCGGTCGTTGTACGCGGACCCGGCCAGGGTGCGCGGAACGGCGCTGTCGAGGACGAGGATCGCCGTCCCGGCCGGCACGGGGACCGCCTCGGTGGCGAGGCTGCGGCAGTCGACGAGCACCGCGTGCCCGGCGACGCCGCCGGCGATCGCGAGCTGGTCCATGATGCCGGTGCGCACGCCGATGACCTCGTTCTCCACCCGCTGGCCGAGGCGGGCCAGCGTCTCCGGCGGGAGCGCGTCCCCGGTCAGCGCCAGCAGCGCGACCATCACGCCGAGCTCCAGCGACGCGGACGAGGAGAGGCCGGCCCCGATCGGCAGATCGCTGTCGATCACCAGGTCCGCGCCCGTCAGCTGGTGCCCCTCGTCCTGGAGCACGGCCGCGGCCCCGGCCACGTAGCGGGACCAGCCGGCGCCCTCCTGCGGCCGCAGGTCGGCCACCGCCCGGTCGTCGTTCCCGCCCATGCGCACGGCGGTCGTCCGCAGCCGGCCGTCGGACCGCCGGCGGGCCGCGACGACCGTGCCCCGGTCCAGGGCGGCCGGGAGCACGAAGCCGTCGTTGTAGTCGGTGTGCTCGCCGATCAGGTTGACCCGCCCGGGGGAGCGGACGACGAGATCGGGCTCGCCACCTACGGTCCGGGCGAAGGTCTCGCGAGCCGCGACGCCGGTCACGCGGTCACCTCCCGCAGCCGGGCGGCCGCGCTCTCGGGGGTGAGATCGCGCTGCGGCTGCGCGAGCATCTCGTAACCGACCATGAACTTGCGCACCGTCGCCGAGCGCAGCAGCGGCGGGTAGAAGTGCCCGTGCAGGTGCCAGCCCGGGTGCTCGCGCCCGTCGGTGGGGCGCTGGTGCAGGCCCATCGTGTACGGGAAGGGCACCCCGAAGAGCCCGTCGTAGCAGCGGGCGAGCCGGCCCAGCGCGCCGGCCAGCGCGTCCCGCCGGGCGCCATCGAGGTCGGGCACCGCGCCGCAGTGGGCGCGCGGCAGCACGAGGGTCTCGAACGGCCAGACCGCCCAGAAGGGGACCAGCACGGTGACGTGCTCGTCGCGGAAGACGACGCGTTCGCCGTCGGCCTCCTCGACGGCCAGGTACTCGCAGAGCAGGCAGCTCCCCGCCTCGGCGGCGGCCTGCTGGGTGGCGAGCTCGCGCACCGCCTCGGTGGGCAGCCGTTCCTGCGCCCAGATCTGGCCGTGCGGGTGGGGGTTGCTGGCGCCCATGGCCGCGCCGCGGTTCTCGAACACCTGCACCCAGCTGACCCAGTCCAGCCCGCCGAGCTGGGTGTACTGGTCGGCCCAGGTGTCCACCACCCCGCGAATCTGGTCCTCCGGCAGCTGCCCGAGCGCGAGGTCGTGCCGGGGCGAGTAGCAGACCACCCGGCAGACGCCGCGCTCGCTCTCGGCGACCAGCAGGCCGGATCGGTCCGTGGCCGCGGCCGGCACGTCCGGGGTCAGCGCCGCGAAGTCGTTGTCGAAGACGAAGGTGCCGTCGTACCGCGGGGTGCGCTGCCCGCCGGCCCGCTCGTTGCCCGGGCAGAGGTAGCAGCCGGGGTCGTAGGCGGGCAGCCGGGGCACCGCCGGGTCCTCGACCTGCCCCTGCCAGGGACGCGCGGTCCGGTGCGGGGAGACGAGGACCCACTCGCCGGTGAGCGGGTTGCGCCGTCGGTGCGTCGAGTTGAACACCAGGTCAGGATGCAGGAAGGCCGTTGCGGCCGGCGACGCCGCCCAGCCAGGCGAGGCTCGGCTTGGGGCTGCGGGCGAATGTCTCCCGGTCGACGGCGACCAGGCCGAAGGTGGGCCGGTAGCCGAGCATCCACTCGAAGTTGTCCAGCAGGCTCCAGTGCACGTAGCCCCGCACGTCGGCGCCGTCGGCGATCGCCGCGGCCAGTCTGCGCAGCGCCTCGTCGGTGAAGGCGATGCGGTCGTCGTCGTCCGCGGTGGCGATGCCGTTCTCGGTGACCAGCAGCGGTGTGTCCGGCAGCACCTCGGCGGCCCGCCGCACGGCGGCCCCCAGCGCCTGCGGCCGGCGCTCCATGCCGTGAGCGAGGGTCTGCAGCTCCGGAGCGGGGGCGATCAGGCCGTCCGGGCCGAACCGCGCGCAGGTGTAGATCTGCAGGCCCAGCCAGTCGTCGTCCGCGGCCGCGGCGAAGAACTGGTCCTCGAAGGCCGCGCGGTCCTCCTGCATCCGCTCCTCGCCGCCGTCCTCGGCGATGTGCTCCCGGCCGACCAGCGTCATGCCGGCCGGTGGGGAGCCGGCACCGCGGAGGACCTCCATGCTGCGGCGGTGCAGCTCCAGCAGGGCCTCGGCGACGCCCTGGTCGGGTCGGGGGAGGCCCTTGATCGGCTCGCCGCGGCGCGCCATCGCACCCATCACCGGCTGGGCCGCCATCAGGTTGGGCTCGTTGAGCGTGGCGACGTAGCTGGCGTCGCGCAGGGCCGGGGCCACGTACTCGGTGAACCGCGCGATGCGGTCGCCGGTCCGGGCGCCGGTCCAGCCGCCGTCGTGCAGCAGCCACCGGGGCATCGTGAAGTGGACGAGCGTGACGATCGGGGTGAGCCCGCGGTCGCGGCAGCCGTCGAGGATCCGCCGGTAGTGGTCCAGGTTCGCCCGGGAGAACTCGCCCTCGGCCGGCTCGATGCGGCTCCACTCGAGGCTGAACCGGTAGGTGTTCAGGCCGGCGCCGGCCACGAGGTCGAGGTCCTCGGGCCACCGGTGCCAGGAGTCGCAGGCGTCGCCGCTCGGCTCGGCGAAGGGGGAGTGCTCGGCGTGCTCGAGCTCCCAGTGGTCGTTGTTGACGTTGCCGCCCTCGACCTGGTGGGCGGCGGTGGCGGCGCCCCAGAGGAAGCCATCAGGGAAGGGACCGGTCATCGGGCGAGCTCCTCGAGCGCGGACGGGACGGGAAGGGGGGTGCGGCCGTCGTCCCCGACGACGACGTGCAGCAGGTGCTCGGGGTCCGTGATCCGGTCCCCGCGCCAGGCGACGTGCTGGTCGGGCCGCACGAGCACCAGGTCGGCGGAGTACCGCGGGCGTAGCTCCGGCAGGTGGGTCAGGTCGACGGTGCGCAGCGGGATCCGCAGCCGCTCCGCCGCCGCGGTCAGGTCCGCCGCGGCGCCGCCGCCGGCGAGCCGGAGGAGGGCGAAGCCGTCGCCGAGCAGGTCGTAGACCGATGTGCCGTCGGGCAGCCAGGTGTGCGGCAACCGGGCCCCGGCGTGGGCCGATGGGCTGTAGGTGCCGAGTTCAGGTCCCGGCACGGGGGCGCCGTCGGGGACGACGACCGGGGAGCCGGCGTAGTCGTAGCCGAGCACGAGGCCCAGGCTGTGGAACTCGCCGTCCTTCACCTGCAGCCGGCGGGCGAGGTCGCTGCGCAGCAGCTGCCCCGCGGTCCCGGGGTCGTCGAGGTCGGCCTCGGCGAACGAGGGCGCCAGGAACGACTCCTGCGCGCCGGCCGCGCCGATCGTCCGGTGGGCCACCGGCCGCCGCTCCACCTCGTAGCTGTCCAGGAGCGACGCGGGCGCCCAGCCCTGCAGGACGGCGGCGAGCTTCCAGCCGAGGTTGACCGCGTCGCCGACGCAGGTGTTGAAGCCGTGCCCGCCCCACGGCGGGTTGAGGTGGGCGGCATCGCCGACGAGGAAGACCCGCTCGCCGCGGTACCGGTCCACCAGGAGCATCCGCGCCGACCACGGGTCGGTGGCCAGCACCTCGACGTCCACGTCGGCGCCGACGAGGGTCCGCACGAGCGCGACCGGGTCGACGCCCTCGGTGCGGGTGTCGACGCCCTGCACGATCGCCCACCAGGTGCCGTCGAGGTCCAGCCGGCCCATGAGACCGCCGCGCTCGGCGCCGATGACCCAGTAGTGCACACCCAGGGCGCACAGCTCGCGCTCCTCGAGGGCCCGGCTGCGGAAGGTGATGCTCAGGTTGGGCAGCGTGCCGGAGGAGCCCTCGTACCGGGCGCCGATCGCGGCGCGGGTGATCCCGCCGCTGCCGTCGCAGCCCAGCAGGTAATCGGCGGTGACCCGGTGCGGCACGCCGGTGGGGTCCTCGAGCACCGCCTGCGCCTCGACGGGCCCGTCGAGGACCGCGGCCGCCCGCCAGCCCACCAGGAGGGTGACGCTCGGCAGCTCGGCGGCCGCCTCGCGGAGGACCTGCTCGACCAGCGACTGCGGCGCCTGCTGCCCGGCCTCGGCGGCGACCTCCTGCGGCCGGCACCACAGGCCGAAGGCGTTCGGGAAACGGGTGATCTCCGAGCCGAACAGACCGGTGACGAAGACGACGTCCTGCGCGTAGGAGACCGGCAGCGGGGCGGCGGCCCGCAGCCGGTCGGCGATGCCCCAGCGGCGCAGGTGCTCCATGGTCCGGACGCTGGTCGTCTTCGCGCGGGGGCGCAGCGGGTCCAGCTCGGTGCGCGGCTCGACGACGAGCACCTCGACGCCGCGGCGACCGAGCTCGATCGCCGCCGCGAGGCCGCTGGGGCCGCCGCCGACGATCAGCACCGGGACGCGGGCGGGCACGGTGGTCATGAGGACTCCTGTCGGGGGCACCACCCGCGTGGGCGGGTGGACGAGCGAGGGGGCGGGGAGGCGGCGGTCCTGCGGGCGGGGACCTTCGCGCGCCGGGTCCAGGATCGGTGGCAGGGATCACGCCGATGTAGTCCGTTGCCATTGGCCGGCAGAGCGGAACCTCCCCGTCCGCGTCTCAGGCCGGGGGGTTCCGCTCCTGCCACTGCCGGACCCACGCACGGCCGTAGTCGTTGCCGTGCGGCGTGCGCAGCACGGTGTGGATGTGGAACGGCTTCGGGGTGTCGTAGTCCAGGAAGACGCCGCAGTGGTGGTCCAGTTCCGCGATCAGCACCGGCGACTGGAGCCGGTAGTAGAAGACGTCACCGGGCTGCCAGCCCCCGATCCAGCTGAACCACGTCTCACCGAGGTGCTGCTCGACCTCGCGCAGGCGAGCGGCACGGGGGCCCTCGGGCAGCAGCCGCACGAACGACTCGGCGATCCGCAGCGCGGTCTCCTGCGCCGCGGCCGGCAGGTCGGCGACGCGGATGCCCTCGAACGGGATGACCCGGTTGTCCTGGAAGGCGCCCGCCAGGTGCCGTTCGTCGCCGGGGTGCACCCGCCCGGGTGGCATCGCCGGGTCGACCATCTGCTCGTAGACGGTGGCCGCGCGGCGCTGCTCGGGATCCAGCGCCGCCATCAGCTCGGTGCCGAGCGCTATCCGGTCGGAGAACACGTCGGCCAACCCGGCGCGCGGGCCCTCGTCGATCTCGTCCGGCTCGGCGCCGAGGAACACCGGCGAGACGACCATGCGGCCCTCGACCACCAGGCAGTTGACCGCGCAGTGGTGGCCGAACAGCTGCCAGCCCCACGGCGCCCGCAGGTCCGGCGTCCCGTAGAGGGCGACGTTGTAGCTGAACTCGTTGAGGACCGTCTCGAGGTCGACGACCTCGCCGAGGAACCCGTTGATCAGCATCATCGCGTGCGCGAGCTCGTAGCCCTCGGGGGAGAGGGAGGCGCGCATGAGGGCCAACGCCCTCTCGCGCACGACGTCGGGCTGCAGGTCCAGCCGGAGCCCGGTGTCGAACTGCATGAACTCGGGGTTGGCCCAGGTCTGCCACTCGACGGCGTCGGCGTCGAAGCAGAGCCGCTCCCGGCCCTCGTCGTCCAGGACCGCGAGCAGGTCGTGCGCGGCGGCGACCATCGCCTCGACCGGTGCCTCCTCGCCCGGGCGGGCGGGCTCGAAGGGGTACAGCCCCTCGCGGAGCGTGCCGTCCTCGGTGACGCCGCGGAACTCGGTGCGGTAGAGCGGCGTCCACCCCTCGACCAGGCCCCCGGTGAAGGTGCCGGGCGTCCGGGCGTGCTCGCGGTAGGCGTACGGGTCCATGCCCCGGACCTCGGCCAGCCGCGGGTGGTCGTGGGGGAAGAGGTACTGCCGGAACTCGCCGCTCACCGGGCGCTCCGGGCCTCGTTGCCGACGACCGTGTTGCGCAGGACGCCGAGCCGATCGATCTCCACCTCGACGACGTCGCCGGGCTGCAGCAGCCAGGGAGGCGTGCGGGCGTAGCCGACGCCCGACGGCGTGCCGGTGGCCAGCAGGTCGCCCGGGCGCAGGGTGAACGTGCGGGAGACGTGCGCCAAGGTGTCCCCGACGGTGTAGACCATCTCGTCGGTGCGCCCGTCCTGGACGGTCTCGCCGTTGACCCGCGTGCGGACCCGCAGCCCGTCGCGCAGGTCGCCGACCTCCGCGGCGGGGACCATCGGGCCGAGCGGGCCGGAGCTGTCCCCGTTCTTGCCGAGGATCCACTGGCTGGTGAGCTTCTGCGCCCGCCGCGAGGTCAGGTCGTTGAAGGTCGAGTAGCCGACGACGGCGGCCAGCGCCTCGTCCGGGGTGGCGTCGACCAGGGGGGCGCCCACGTACGCCATCACCTCCCCCTCCCAGTCCAGGCCGTCCTCGTCGGCCGGCACCGGCACCTCCGCGCCGCCGACCGTCAATGACTGCGTCCACCGGGCGAAGAGCGTCGGGTACGGCGGGATCTCCTGGTCGCGGAAGGAGCCCTCGGCGACGTGCTTGAGGTAGTTCAGCCCGATGCAGACCACTCGCGCGCCGGGCAGCACCGGCGGTACGAGCTGCACGTCGGCGACCGGCACCGTGTCCCCGCCGGCCACCCGGGAGAGGTGGCCGGGGGCGTCGGCCCAGAACTCCTCCAGGCCGGCGACGACGGTCACCTGCGTGCCGTCGCCGGACAGCGACGCCACCTCCACGGGTCCGCCGTGGCGGCGGATGCCCACGATCCTCATCGGTCCTCCTCGTCGTTGCCGGCGGCGAGGTGCTCCTGCAGCCAGCCGGTGGTCAGGTCCAGGGCGAGGGCGGCGGCGTTCGGCGCGCCCAGCCACATGTGGTCGGCGCCGTCGAGCAGGTGCAGCTCGACGTCGGCGCCCGCGCCCTGCAGGGCGGCGGCCATCCGCTCGCTCTGCACGGGCGGGACGAAGCGGTCGGCGCTGCCGTGCAGCAGCAGGAACGGCGGCGCGGCGGGGGAGACGTGGTTGACCGGGCTCGCCGCGGCCGCCAGCTGCGGCACGTTCGGTGCCGCGGCCCCCAGCAGCTGGGACTCACGCGTGCCCCCGTCCAGCGGGTCGGCGCCGGTGTCCGTGGCGACCGCGGCGACATCGCTGGGGGCGTACCAGGCGGCCACGGCCGTGACCTCGCTGGACGGGCCCGTCACGCCGACGTCTCCCTCGAGGCCCGCGTCGGTGACCAGCCCGAGCAGCTCGGCGAGGTGCCCGCCGGCCGACTCGCCCCAGGCAGCGATCCGGCCGCCGTCGACCCCGAGCTCGTCGGCCCGGGCGCGCAGCCAGCGGACGGCGGCCTTCGCGTCGTGCACCTGGGCGGGGAACGTGGCTTCGCCGGAGAGCCGGTAGTCGATGCTGGCGACGGCGATCCCGGCCAGGGCGACCCGTTCGAACGGCGTCGGCGAGGTGTTCGGGTACATCGGGCCGGCGGTGTGCCGGCTGCCCAGCCGCCAGCCGCCACCGTGCAGGAAGACGACCACCGGCGCGCGGGTCGTGCCGGCCGGCAGGTACAGGTCCAGCTCCAGCGGGCGGGCCCCGGGCAGGGCCGCGTAGGGGACGCCGAGGAGGACGCGGGTGCCGCCGGGCCCCGGGCGGGGCGGGGGCAGGGGCAGCTCGTGGGCCGCGGGTGGGAGCGGCAGGGCGGGCGGGGGCACGGCTCTCCTCACGGGACCGGGCGCGGTCCCGTGGACCGCGCCCGGTGGGGCGTCAGCGGGTTCGGGGCGGCGCGACCGGCGTCGCGTCAGGCCTCGGGCCAGGTGTAGTCCGGCATGAACTGCATGTTGTGCTGCTGCGCCGCCGCCTGCATGCGCGGGAAGTCCGGGATGAAGGGCGGCTGGTCCTTGGTGGCGTGGTCGGTGGGCGTGCCCATGTGCTGGAAGAACCGCTCGAAACCGCCGGAGAGCGTGCCCATCATCCGGGCGTCCTCGACGATCTGGTATGCGTGCGCGAAGCCGGCCGGCACGTAGCCGAAGTCCCCGGGGGCGAGCAGGGAGGACTGCTTGTGGCCCTCGGCGTCCTCGTAGAAGAGCTTCACCTTGCCCTCGATGACGTAGAACGTCTCGTGGGTCTTGTCGTGCGAGTGCGTCGGGATGACGTCGCCGGCGGGGGAGTCGGCGGTGATGATCCCGAACTGGTTCTCGGTCTCGTCGCCCGACAGGAGCACGGTGAACAGGTCGCGGAAGAGCATGGCGGTCTCGCCCTCGCCCTTGCGGAGGACGTAGGGCACCGGCTTGCCGGGGAGCTGGCCCTTCCACTGCGGGCCCGTGGACGGATCGATCAGGTACTCGAAGCTCATGGCTACTCCCGGCTGAGGTCGACGGTGACCCGACGAGCATCGGTGACCGGCGTCACCCAGACACACGCCTCTGCCATTGAGCGGAACGCTCGTCCGCCGACGCATCGCTACAAGTCGTCATGCCGCTGTCGACGGCGAACGCGCCGCCGGTCACGAACGCGGACTCGTCGCCGGCGAGGAACACGTAGACGCCCTCCAGGTCGGCGGGCGTGCCGGCGCGACGCATGGGGATCCGGCCGACGATCGCGGCGCGGGCGGCCAGGTCCTCGGCGATGGCTGACACGAGTCCCGTCTCCGTGTAAGGCGGGATCGCCGTGTTGACCCGGATCCCCCTGCCGGCGTAGGCGGCGGCGACGGTGCGCCCGAGGCCGTGCATGCCCGCCTTGGACGACGCGTAGGCGAAGAAGGCACGAAGCCAGTCAGTGCATGGGTCACACCCGCCGTCGCCGGCCACCAGCCCATCAGAAGCGGACTGGCCCCGCCATGCTCACAGTCAGTGCAGGGATCCGGTGGCTGCTGTGCGCGCCCTTCCCGTGAGAACGGCCCGTTCGGTGTCGGTGGTGGTGACGGTCAGTTCTCCTCCGCGCGGGGACGCCTGCTCGGCGGACAGCGTGGTCCCGAGTGCGCGGCACGCCAGTAGGGGCCGATCGTGCAGTGGGCTGACCCGGTCACCGGGTCCTCCGGGATCCCGTAGGCGGGGGCGAAGTAGCGCGACACGACTCCGCCGGCCCGACGCCGGGCGGTGACGATCAGGCCGCCGACCGGCAAGCGCATCACCGCCTGCAGATCGGGAGTGAGGCCGCGTACGGCGTCTTCCGACTCGAGGACGGCGAGCATGTTGCGCTCACCGGCATCGGGATGGTCGGTGACTCCCGCCCACACGGGGATCGGGCCTGCGAGGGCGGCCAGGAGCTCTGGGGACGGCGTCACCTGCGTGGCGGGGACCGCGGGGAAGTCGAGCACGATCCGGTCGTCGGCACGCGCGGCGGTGAGCTGCCCGCTTCGGGTCGTGAAGGTGACCGCCTCCTGCTGCAGGGCGCCGGACTCCCAGAGCCAGTGGGCGCTGGCCAGCGTGGCGTGCCCGCACAGCGCGACCTCGGCCACCGGGGTGAACCAGCGCAGCCGGAACGCGCCGTGCTCGCCGGGGGCGAGGAACGCGGTCTCTGCTTGTGCCAGCTCGTTCGCCACGCCTTGCATCCAGCCGGGATCGGGGAACTCGTCGAGCAGCAGCACACCGGCCGGGTTGCCCGAGAACGGGCGTTCGGTGGTGAACGCGTCGACGATGGCGAAGGCGGTGCTGTTGGGCACGGGCGGCTCCAGTCGGGTCAGGCGGGCCGGATCGGTGCTCCGAGGCGGATCTCGCCGTCGGTGAGGACGTCCACCCGCAGTCCGCCCTTGTGGATGAGTGGCCGGAGCAGGCCGGGCCCGCTGAGCCGGTCCAGGTGGACACAGGGCTCGCACAGCCGTCGGCCCGCGCACAGCACGTGGCCGATGCGGAAGGTGGAGCCGACGAGGGCGTTGACGTCGATGCCGCGGGTGAGGACGTTGCGGCGCGTGGCGGCGAAGTCGACGGCGTGCCCAGCGGCGATGAGCTCGTCGAGGACCTCGGCGGCCATGAGGGTCAGGTCGTAGCCGGGGCGGTGGCCGGCGAGGGGGCTGAAGGTGCCTGCGCCGGCGGCGTACCGGTCACCGTCCAGTCCACGACCGGTCAGGGCGGAGGCGACCTGGAGCAGGCGCATTTCCGCCTCGGCCGCGGGTGCGACCGCCAGGCCCTCGACGGTGCCGTGCAGACCGGGCGTCGCCGTCGCTGTGCGGAGCACCGGGTCGAGGGAGGCGACGGCGTAGGCCGCGGTGATGGGCAGGTCAGCGGTGGCCCGGCCCAGCAGCGCGGGGTCCTGCGGGCTGAGCACGATGCCCGGCGGTGTACCGAAAGCCACCGTGGCGACCTCCGTGTCGGCGGCCTGCACGATCGGCAGCCACCACCCGGCCCACTGGAAGCTGGCGGGATCGGCGATGGGCACCAGACCCGAGCCATGTCCGGCCAGCCAGGACCGCCACGCACCCAGAGCCTGCTGCAGGTCGCCGGCGGGCAGCGGCACTTCGGCCACCGGCACCTCGGTGACCGAGGCCAGGCAGGCGGCCAATCCGCGGGCCAGGAGGCTGACCGACGGGGTGGTGGGGAGTTCGGTGTCGATCACGGGTGGTTCCGGGCGTCGGCGTTCGGACGGGTGGCAGGGGCTGCGGTGGCGTCGAGGGCGGCGGTGAGGTCGTCCCACAGGTCCTCGACGTGCTCGCAGCCGACGCTCAGGCGCAGCAGGCCGGCCGGGACGTGTTCCTGGCCGGGGAGCTTCGCGCGCCGTTCGATGGTGGACTCCACGCCGCCGAGGCTGGTGGCGTGCGAGATGACCCGCAGCGCGGCGCAGACGGCGTCGGCGGCGCCGGCGTCGGCCAGCTCGAAGCTGAGCACGGTGCCGAAGCCGCGCATCTGGTGGGCGGCACGATCATGATGCGGGTCCCCGGGTAGGCCCGGGTAGCGCACCCGGCCGACCGCGGGATGCGCGGAAAGCCGGCGGGCGAGCTCGCCGGCGGAGTCCTGCTCCTGGCGCAGCCGCACGGCCAGGGTGCGGGCGCCGCGCAGTGCCAGGTAGGCCTCGAGTGCGCCGGGGGTGGCCCCGGCGACCTCGCGGCGGCGGGCCACCCGCTCGTGGTCGTCCTCGCGCCCGCAGACCACGACGCCGAGCAGCAGGTCGGAGTGCCCGCCGATGGACTTCGTCGCGCTGTGCACCACGAAGTCCGCGCCGAGGGACAGCGGGTTCTGCAGCAGCGGGGTGGCGAAGGTGTTGTCCACCGCGACGAGGGCACCGGCCGCTCGCGCGGCCGTGGCGACCTCGGCGATGTCGACGACGTCGAGCAGCGGATTGCTCGGCGTCTCCAGCCACACCAGGTCGGAGTCGGCGACCGCCGCGGCGAGCGCCTCGGCGTCGGTCATGTCGACGGTGCGCACCTGCCAGCGACCGCCGGCCGCAGCACCATCGGCGAGCAGGGCGCGCAGTCCGGTGTAGCTGTCCCGGGGCGTGACCACCCGGGCGCCGACCGGCAGCGACTCGAGCACCGCGGCGATCGCGGCCATCCCGGAGGAGAAGGCGATTGCCGGGCCACCCTCGAGGTCGCCGACCAGCTCCTCGAGCGCCTCCCAGCCGGGGGTGCCGTCGTCGCGGGAGTACTCCCGGCCGGCGCCCCCGTCCGGTGCGGCGCGGAAGTTCGACGCTGGGATGATCGGGACGTTCAACGGCCGCCCGGGCTCGGAGCCCCCGCGGCCGAGGACCGCCAGCCGGGTCTCCACCCGCAGCCCCGCGTCGCTCGACCGGCGCCCCTGCACAGCCATCACCGCACCTCCTGATGCATTATGTTGCACTATTGGAGGCAGCGTAGATGAGTGCGGCGGGGACGACGCAAGAGGAGGCGGCACAGATGACGGCCGAAGTGGTCGCAGTCAACGAGGTGATCGGACAGCGGGTTCGGCAGCACCGGACCGCCCGCGGCTGGACCCTGGATGAGCTGGCCGACCGCTCCGGGGTCAGCCGCCGCATGGTCATCACCATCGAGCACGGCGAAGGCAACCCGAGCATCGCCACCCTGCTGCGGATCAGCGACGCCCTCGGTGTCGGGCTGCCCGTCCTGGTCGACGTCGAGCGCCCGCACACCCTCACCGTGACCGCGGCCGGGCGGGCCCCGGTGCTGTGGCACGGCGACCACGGCGGGCAGGCGGTCCTGGTCGCCGGCACCCAGCCGCCCGACGTCGTCGAGCTGTGGGACTGGACGCTGCAGCCGGGCGATGCGAACACCAGCGAGGCGCACAGCGCCGGCACCCGGGAACTGCTGCTCGTCCTGGAGGGCGCTGTCGACCTGCGCGTCGGCGACCGCACCGAGCGGTTGACCGTGGGCGACTCCGCGGCCTTCGCCGGCGACGTCGCCCACGGCTACGCCACCCCCGCCGACGCCGCCGGCCCCGCCCGTTTCGCCCTCACCGTGTTCCAGCCCCACGTCACCGGGAGCCGTTCGTGACCGACCCCCAGCAGTGGCTCGCCGCCGCCACCGTCGATGACGCGGTGTTCGCGCTGCGGCCGGACTACCGGGTGGTGCTGCTGACCGCCGACGGCCTGCAGGGCGGCCCCAGCGACGAACGAAGCGAGCAGGTCCTCGCTGCCGCCGAGGCGACCGCGCGGGAGCGGCTCGACGGGCGCAAGCCCGAGGAGCTGCCGCACCTCGCCGCGTGGCGGGATGCCTACCGGGCCTTCGGCGCCAAGCCGCAGCGCACCCGGCCCAGCGTGGAGGCGCTGATGCGCCGGCTCGACCCCGGCGGCCTGCCGCGCATCGACCGGATCACCGACGTCTACAACGCCGTCTCCATCGCCTCCATGCTGCCCTTCGGTGGGGAGGACCGTGCCGCCTACGCCAGCCCGCCGCGACTCGTCCGCGCCGACGGCACCGAAGCCTTCGACACCATCGCCGGCGGCGAGGCGGTCGTCGAGCACCCGGAGGTCGGCGAGGTCATCTGGCGCGACGACGCCGGCGTCACCTGCCGCCGCTGGAACTGGCGGCAGTGCACCCGCACCGGCATCACCACCGCCACCACCAGTGCCGTCTTCATCCTCGACGTGCTCGACCCGCTCACCGATGACGACGCACACGCCGCAGCCGACGCGCTCACCGAGAGCCTGCTCGCCCTCAGCCCGGACGCCACCTTCCACCGCCGGCTGATCACCCGCGCCGACGGAGTTGCACCGTGCTGATCCACCCCCGGGACGATGCCCACGATGACCCGTCGCGCGCCCGGCCGGCCGACGGGTGAGCGCAACGCTGGACACCAGGCCTCGTCCCCGCTGGGGTGTCCGGTTCAGCCGGCAGGAGATGGCGCTGATCGCCGTCACCGCCGTGTGGGGCGCGACGTTCCTCATCGTCCACCTCGCCATGCAGCACGGCGGGCCGCTGCTGTTCGTCGGCCTACGCTTCCTCGCCGCCGGCGCGATCAGCCTGATCATCTTCCGCCGGACGCTGACCGGGCTGACCCGGCGGGAGCTGGGTGCCGGCGCGGCGATCGGCGTGACGATCTTCGGCGGCTACGCGCTGCAGACGATCGGCCTGCAGACCATCCCCAGCAGCACCTCGGCCTTCCTCACCGCGCTCTACGTCCCGCTCGTGCCGCTGCTGCAGTGGGCGGTGTTCCGCCGCGCACCCAAGCCCGCCGCCTGGGCCGGGGTGGCGCTCGCCTTCACCGGACTGGTCCTGCTGGCCGACCCCGGTTCGGCGGGGCTGACGCTGAGCACCGGAGAGATCCTGACGCTGGTCAGCACCGTCGCCATCGCCGCGGAGATCGTCCTCATCGGCCTGTACGCCGGCACCGTCGACCTCGGCCGGATCACCGTCGTACAGCTGCTCGTCGGCGGCGCCCTGTCGGTAGCGATGATGCCCGTCGTCGGCGAGGCCGTTCCGTCCTTCTCCTGGCTCTGGCTCGCCGCCGCAATCGGTCTCGGCGCCGCCAGCTGCCTCATCCAGATCACCATGAACTGGGCCCAGCGGTCGGTGTCACCGACCCGGGCCACGGTCATCTACGCCGGCGAGCCGGTGTGGGGCGGCGTCATCGGGCGCCTCGCCGGCGACCGACTGCCCGGCCTCGCCGTCGTCGGCGCCGCCCTCATCGTCGCCGGCGTACTCGTCAGCGAGCTCAAGCCCCGGACCCGTGGAGCATCGCCGCCGCACCGAGATGACGTCGAACCGGCTTGCAGCTGACGGCCCACGAACAGGGCGGAGGGCGTCGAACCACTTGAGCTCGCCGAGGTGGCCGAGTAGTCCGCGGCGCGCGTGTCGGAAGGCCTGGCACGGGGGGCCGGCCGTCACTACGGGACGGGCCGGCCCTCCGTCGTCGGTCAGGCCTCGATCACCACCGCCCCCCGCCGGAACCACCCGCCGCGGCCGCGCCGCAGCGCGTCGGCGACCCGACGGGCGAGGTCGGCGATGTCGAATCGGCCGCCGCACGGGCAGTCGGGCGCGGTTCCGCCACCGATGGCACCGCCGAAACCGAGACCGCCGCCACCGGGTGAGCAGCGCAGCGGCCCGGGCACCTCGGCCTCAACCTGGACGCACAGCGCTGGGCAGCCCCGGTGGTGACGCCGGCAGTGAACGATCGTGCGAACCCAGTTTGTGCGGTTCCACGGCCGCTTACTTCCGCCCCCGCGGCGTTTGCGACGGCGCAGACGCCGCAGGCTAGGTGTACTGCCCGAGACGTTGGTGCACCAGCGGCGGTCAGGCGGACGGGGGTGCTCCCGGATGCCCGATCGACCGGCGGGCGCCGAGCCCGCGAGAGATCGACCTGGCCGCGGTGTGCACCGCGGGACCGAGCAGGCGGGGCTCGGCGTTCTCCTGCGGGACCACCACCGACAGTGCCGCAGCGATGCGGTCGTCGGCGTCGAAGACCGGCGCGGCCACGCTGACCAGGGCTTGCGGGGCACGCCGGCGAAGGGTGGCCAGGCCGTCCCGCCGCACCTCGGCCAGGGTTCGGCGCAGCGCAGCGGGGGAGACAGCCACGTTCTCCGGCTGGTGCATCAGCGGCTGGGCGAGCAGCGCTTCCTGGAAGCCCGGGTCGGCAAACGCGAGGAGGACCAGCCCCACCCCGGTCGACTGCAGCGGCAGCCGCCCGCCGACCCGGTAGAGGACCGGGATGGCCTGGTGGGCGGAGAGCCGTTCGACCAGCAGGGCGTCGCCGCCCTCGCGCACCGCGAGGAGCACGTGCTGTCGGGTGACCTCCTCCAGGTCACCCATGAAGGGCAGGGCCACCTGCTTGAGCCCTTGCGCCCGCGGGGCCAGCGAGGCAACTTCCCACAGCCGGACGCCGATGGTGAAGCGCCCGTCGTCACCCCGCTCCAGCGCGCCCCAGGTCAGGAGCCGCCCGGCCAGCCGGAGGGTGGAGCTGGTCGGGATGCCGCTGCGCCGGCTCAACTCCCCGAGCGTCAGCGAGCGGTGGCCCGCGTCGAAGGCCGCGAGCAGGGAGAGCGCGCGGTCGATCACCGGCTCTCCTTGCGGCGGGCGTCGACCCCGTACTCGTGGCGGCTCGGGCGACGGATCGGTCACGAGACGGTCACCTTCTGTTCACTGATGAGGCGCAGGCCACAGATGCTTTTCCATTGAGCGGCATTGTGCCTGACGTCTCACCGAGTCCCCACGCATCGTTGCCGCCAAGCCGGGCCCAGCCGGCCGGGCCGGGACCGGCCCATGCGTCCTCTCTCGTCCGGCAAAGGAGTCAGCACAGAATGAATCGATTCACCCGACGAAGCCGCACCGTGGCCTTCGCTGCCGCAGCGACCGTCTCGCTCGCCGCGTGCGGTGGTGGCTCAGGCGGCGGAGGCGGCGCTGACGGTCAGAGCGGCACCGACACCCTCACGGTCGCCATGGATGCGGACCAGGCGCCGACCGGCTACGACCCGCTGCTGTACTCGCAGGGGCAGTTCACCTTCTTCAGTGCGCTCTACGACGCCCTCTTCGAGACGGCGCCGGACGGCACGATCCTCCCGGAGCTGGTCGAGGAGTTCTCCAACAACGAGGACGACACCCAGACCACGCTGACCCTGCGGGACGGCGTCACGTTCGCCGACGGTTCCGAGCTGACCGCCGAACTCGTCAAGGCGAACCTCGACCGGCGCGACGACCCCGACCTCGAGGCGTACGGGGCGCTCGCGGACGGCGAGGCGGCCGACATCGTCGAGGTCACCGCACCGGACGAGAAGACCGTCGTCATCACCTGGGCGCAGCCGCAGGCGACACCCGAGAACCACCTTGTCGACACCGCGGGGATCATCATCGGGCCCGACGGCATCGCCGACCCCGCTTCTCTCGAGACCCAGGCGGACGGTTCCGGCGCCTACACGCTCGACGCGGACGGGACGACCCGGGCGAGCGCCTACGCGCTCGAGAAGAAGGACGACGCCTGGGACGCCGACGAGTGGGTGTACGACAGCATCGACTTCCGGATCATCACGGACCCGCAGGCCCTGGCCAACGCCGTCGTCTCCGGCCAGGCCGATGTCGCGGGCATCCTCAAGCCGACCACCATCGACATGGTGGAGTCGCAGCAGAGCCTGGCCAGCCAGGGTGGCACGATCGTCGGCTTCCCGGTGATCGACAAGACCGGGGCCCTGAACCCCGCGTTCGCGAGCGAGGCCGCGCGGCTGGCCATCCTGCACTCCATCGACCGCGAGCAGCTGGTGAACGATCTGCACCCGGGCGCTCGCCCGACCGTGCAGCTGTTCCCGGCAGAAGCTCCGGGATTCGACCCGACGCTGGACGAGGAGTTCGGCTACGCCCCCGAGCGGGCGCAGGAGTTGCTGGCGGAGGCCGGCTACCCGGACGGCTTCGAGTTCAACGTCACCGTCATGGGTCAGCCCACCGAGGACCAGGTGGCCATCCAGAGCATGCTCGCCGAGCAGGGCATCTCGATGAACTTCATCAACGCCACCTCCACCGACCAGGTCTTCGCCGCAGTCCAGACCGACCCGGTGATCTTCGGGCCGTTCACGCCCGGCGCCAACCCCGCCGGCTTCGTCGCGGGTGCGCTCTACGGCGGCTTCATGAACATGCAGGGTGCTTCGGAGCCGGAGATCGAGCAGGCGCTGGGCGCGGCGCTCGGCGCGGAAGGCGACGCTCAGGAGGAGGCGCTGACCGATCTCAACCGGGCGATCACCGAGAACGGGTGGTTCATCCCGGTGTACGAGGACTTCACCCACACCGGCTACAACGCCGATGCGGTGGCCGAGCCGGCCTACGCGGGTACGAACAACTACCTCGTGCTGTCGGCCATCAAGCCGGCTGCCTGACCCACGCCGGTCGGCGCGGTAGCCGCGGCTACCGCGCC
>NZ_JBJHAJ010000024.1:0-64053 GCF_054051015.1 Blastococcus sp. SYSU DS0616
GTCGAGGACGCGCAGCGGGCCGCCGCGGAGCTGGCCCGGATGAGCGGGGAGCTGCAGGAGGCGGTCGCCCGCTTCACCGTCTGAACCAACCCGGCACGCCCGACGGCGCCGTCCCCCGACCCGGGGGCGGCGCCGTCGCGCGTCCCGCGCACCCCTACCGGTGGAGCCGTTCCACGACTGGGGTGAACTCCACCGTTCGGCCTGCCGATGAGCAGGACGACGGTCCTCTCGGACCGACCGACTTCCAGGAGAGCGAGCAGGCATGGAGCGCGTGCAGGACCCCGACACCGCGGCGAACACGGCGCGGGACGACCAGCAGCCCCGGGGGCTGTCCGGCATCGGGCTGCGCGGCCGCCTGCTGGGCTCGATCCTCGTCGTCGCGCTGACCACCGTGGGGGTGGGCGCCTTCGGCATCGACCGGATGTCCACCCTCAGTGACCAGTCCAAGCAGGTCTACGACAACGGCGCCGTCCCGCTCCACGGGCTGCAGGAGCTCGAGAGCGACTGGTGGCGTCTGTCGACCAATGTTGCGCGGGCCTCCATCCCCACGCTGCCCCCCGAGACGATCGCCAAGGCGCAGCGGGGCACCGCGGCCTCCAGCGAGTCGCTCGCCGAGCACATCGCCGCGGTGGGTGAGATGCCCCTGGACGCGGCGGCCCGGGCGGCGTACGAGACGTTCGCGACGGCGACCCAGAACTACCTCGCGGCCCTCGCCCAGCTCCAGGCGGTCAGCGGGACCGACCCCGCTGCGATGCCGGGGCTGCTGCAGACCATGGCCGAGAACGAGACCATCATCGAGGAGTCGCTGATCGAGGCGACCGACGCCGCGGCCGCATCTGCGGTGGCGACGGCGGAGGACGCCAAGGACGCTTACGAGACGGCGCGGACGCTCACCCTGCTGATCATCGCCGCCGGCCTGCTGGTCGCCGTGGTCCTGGCGATGGTGGTCGCTCGCGGCGTGACCCGGCCCGTGCAGCGGATCCGCGAGGTGCTCGACCGGGTGGCCGACGGCGACCTCAGCGTCCGGGTGGGCCCGACCGGCGGCGCCGAGCTGGCCCGCGTCTCGGCCTCGGTCGACCGGACCCTCGACTCGATCGGCGGGGTGCTGCGGCTGGTCGGCGACTCCGCGAACCGACTGGCCGACGCCTCGCAGAAGCTCGACGGCGCCGCCGAGGGCATCGCCGCCAACGCCCGGGCGGCGGCCGGCCAGGCCGATGAGGTGGTGACCTCCGCGGGTGCGGTGGCCTCGAGCGTGGACACGGTGGCGACGGGGTCGTCGCAGATGGAGTCGGCGATCCGGGAGATCGCGCACAACGCGACCGAGGCGGCCCGGGTGGCGGGTCAGGCGGTGACGGTGGCGGAGACGACGACGAAGACCGTGGGGAAGCTGGGTGACTCCTCGCAGGAGATCGCCACGGTGATCAAGCTGATCAACGGGATCGCGGAGCAGACGAACCTGCTGGCGCTGAACGCCACGATCGAGGCCGCGCGCGCCGGTGAGGCGGGCAAGGGGTTCGCGGTGGTGGCCAGCGAGGTGAAGGAGCTGGCGCAGGAGACGGCGCGGGCGACCGAGGACATCTCCAAGCGGGTGGAGGCGATCCAGGGTGACACCGCGGGTGCGGTGGATGCGATCGGCAAGATCAGTGCGGTGATCGGGGAGATCAACGACTTCCAGGCGACGATCGCTGCGGCGGTGGAGGAGCAGACGGCGACGACGAACGAGATGAACCGCAACGTGGCCGAGGCGGCGAGTGGTTCGCAGGACATCGCCGCGGCGATCTCGGGGCTGGCCGCGGGGACGCAGGAGACCAACCAGCGGGTCGAGGACGCGCAGCGGGCCGCCGCGGAGCTGGCCCGGATGAGCGGGGAGCTGCAGGAGGCGGTCGCCCGCTTCACCGTCTGAACCAACCCGGCACGCCCGACGGCGCCGTCCCCCGACCCGGGGGGCGGCGCCGTCGCGCGTCCGGCTCAGGTGAGCACGTTGTAGGCGATCACCATGTTCACGACGGCGGCGACGACCGCCACCGCACCGAGCACCAGACCGGCGGTGGCCTGGCCGGTGCGGGTGCTGTTGCGCCGGGCGGCGACGCCCAGGCTCACGCTCACGACGCCCAGGGCCAGGCCGATGATCGCGAACAGGATCGCGAAGACGACGCCGACGGCGCCGGTGACGAGCGAGGCGATCGCCAGGCCGTTCTGGCCGCTGCGCGTGGACGGGCTGCTCGACTGCTGAGTGGTCACGGGATCCTCCCGGGATGGGGCCGGGGCGGTCCCGGCGCCGGACCGTCAGTGAGCGCGGGCCCGCCCCCGGAAACCGCCGGCGACCAGCGTCACCCGGTCAGGGGAACCGGTGGGTTCCGGTCGGATCGCGCGCTACAGGTACTGGCCGCCACCCGGACGGAGGTCCGGCTGGCCCGCCGGGTGCTGCCCGCCGGGAAGGGCCTTCCGCCGGATCTCCTCCAGCTGGGCCCGGGCGGCCATCTGCTGGGCGAAGAGCGCCGTCTGGATGCCGTGGAAGACGCCCTCCAGCCAGCCCACGAGCTGCGCCTGCGCGATCCGGAGCTCGGCGTCCGAGGGCGTCTCGCCCTCGCTGAACGGCAGCGAGATGCGCGCCAGCTCCTCGCGCAGCTCGGGGGCCAGGCCCTGCTCCAGCTCGCGGATCGAGGAGGCGTGGATGTCGCGCAGCCGGTTGCGGCTGGCGTCGTCGAGGGGGGCCGCGCGGACCTCCTCGAGCAGCTGCTTGATCATCGTGCCGATCCGCATGACCTTCGCGGGCTGCTCCACCAGCTCGCCGACGTCCATGCCCCCGTTGCCCTCGTCGTCGGCCCCCTGGGGCATCGGCACGGTGCCGACCGGACGCCCGTCCGGCCCGACCACGACGACCTGCTGGGGGCGCTCGTTGCCGTTCTGCGGTGCAGTCATGCCACCCATCCTGCCCGGTGGCGCGGACGCTCCGCCGGGGGCCGGGAGAGTGCGGGCCGACCGGGGGCAGGAACTAGGGTCGGACCATGGCATCGGGGGGCCGGCTGGACGTCGCTCGGGTCCGCGGTCTCTTCCCCGGTCTGTCCGACGGCTACGTCCACGCCGACGGCCCGGCCGGCTCGCTGGTCCCCGAGAACGTCGCCCACGCGGTCGGCTCCGCGCTGCGCACGCCGATCGCCGAGCGGGGCGGGGTCTTCCCGGCGTCCGGGCGGGCCGAGGCGCTGGTCTCCGGTGCCCGGGCCGCCGTGGCCGACCTGGTCGGCGGCCGGCCCGGCGGCGTCGTCCTCGGGCCGAGCGCGACCGCGCTGACCTATGGCATGGCCCGCGCGCTGGCCCGCACCTGGCGCCCCGGTGACGAGATCGTGCTCAGCCGGCTGGACCACGACGCCAACGTCCGGCCGTGGCTGCAGCTGGCCGCGACCACCGGGGTGCAGGTGCGCTGGGCGGAGGTCGACATCGAGACCGGCGAGCTGCCCGCCTGGCAGTACGCCGACCTGCTCACCCGGCGCACCCGGCTGGTGGCGGTCACCGCCGCCAGCAACGCACTGGGCACCCGGCCCGACGTCGCCGGCATCGCCGCACAGGCGCACGCGGTCGGTGCGCTGGTCTACGTCGACGCCGTCCACGCCGCCCCGCACGTGTTCCTCGACAAGGGCTCGCTCGGTGCGGACTTCCTGGCGGTGTCGGCCTACAAGTGGTGCGGGCCGCACGTCGCTGCTTTGGTGGCCGACCCGGAGCTGCTGGAGTACCTGCGGCCGGACAAGCTGCTGCCCTCGTCGGACCGGGTGCCCGACCGGTTCGAGACGGGGGTGCCGCCGTTCGAGCTGTACGCGGGGGTGAGCGCCGCCGTCGACCACCTGGCCGGGCTCTGCGCCGAGGCGATCGGCAGTCGCCGCGACCGGCTCCGGGCGTCGATGGCCGCCGTCGCCCGGCACGAGGGTGACCTGTTCGACTGGCTGGACCAGGCCTTGCGGGCCATGCGCCACGTTCAGGTCCTCGGCGAGCCCGAGCGGTGCACCCCCACGCTGTCGTTCACCGTCGCCGGCATGCGCCCCCGCCAGGTGGCCGCAGAGCTGGCCCGGGCAGGCATCTGCGCCTGGGACGGTGACTTCTACGCCCGGGAACTCTTCGACGCCCTCGGGGTTAACGAGAGCGGGGGCGCGGTGCGCCTGGGGCTCATGCACTACAACACCGCCGACGAGGTCGGCCGGATCATCGACGCGGTCGCGGGGCTGCGTCCCCGCTGACGGCCCCGTCCCGAGGCTCGCCCCGAGCGTGCGAGGGGTGAGGAGGACGGGGTCCTCTTTCAGGAGCCGGGGAGGAGCAGCACCTTCCCGACGTGCTCGCTCGCCTCGACGACGCGGTGCGCCTCGGCCGCCCGCGCCATGGGTAGCCGCCGGTCGACGACCGGCCGGATCGTCCCGCGCTCGACGTCGGGCCACACGTCGTGCCGCACCGCGGCGACGATGTCGGCCTTGCCACCGGGGCCGGTCGCCGGCCGCGAACGCAGGGCGGTGGCGTGCACCGCCGCCCGCTTGCGCAGCAGCGTGGCGATGTCGAGCTCCGCCTTCGACCCGCCCTGCATGCCGATGATCACCAGCCGGCCCCCGACGGCCAGCGCCTCCAGGTTCCGGGCCAGGTACTTGGCGCCCATGTTGTCCAGGACGACGTCGACGCCGCGGCCGTCGGTCGCCTCGCGCACGCGCTCCACGAAGTCCTCGTCGCGGTAGTTGATCGCGACCTCGGCGCCGAGCTCGCGGCAGACGTCCAGCTTGGCCGCGGTGCCGGCGGTGGTGAGCACGCGGGCCCCGGCGCCGGCGGCGAGCTGGATGGCCATGGTCCCGATGCCGCTGGACCCGCCGTGGACGAGGAAGGTCTCGCCCCTGCCGAGCCGGGCCAGCATGAACACGTTCGACCACACCGTGCAGGTCACCTCGGGCAGCGCGGCCGCCGTGGCCAGCTCCACCCCGGCGGGCTTGGGCAGCAGCTGCCCGGCCGGGACGGCGACCCGCTCGGCGTAGCCGCCACCGGAGAGGAGCGCGCACACCTCGTCGCCGACCGACCAGCCGGTCACGCCCTCGCCGACCTCGCTGACGACGCCGCTGCACTCCAGGCCGAGGATCTCGCTGGCGCCCTTGGGCGGCGGGTAGAAACCCTGCCGCTGGAGCAGGTCGGCCCGGTTCACCGCGGCGGCCGCGACGTCGACGAGCACCTCGCCGGGGCCGCACACCGGGTCAGGGACCTCGGCCCAGGTGAGCACCTCCGGGCCGCCGGGTTCGCTGATCGTCACCGCGTGCATGGCCCGACCCTAGAAGGACCCCCTGCCCCCGCCGCTCGCAGGCTCGCATCGGGCCCCTGCAGGGGGCCGCTCCTGCCCTACGCCGCTCGCAGGCTCGCATCGGGCGCCGGCAGGGGGCCGCTCTTGCCCTACGCCGCTCGCAGGCTCGCGTCGGGCGCCGGCAGGGGGCCGCTCTTGCCCTACGCCGCTCGCAGGCTAGCGTCGGGCGCCGTTGCCGCGCCGGAGACGGCGACGGTGCTGCCCACGGCGTCGCTGGCGGTGGCGAGGTCGGCGAGCACCGCGCCGACGGCCCGGCGGGACACCTTCATCCCGTCCGTCCCGCCCGTCCGGGACGTCGTGGCGGCCTCGTCGCCGTCGGTCAGGTAGACCGGCTGCACGATCGTCCAGTCCAGCGCGCTGGCCCGCACGATCTGCTCCTGCCGCTCGTGGTCGGCGATCTGCGGGCGGAGAACCAGGGCGAAGACCACCCGTGAGGTGAACGGCAGCCGGTCGCGCGTCTCGCCGACCCCGTAGGACGACTGGACGACGAGCCGGCGCACGCCGTGCCGCTGCATCGCGGCGACCACCGTGGCGGTCCCCCGCGAGCGCACGTCCAGGGGTGTGCCGGAACTGCCGCGCAGCCGCACCCTCAGCGCGGGCTCGGCGATGCCCAGAGCGACCACGACGGCGTCCTGGCCGTCCACGGCCCGGCCGACGTCGGCCGCGCTCGTCGCATCCCCGTCGACCCCACGGACGCCGCGCCGTCCGCCGAACGCCGTGCCCGCCGCCCGCGCGAACGCGGTGACCTCGTGTCCTCGGGCGACCAGGGCGTCGACCGCTGCCCGACCCGAACCGCCCGTCGCTCCCACGACCAGTACTCGCATGACCCGCTCCTTCGGTGGTGGAGGTGCTGCCGGCGCGTTGCCGACGTCGTCCACCCTGGTCTGGACGGGCAGTCGGGAGAACGCCCGTCCGTCGCCGTTCCATGACCGTTCGTCCAGCGGATCTGGACTGGCGGTCCCCGCGCGGTCAGGCTCTCGGCATGGCCGTCGACCCCGCCGCCCCCTGGGCTCCCGTCGACCCGCTCGGGGGCGTCCTCGGCGACCTGCGCATGCGCGGCACGTTCTACTGCCGCGCCGAGGGCCGGGCACCCTGGGGCGCGGAGATGCCCGCGATTGCGGGCTGCATGAGCTTCCACGTGGTCACCGAGGGCGGCTGCCTGCTCGAGGTCGACGGCACGGTGCACCAGCTACGGGCCGGGGACCTGGCGCTCGTGCCGCACGGGCGCGGGCACCTGCTGCGCAGCGATCCGGGCGCGCCGATCGCGGGCCGGGCCGACCTGCTGCCGCAGGACTACCTCGGCGAGCACTACTCGGTGCTGCGGATCGACGGCGGCGGGGCGCCGTCCCGGCTGATCTGCGGGGTGGTCGAGCCCGAGCGGCCGGGTGCGCTGCACCTGCTCGACCTGCTGCCCCCGGTGCTGCTGGTCGAGGCCGGCGACGCGCGCGCGGGCTGGTTGTCGGTGCTGCTGGGGATGATCGCCGACGAGGTGCGCCAGGACCGGCCCGGCGCCGAGGCGGTGGTCACCCGGCTGGCCGACGTCATCGTGGTGCAGGCGATCCGCGGGTGGCTGGACACCGGGGCCACCGGGCCCGGGTGGCTGCGCGCGCTGCGCGACCCGCAGGTGGGCCGGGCGGTCGCGGCGGTGCACCGCGAGCCGGGCGCGGCGTGGACGCTGGACCGGCTCGCCCGTGAGGCGCGGATGTCGCGCTCGGCGTTCGCGGCCCGCTTCACCGAGCTCGCCGGCGAACCCGCGCTGCGCTACGTGACCCGCTGGCGGATGCACCTCGCCACGGCCGCGCTCGCCCGCGGTGCCCGGGTCAACGAGCTGGCCCGGCAGCTGGGCTACGAGTCCGAGGCCGCCTTCTCCCGGGCCTACAAGCGGGTGACGGCGGTGCCGCCGGTGACCGTCCGGGGCCGGCCGGAGGGATCCGCCCCCGGACGCGCGACGGCGCCGCGCCCCCGGGGGGATGCGGCGCCGTCGTCGTCGGTTACGCCCGGGCCTTGAGGTCCTTGCGCAGGATCTTGCCCGCCGCCGACTTCGGCACCTGCTCGATGAACTCGACGAAGCGGATCTTCTTGTGCGGGGCCACCTTCTCGGCCATGTAGGCCATCACGGCGTCCTCGGTGAGCTCCGAGCCGGGGGCCCGCACCACGAACGCCTTGGGCAGCTCCTCGCCGCTCTCCTTGTCCGGCACCCCGATCACCGCGGCGTCGGCGATCTCCGGGTGGTTGATCAGCACGGCCTCCAACTCGGCCGGGGCCACCTGGTAGCCCTTGTACTTGATCAGCTCCTTGACCCGGTCGACGACGGTGTAGCGGCCGTGCTCGTCGACGATCGCGACGTCGCCGGTGTGCAGCCAGCCCTCGCTGTCGATGGTGCCGGCGGTGGCGTCGGGGTTGTTGAGGTAGCCCTTCATCACCTGCGGGCCGCGCACCCACAGCTCGCCACGCTCGCCCGGCGCGGCGTCCTCACCCGTGCCCGGGTCGATCAGCCGGCACTCGGTGTTGGGCACCGCGTAGCCGACCGAGCCCTTCGGCACCTCGCTGGTGACGCCGGGCGGCTCCGCGCCCGGGTCGGGCGTGGTGTGCGACACCGGGGAGAGCTCGGTCATCCCGTAGCCCTGGCCGACCGAGACGCCGGTGTCGGCGCCCTTGCGCAGCCGGTCCTGGGCGGCCAGCGCGAGCTGCTCGTCGAGCGGGGCGGCGCCGGAGAGGATCGAGGTCAGCGAGGAGAGGTCGTACTGGTCGACCAGCGGGTGCTTGGCCATGGCCAGCAGGATGGGCGGCGCCACGAACGCCCGGGTGATCTTGTGGTCCTGGATGGTGCGCAGGAAGTCCTCGAGGTCGAACCGCGGGAGGGTGACGACGGCGCCGCCCCAGGCCAGGCCCTGGTTCATCAGCACGGTGAGGCCGTAGATGTGGAAGAACGGCAGGACGGCGATGATCCGCTCCTCCTCGCCCAGCTGGATCAGCGGGCGGCACTGCGCGACGTTCGCCACCAGGTTGCGGTGGGTGAGCATGACGCCCTTGGGCAGCCCGGTCGTGCCGCTGGAGTAGGGGAGCGTGACCAGGTCGTTGGCCGGGTCGATGTCCACCTGGACGCTCGGGGCGTCGGCGCCGAGCAGGTCGAACAGGTTGGCGTGGCCCTCGGCGCCGTCGAGCACGATGACCTCGTCGACCGGCGACTTCTCCACGGCTGCGGTGGCGCGGTCCATGAACAGCGAGATGGTGATGAGCATCTTCGCCCCGGAGTCCTTCAGCTGGAAGGCGATCTCCTCGGGCGTGTAGAGCGAGTTGATCGGGCTCATCACGCAGCCGGCCGCGGCGATGCCGTGGAAGACCACCGGGAACCACGGGGTGTTCGGGCAGAAGACGGCGACGACGTCGCCCTTGCGCAGCCCGCGGGCGTGCAGGTTGGCGGCGACCCGGTCCACGTACTGGGCCAGCTGACCGTGGGTGATCACGTCGCCCTTGAGGCCGTCGATCAGCGCCGGTGCGTCGGGCTTCTCCCGGCCGGCCGCCAGGACGAACTCGGGGACGGAGACGTTCGGGATCTCGACGTCGGGATAAGGGCTGGACAGCGCCACGGGTGTTCCTCCTCGCATGGTGTGTGGCGCCAGTCTCACACCCGCGGTGTCCCCGCTCACAAGGGGGTTACCGGCGGGTTCGCCCGATCAGCGGGGCCAGAGCACCGACTGCGTGCAGCGGAACAGCGCGATGGTCTTCCCGGTGTCGGCGTTGCGCACGACGGCGTCCCACACCTGGGTCGTCCGCCCGGCGTGCACGTTGGTCGCCTCGCACGCGATGCGCCCCTCGCGCGCGGTGCCCAGGTGGTTGCTCTTCAGCTCGATCGTGGTGAACCCGCTGGAGCCCTCGGGCAGCAGCGCCCGCGTCGGCAGCCCGCAGCTGGTGTCGGCCAGGGTGACGACAGTGCCGGCGTGCAGGTAGCCGTTGGGTGCCAGCAGCTCGGGCCGGATGTCGAGGTGGCTCGTGAGCCGGCCGGGCTCGTGGGTGTCGACGACGATGCCGAGCAGGCCCGGGAAGGTGCCCGGCAGCAGGTCGTTGAGCTCGTCGGCGGTCAGGAACCCGGTGGCGGACATGGCTGGCAACGTAGCGAGCGCCCTCGGGACGGCGACCGGCACCCGCCTCGCCGGGCGACCTCCTGGCTCACCGTGCGGGGTCCTGGCTCACCGTCGACGCTGAGCCAGGACCCATAACGATCAGGTCACCTGATCATCAGGCGAGGCCGCGGACGGTGCGGAGCGGCGGGCGGGTGCCCTGGATGGACGCCACCATGTCCAGCGTCTGGCGGGTCGCGGCGACGTCGTGGGCGCGGAACACCCGCGCCCCCAGCCAGGCGCTCACCGCGGTCGCCGCGAGCGTGCCGGTGAGCCGTTCCCCGACGGGGACGTCGAGGGTCTCGCCGACGAAGTCCTTGTTCGACAGCGCCACGAGGACCGGCCAGCCGGTGGCCACGAGCTCGCCCAGCCGGCGGGTGGCCTCCAGCGAGTGCCGGGTGTTCTTGCCGAAGTCGTGCCCCGGGTCGACCAGCACCCGCTCCCGCGCCACCCCCGCCGCGACCGCCGCCTCGGCCAGGGTCGTCGTCCGAGCGACGATGTCGGCGACCACGTCGGCGTAGGCGATCCGGTGCGGCCGCGTGCGCGGCGGCAGCCCGCCGGCGTGGGTGCACACGATCCCCGCGCCCGCCTCGGCCGCCACCGCCGCGAGCTCCGGGTCGACCCCGCCCCAGGCGTCGTTCACGATGTCCGCGCCGGCGGCCAGCGCCTCCCGGGCGACCTCCGCCCGCCAGGTGTCGATCGAGATCGGCAGCGCCGGGTGTGCAGCGCGGATGGCGGCCACGAGGTCGACGGTCCGGCGCACCTCCTCGGCGGGGGAGACCTCCTCGCCGGGCGCGGCCTTCACCCCGCCGACGTCCACCATGTCCGCACCCTCGGCGACCACCCGGTCGACGCGCTCCACCGCCGCGGCCAGCTCGTAGGTGGCGCCGCGGTCGTAGAACGAGTCGGGGGTGCGGTTCACGATCGCCATGACCGCGAACGCGCCGTCCGGCACCTCGAGGGCCCCCAGTCGCAGCAACCCGCTCCCCGTCCGATCGTGGTGTGTGGTGGAGTCAGCCAACCAGACCGTCCACGAGGAGGCAGACAGATGGCGCAGACGACGGCGCACGGCGTCGAGGGGGTCCAGGGCCTGGTCGGGCAGCACCTGGGCCACAGCGACTGGGTGACGATCACCCAGGAGCAGGTGAACCAGTTCGCCGAGGCGACCGGCGACCACCAGTGGATCCACGTCGACCCGGAGCGGGCGAAGAAGGAGAGCCCGTTCGGCGGGCCGATCGCGCACGGCTACCTGACGCTGTCGCTGCTGCCCTCCCTGATGCCGCAGATCGTGGAGATCGGCGGGTTCCGCATGGGCGTGAACTACGGCACGGAGAAGGTGCGCTTCCCCTCCCCGGTGCCCGTGGGCGCACGGGTGCGGGCCGGTGCCGCGCTCGAGGCGGCGACGCCGTTCGAGGGCGGCATCCAGATGAACCTCGCCGTGACCATGGAGGTCGAGGGCGGCAGCAAGCCGGCGATGGTCGCCACCGTCGTCTACCGCCGCTACCTCTGAGACCCCGCGGGGACTTCCTGCACCCGGAAGTCCCCGCGGGGCGGCCCCGTCCAGAGGCTCGCGCCGAGCGTGCGAGGCGTGAGGAGGACGGGGTCCTTCCTCAGTCGACGAGGGCCTGGTTGACGAGCTGGCGCAGGTAGTTGCGGATCGGCAGGGTGCTCGAGGGCAGCAGCTGCGTGTAGAAGCCGACGGTGATGTCCTCGACCGGGTCCACGTAGAACGCCGTGGACGCCGCCCCGCCCCAGCTGTAGTCGCCGATGTTCGAGACGACGCCGTAGCGCGTCGGGTCGATCACCATCGAGACCCCGAGACCGAAGCCCACCCCGCGCAGCGGGGTCTCGGCGAAGAGCGGACGGCCGAAGCTCTCCAGGTCCTGGCCGCCGGGGATGTGGTTGCGCACCATGTGCGCGAGCGTGCGCGGGCCGAGCAGCCGGCCGCCGTCGTAGGCGCCACCGCGGCGCAGCATCTCCGCGAACCGCAGGTAGTCCCCGGCGGTGGAGACCAGCCCGCCGCCGCCGGAGAGGAACGCGGGCTTGCTCAGCGCCGCCTGCCCCATGGCGTCGAGCGGGGCGAAGCCCGTGGGCGCGCCACCCGGCTGCCCGGGGGTGGCGGCGTAGAGCCGGGCCAGGGTGTCGGGGTCGTCCTCGGGGCGCAGCCCGAACGACGTCTGGGCCATGCCGAGCGGCCCGAAGATGCGAGAAGCGAGGAACTCGTCCAGCGGTTGCCCGGAGACGACCTCGACCAGCCTGCCCAGGACGTCGGTGGAGACGCCGTAGTTCCACTCGCTGCCGGGCTGGAACACCAGGGGCACCGAGGCCCACTGCCGGCAGACCTCGGCGGAGTCCGCGCCCGGCGGGGTGCCCCACTCGTGCCCCATCGTGCGGTACATCGCGTCCACGGGGTGGGCGTGGTGGAAGCCGTAGGTGAGCCCCGACATGTGGGTCAGCAGGTGCCAGATCCGGATCGGCTCCACCTGCGGGGCGGTCACCGGCTTCATCGCCGACCCGGCGACGTAGACCCGGGTCTCGGCGAACTCGGGCAGCCACCGCGAGATCGGGTCGGTGAGCTGGAAGGCGCCTTCCTCGTACAGCATCATCGCCGCCACCGAGGTGACCGGCTTCGTCATCGAGAAGATCCGCCACCGGGTGTCCAGCTCGACGGGGAGGCCGTTCTCCACGTCGCGGGAGCCGTAGCGCCCGACGTGCACCAGCTTCCCGTGCCGGGCGACCGTCACCAGGAAGCCGGGCAGCTGGCCGTCCTCGACGTAGCGGGCCAGCCGGCCGTCCAGGCGTCCCAACCGGGCGGGGTCCATGCCCACCTCGGCCGGGTCGGTGACCACCTGCAGTTCGTCGCTCACGCGCACCTCCGGGTCCCGGGCGCCGTCCGCCGCCGGGCGACGCCTCGACCGGCATCCTGACTCACGCCGTTGTGAGCCGGGACACACGGGGGTCTCGGCGTCCGCCCGGCTGCGGGCGCGACCTGCGATCAGACCGGGACGGAGCTCGCGGCCTTCTTGAGGTTCGAGCCGGCGGTCACCTTGACGGTGTTGGCCGCGGGGATGTCGATCGACTCACCGGTCTGCGGGTTGCGGCCGGTGCGGGCGGAACGCTGGGTCCGCTCGACGGTGATCAGCCCGGAGACGGCGACCTTCTCGCCACGGGTGATGGCGTCGACCAGCTCGTCCTGCAGGCCGGCGAGGACCGAGTCGACGGTCGAGGCCGGGACGTCGGCGCGCTTGGCGATGGCGGAGACCAGTTCGGCCTTGTTCATGTGTTTCCTCTCGTAGGCGGTGGCGGTGCCGTGTGCTCGGCACTCAGCCGGGTCTTCCCTCCCGGACGCGCGGCGCGCCGCCGGGGTTCCCGCACCCGCGCTCGTCGCGGGGTGCGGCCGGCCCGTCTCGCGGGAGTCCGGGCCGGCAGCACGGTGTCATGCCGCCTGCTGTCCTGGCCAGTGGGGGGTACCGCGAAACCCCGCAGCAGACCCGCCGGTCACAGCGGTAACGCCCCTCCGCGGGCCGGGCGACGCGCCGGGGCGGCAGGCCCCGGGGGCGCGCCCGGGGCCCGCGGGAGCGCGCCGGCGGAGGAGCTCCCTCAGACGTCGACGATGTGCGAGCGGACCGACGCGACCAGCTCGGGGCCGACCTCGTGGATGCCGTGCGCGGCGGCGCCGTGGGGCACCGCCTGGGCGAAGATGCCGTCCTCGTCGGCCGCGGTGAACGTGGCGTCGCAGCCGGGGATGACGTCGCCGCAGGCGAAACGCTTCATGGGGGTCTCTCCTCTGGTGGGGTCAGCGATCGGACCTGGCGCTGGAGGCCAGGTCCTCGATCCGCAGCAGCCCGAGCACGTGGCCGGTCGGGTCCGTGCAGACGACGGGGTCGAAGCGGTGGGCGGGCGGTCGGGTGAGCGCCCGGCGCAGCGCGTCGCCGATGTCGGTCGAGGGGTGCACCCGCAGCGAGACCGGCGCGGTGTGCACCTCACCGGTCCGCGGGTCGCAGAGCAGCAGCGCCGCGGGCTCGCCGTGCGGCCCCACCACGACGGCCGGCGGGGTGGCGGGCACGTCCTCGCCGAGCACGTACTGGCGCACCGGGCGCAGCAGGCTGGCGACGCTGTCGGTCAGCCGCGCGCGTGCCACGTGGGCGCGCACCAGCCGGGCGATCTCGGGGTCCAGTGGCCGGAACTCCGGGGCCGGGCGGCCGAGCAGCCAGCCCTGGGCCAGCGGCACGCCGAGGCGGGTGACGGCGGCGAGTTCCGCGGGGGTCTCCACGCCCTCGGCCAGCAGCCAGGCGTCGATGCGCCCGGCGAACTCGCCGATCATCTCGACCAGCGCCATGCGCACCGGGTCGCCGTCGACGTCGGAGACGAGGGCACGGTCGAGCTTCACCAGCTGCGGCCGGACGGCGGCCAGCTGCTGCAGCCCCGAGTAGCCGCTGCCGGCGTCGTCGAGGGCGATGAGCGCACCGCGCTGCCGCAGGGCGTCGGTCTGCTGGCGCAGGGTGGACAGGTCGTCGACGGGGGTGTGCTCGGTCAGCTCCACCACGACGCGGTGCAGGTCGGGCCGGGTGGCCAGGGCGGTCTGGATCACGTCGGTGCCCAGCAGGTGCGGGCTGACGTTCACCGTCAGGAAGGTGTTGGCGGGCAGCGCGTCGACCGCGGCGAGCGCCTTGTGGATGGCCAGCGCCTCGAGCTCGGCAGCGACCCCGGCCTCGGTGGCGGCGGCGAACCAGACGTCGGGCCCGGCCGCGCCGGGGAAGCGGGCCAGCGCCTCGTAGCCGGCGATGCTCGCCGCGGCGAGGTCGACGATCGGCTGGAACACGAGAGTCAGGTCGTCGGCGTCGGCGAGCAGCGGACGGCAGTCCGGCAGACCGATCGTGCGCGTGCCCAGCATGGTCAGGGGATCGACCGGTGCGCTCCGCTCCTTGACCGCAGCTACGCGCCCTCACCCGGCGGGGGGAGACGCGCCGCGCCGCCGGCGGGGACACCCGTCCGGATCCGTCGGGAAGCCGTGCCAGCATGTGCGGAGGACGCCCCCGGCCCGGGGGCAGCGGACGCCGGGTGGAGGGTGCGTGGCCACGAGAGGCTCCGCCGTCCCGGACGGGCAGGTCGAGCCGGACCCGCTCACCGATCCGCTGCGCGTGGCGGCGGCGCGCCGGCTGCTGCTGGAGGTCCCGGGGCCCGCGGCCTTCGACCGGCTCTCGGCGCTGGCCGCCCGGCTCGTGGACGCCGGCCACGCGAAGGTCACCCTCTTCACCGACCACGACGTCGTCGTCGGCGGGTACGGGCTGCCCGCCGGCGTGGTCGGGGGGCCGGCGCTGGCGACCGGCGCCCTCTCGGCCATCACGGTTCGCCAGGGCCGGCCGCTGAAGGTCGCGGCGGCCGCGGAGGACCCGCGGGTGGCGGATCTGCCCGCCGTCGCCTCCGGCGAGGTCGGGGCCTACCTGGGCGCGCCGTTGATGGCCGCCTCGGGGCAGGTCGTGGGCGCGCTGGCCGTGTACGACGCGGCGCCGCGGAGCTGGTCCGAGGACGCCGCCGAGCTGCTGGAGCAGCTGGCGGCCTCCGTCGTCGCCGAGCTGGAGCTCTCGGCGGCGCAGTCGGCGGTCGGCACCTCGCGGGCCTGGCTCGAGGTCGCGCTGGAGGCGAGCTCCGTCGGCATCTGGGAACGGGACCTGCGTACCGGGACGATCCACTGGGACGACCGGTGCGCGGCGCTGTTCGGCCTGGAGTCCGCGGTGGAGCTGAACTCGCTGGACGACGTCCTCGAGTCGCACGTGCACCGCGACGACCACGCCACGATGGCCGAGGCCATGCGGGTGGCGATCGAGGACCGCAGCGACTACACCATCGAGTTCCGGGCGCTGCGCGAGGACGGCGCCACCCGCTGGGTGCTCGCCCGCGGCCGCGTGGTCGCCGACGCGACCGGCGCACCGGCGCGGGTCCTCGGCACGGCCGTCGACATCACCGAGGCCCGCGGCCAGGCGCAGCGGCGGCTCACCGCCGTGCAGCGGGCCGCCGCCATCGCCGAGGTGGCGGCCGAGCTGGCGAACGCCGCCCGGCTGGACCAGCTCGCCGACATCGCGCTGCGCGGAGCGCAGGTGCTGGGCGCGGAGTCCAGCGCTCTGGCGGTCTTCGACTCGTCGGGCGGTCCGCTGCGGCTGCGCATGACCGGCAACATGGTCGCCACCGTCCGGGAGGGCGCGCCGGACGCCTGGCTCGAGGACGGCGTCGTCCTCCCGATGGACGACGCGCTCCCCGCGCAGCACGCGGCCCGGCACGGGCGCCGGTTGCTGCTCGGCGACCCCGGCGAGGCGGTTGCCCGGTTCCCGGCGCTGGAGCCGGTCGTCGAGCTGCTCGGGCTGGGGGCGCTGGCGACGATCCCGCTGCGCATCGAGGGGCGGCTCCTGGGGGCCTTCCTCGCGGCGTGGACCACCGAGCACGAGTTCACCGCCGACGACGTCGAGGTGCTCGAGGCGCTGGCCGCGCAGATCGCGCTGAGCGTCTCGCGCCTGCAGGCCGACGCCGAGCGCGGTGCAGCGGTCGCGGCGATGGCGCAGGCCAACCAGCGGCTGCGGCTGCTCGCGGACGCCGGCCGGGTCCTCTCGGGCACCCTGGACATCGACCAGCAGATCGGTCAGCTCGCCGCGCTGGTCGTGCCCGCCCTGGCCGACTGGTGCTGGATCCTGGTCACCGACGAGCAGGGCCGGCTGCACGGGCTGGCCAGCAGCCACCGCGACCCCGCACGCCGCGAGGAGGTGCAGGCCTACGTCCGGGCGATGGTCGCGGAGATGACCGAGGAGTCGGCCGCGCGGCAGGTGACCGCCACCGGCCGCCCGATGGTGCTGCCGGACATCGACGGCGAGCACGTCGCCCGCGCGCTGCCCGACCCCGCCACCCGGGAGCTCTTCGCCCGGCTGGGCGCCGCCTCCGCCGTCGTCGTGCCGCTGGTGGCGCGAGGGCAGGGGCTCGGCGCGCTCGGGCTGTTCACCGCTGAGCACCGGGGCCCGCTCGGGGAGGCCGAGGTGGACACCGCGGTGGAGATCGGCCGGCGGGCGGGCCTGGCCCTCCACCAGGCGCGGCTGTACGGGCAGCAGCGCGACCTGGCCGACGCCCTGCAGCGCAGCATGCTCACCGAGCCGCCGCAGCCGGAGCACTGCGAGATCGTCGTCCGGTACGTGCCGGCCGCCGAGGGCGCCGAGATCGGCGGCGACTGGTACGACGCGTTCCTGCAGCGCGGCGGCACCACCGTGCTGGCGATCGGCGACGTCGTCGGCCACGACACCCGGGCGGCCGCCGCGATGGGCCAGGTGCGCGGCCTGCTGCGCGGCATCAGCTACTCCAGCGGTGGCTCGCCGGCGGAGGTGCTCACCGAGCTCGACCGGGCCGTCCACGGCCTGGCGCTGAACACGATGGCCACCGCGCTGGTGGCCCAGCTGGAGCCCGAGCCCGGCGACGAGGCCGGCCGGATGCGGCTGCGCTGGGCCAACGCGGGGCACCCGCCGCCGGTGCTGCTGGCCTCCGACGGCAGCGTCGTCCTCCTCGACGGCAAGCAGGCCGACCTGCTGCTGGGCGTGGCGCCGGAGACGGCGCGGGAGGACCACGTCGCCGTCCTCGCGTCGGGCGCCACGGTGCTGCTCTACACCGACGGGCTGGTCGAGCGGCGGGACCGCGACATCGACGAGGGCACCGAGCAGCTGCTGGAGGTGCTCGGCGAGTGCGAGGGGCTGCCCCTCGACGAGTTGTGCGACCGGGTGCTCGAGCGCATGTTCCTGCCCGACGCGGAGGACGACGTCGCCGTCCTCGCCGTCCGGCTGAGCTGACCCGAGCCCGCGAGGGGCGGCTCGTCGCGACGTGCTGGAGCGGCCCCCGTGCAGGGCCCCGGCCCGAGCCTGCGAGGGCCGGGGAGCACGGGGGTCCTCTTACTGGCCGGGCGGGACGTCCAGGTCGGTCGCCGTCCCGGCGGGGGTGCTCGCCCGCAGCTCGGCGTCGCGGGCGGCCATCGCCTCCTGCCGGGCCGGCTCCTCCTCCAGGATCGCCGCGGCCTTCCAGTCCGCCGGGATGGCGAAGGCGTCGACCAGCGTGGTCAGGTGCGGCCGCAGCTGCTTGAGCAGACCGTTCACCGTGGCCGTGAGCGCCTTGGCCCGGGCCGGGGTGAGCTGCCCGTGCTCCAGGAACCAGCCCTTGTCCGCCTCGATGGTCGAGAGGGCGTAGAGGTCGCACAGGGTGTCCAGCAGCGCCTTCGCCGCGGGGTCGCTGACGCGGTCCACACCTTCGACGAACGCCTCCAGGACGATCCGGTCGATGTGCGCCTCGGCGGTCTTCAGCACGTGGTCCTGGACGTCGTTGAAGACGTCGAACGGAGCCATGCCCTCGGTGGTGGAGTTGTTGCGCAGCCGCCGGATGGCGCCCTCGAGCGCGTGCTTCTCGCGGAACTCGAGCATCTTGGCCTGCCAGCCGCGGTCGAGCATCGGCACCTCGTCGTCCCGGCCGGGGACGGCGTCGACCAGCCGCTGGAGGAGCGCGCGGGCCGCCGTCCGCTCCAGCACCGTCTCGCGCACCATGTCGGCGACGAAGCCGACCCGGCCCCAGCCGTCGAGCGAGCCGAAGGCGTCCCGGTAGCCGGTCAGCAGACCCTTGGCCACCAGCTGCAGCAGGACGGTGTTGTCGCCCTCGAAGGTGGTGAAGACGTCGGTGTCGGCCTTGAGGTGGGGGAGCCGGTTCTCCTGCAGGTAGCCCGCGCCGCCGCACGCCTCGCGGCACATCTGGATGGTGCGGGTGGCGTGCCAGGTCTGGGCCACCTTGAGCCCGGCGGCGCGCGACTCCAGCTCCCGCTGGGCCTGCTCGTCGATCTCCTGGCCGTGCTCGTGCACCGCCGTCTGGACGTCGTGCATGGTGCTCACCAGCTCGTTCTGGGCGAAGTGCAGCGCATAGGTCTTCGCCAGCGCCGGCAGCAGCTTGCGCTGGTGCACCAGGTAGTCGTTGATGACGACCTCGCGCTCCTCACCAGGGGCGGCGAACTGGCGGCGGGTGTTGCCGTACCGGACGGCGATGTCGAGGGCCAGCTTGGTGGCCGCCGAGGCGGAGCCGCCCACGCTGACCCGGCCGCGCACCAGCGTGCCGAGCATCGTGAAGAAGCGGCGGGTCTCGTTCTCGATGGTGGAGGTGTAGGTGCCGTCCTCGGCGACCTGGCCGTAGCGGTCGAGCAGCATGTCGCGCGGCACCGTGACGTGGTCGAACGTCAGCCGCCCGTTGTCGACGCCGAGCAGCCCGGCCTTGGGGCCGTCGTCGCCGATGGTGACGCCGGGCATCGGGTTGCCGTCCTCGTCGCGGATGGGCACCAGCCAGGCGTGCACGCCGTGGTTCTTCCCCTGGGTGACCAGCTGCGCGAAGACGACCGCCATCCGCCCGTCCTTGGCGGCGTTGCCGATGTAGTCCTTGCGCGCGGCCTCGTGCGGGGTGTGCAGGTCGAACGTCTGCGTCGCCGGGTCGTAGGTGCACGTGGTGCGCAGCTGCTGGACGTCGGAGCCGTGCCCGGTCTCGGTCATCGCGAAGCAGCCGGGCAGGTCGAAGCTCATGATGTCGCGCAGGTAGGTCTCGTGGTGCCGGCGCGTGCCGAGCAGCTGGACGGCGCCGCCGAAGAGCCCCCACTGGACGCCGGCCTTGACCATGAGCGAGAGGTCGACGAAGGCGAGCATCTCGATCGAGGTGACCGAGCCGCCGGCGTCGGCCTCGCCGCCGAACTCCTTGGGGAAGCCCAGGGTCACGCGGCCGGACTCGGCCAGCTTCGCCGCCATGCGGGTGACCCGCTCCCGGGCCTCGGCCATCGACTCGCCGTAGACCGGCAGCATCTCGGGGTCGTGCAGGTTCTCGCGGGCGTCGCGGCGCACGTGCGCCCAGCGGCCGTCGAGGGCCTCCTGGAGCAAGGTCGGGTCGACCGTGGTCGGCAGGGTGCTCGTCACTGTTCCTCCTGGGACGTCGGTCGTGCGGTCGGTGCGGGTCGGTCGGGTCCGCGGTCGGGCACCGGGACGACGCCGGTGAGCCCGGACCAGGCCAGGTCGGTGAGGTGGGCGGCCAGTTCGGCCCGGGGCATCGGCCGGTCGGCCCGCAGCCACCAGTCGGCGGCGGCGCGGACCAGGCCGATCAGTCCGTGCCCCCACGGTCCGGCGGGCGCGGGGTCGCGGCCGGCCCGGGTCAGGGCGGTGCGCAGCAGCCCGGCCGCCTCGTCGCCCACCAGGTCGGAGAGGTTGTCGATGGGGTCGGCATCGACCGGTCGGTCGGTCGGGTGCAGGTGGACGACGAACCGGTACAGCTCGGGGTCGGCCTCGCAGAAGGCGAGGTAGGCCTCGACGGCCGCGGTGGTCATCTCGCGTGGGGAACCTGCGTGCTCCATCGCCGCCCGCAGCCGGGGGAGCAGCTGCTCGGCGACCCGCGCGCAGACGGCCACGTACAGGTCGGTGCGGTCGGCGAAGTGCCGGTAGACGACGGTCTTGCTGGTGCCGGCCTCGGCGGCGATCTCGTCCATGCCGACGCCGGCGCCGTGCCGGCCGATCGCGGCGACGGCGGCATCGACCAGCGCGGCGCGGCGGGCACGGCGGTGCTCGTCCCACCGCGAGCTGCGCCGGTCCCGGACGGCCGCGGCCGCCTCCCCCGACGACGGGGCCACCGCCCCCCCTCCCATGGCCTCGAGTTTCACGGAACCTACGGTACCGGGTACTGTTGGTACCGGCCAGTCCCACCGACTTCGGAGGTCCCGATGGCTACCCAGAACCCGGCCACCCGCAAGGCCGCGATCGTCGGCGGCAACCGGATCCCGTTCGCGCGGTCCAACTCCGCCTACGCGCAGGCGTCGAACCAGGACATGCTCACCGCCACGCTCGACGGGCTGGTCGCCCGCTTCGGGCTGCAGGGCGAGTCGGTGGGCGAGGTGGTGGCCGGCGCCGTCCTCAAGCACGCCCGCGACTTCAACCTCACCCGCGAGTCGGTGCTGGGCTCCAAGCTCTCGCCGACCACCCCGGCGTACGACGTGCAGCAGGCGTGCGGCACCGGGCTGGAGGCGGCGATCCTCGTCGCCAACAAGATCGCGCTGGGGCAGATCGAGTCCGGCATCGCCGGTGGCGTCGACACCACCTCCGACGCCCCGCTCGCGGTCAGCGAGGACCTGCGCCGCGTGCTCATCGCGCTGAACAACGCCAGGACGTGGCAGGACCGGCTCAAGGTCCTCGGCCGGATCCGCCCGGGCATGATCGCCCCGGAGATCCCGCGCAACGCCGAGCCGCGCACCGGCCTGGCGATGGGCGACCACGCCGCGATCACCGCGAAGGAGTGGGGGATCGGCCGCGAGGAGCAGGACGAGCTCGCCGCCCGCTCGCACCAGCTCATGGCCGCCGCCTACGACCGCGGGTTCTTCGACGACCTGGTGACGCCGTTCCTCGGGCTGGCCCGCGACAACAACCTGCGCCCGGACTCCAGCGTCGAGAAGCTGGCGAAGCTCAAGCCGGTGTTCGGCACGGGCGACCCCGACGCCACGATGACCGCGGGCAACTCGACCCCGCTCACCGACGGCGCCTCGGCCGTGCTGCTGGCCTCCGACGAGTGGGCCGACGCCAAGGGGCTGCCGGTGCTGGCGCACCTCGTCGACGCGCAGACCGCCGCCGTCGACTACGTGCACGGCGGCGAGGGGCTGCTCATGGCGCCGGTCTACGCCGTCCCGGTGCTGCTGGCCCGCAACGGGCTGACCCTGCAGGACTTCGACTTCTACGAGATCCACGAGGCGTTCGCCTCGACGGTGCTCGCGACGATGAAGGCCTGGGAGGACCCGGCCTACTGCAAGGAGAAGCTGGGCCTGGACGCCCCGCTGGGCTCGATCGACCGGACCAAGCTCAACGTCAACGGCTCGTCCCTGGCGGCGGGGCACCCGTTCGCCGCGACCGGCGGCCGGATCGTCGCCCAGCTGGCCAAGCAGCTGCACGAGGCGGGCCCCGGCAAGCGTGGCCTGATCTCCATCTGCGCCGCCGGCGGCCAGGGCGTCGTCGCCATCCTCGAGTCCTGACCTCGCGCACTCGCCGGCTCCACCCGCACGACCGGACGTGCAGCCGCGCCACGGCCCGGCTGCACGTCCGCTCGGGTGGCCGCAGCGGTGGGCAGGCGCTCCCGATCCCCTTCCTGGAGGCACTGAACAATGGCTGACTGGTACACGAACTTCGCCAATTCCGGCTTCGGCACCACGATCACCAAGCAGCTCGGCCTGCCGCGGCCGGCGGAGCTGCGCCGCTACGAGCCCGGGCAGCCGCTGCTGCCGGGGCCGGTGGTGGTCGGCTCCGCCGGCCAGGGCCGGCTGCGCGACACGGTCACCGCCGTCCTCCGGGACGCCGGGGTGACGGTGCAGTCGCCGGTCACCGCCGACGGCGGCACCGACGGCGAGAAGCTCGGCGCGGTCGTCCTCGACGCGACGGGGCTGGCCGGGCCGGCCGACCTGGCCAGCGCACACGACTTCCTGGCCCCGGCGATCAAGCGGCTGCGCGCCTCCGGCCGGGTGCTGGTCCTGGCCGACCCGCCGTCGGACGCCGGCTCCCCGGCGCAGGCGGCGGCCCGCCAGGCGGTGGACGGACTGGTCCGCTCCATCGGCAAGGAGCTGCTGAACGGGTCGACGGCCAACGCCCTGTTCGTCCCCGAGGGCGCCGAGGCGTCGCTGGCGAGCCCGCTGCGGTTCTTCCTCTCCGGCCGCTCGGCCTACGTCGACGGGCAGCTGCTCACCGTCTCGCCGGCCGACGTCCCGGCCAACCCCGACGAGGAGAAGCCGCTGGCCGGCAAGGTCGCCGTCGTCACCGGCGCCGCGCGTGGCATCGGCGCGGCGATCGCGAAGGTGCTCTCCCGGGACGGCGCCCACGTGGTGGCCGTCGACGTCCCGGCCGCGGGGGAGCAGCTGGCGAAGGTCGCGAACGAGATCGGCGGCACGGCCGTGGCGCTGGACATCACCGCCGAGGACGCCGGCCCGCGGCTGGTGCAGCAGCTCGTCGCGCGGCACGGCGGGGTCGACGTCGTCGTGCACAACGCCGGGATCACCCGCGACAAGCTGCTGGTCAACATGGACGCCGCGCGCTGGAACTCGGTGATGGCGGTGAACCTGCAGGCGCAGCTGGACATCACCCAGGCGCTGCTGGACGCCGAGGCCGCGCTCAGGCCCGGCGCCCGCGTCGTCTGCGTCTCCTCGCAGTCGGGCATCGCGGGCAACCGTGGCCAGACCAACTACGCGGCGAGCAAGGCCGGCGTCATCGGCATGGTGCGCGCCTGGGCGCCGGAGTTCGCCGGCCGGAACGCCACGATCAACGCCGTCGCGCCGGGCTTCATCGTCACCGAGATGACGGCGAAGATGCCCTTCGGCACCCGGGAGATCGGCTCGCGGATCAACTCGCTGCAGCAGGGCGGGCTGCCGGTCGACGTCGCCGAGACGATCGCCTGGCTGTCGCAGCCGGCCAGCGCCGGGGTCAACGGGCGAACCGTGCGGGTCTGCGGCCAGTCGATGCTGGGGGCCTGAGGTGGCGACGACGGAGTTCGACGGGCCGCCGAACATGGCGGCGCTGTTCGCGAAGGCGGCGCTCACCGCGCGCGGCCGGGGCGGGGAGCTGCCGAACACCCGGCTGGCGCGCACCGGGGTGGCGGTGGACGGCGCGCACCTCGCCGACTACGCGCGCGTCTGCGGGTTCCCGCTGACGGACTCGCTGCCGGCGACCTACCCGCACGTGCTCACCTTCCCGCTGCAGACGGCGCTGATGACCGACCGCGCGTTCCCGCTCGCCCTGCCCGGGCTGGTGCACGTGCGCAACCGGATCGACGTGCTGCGGCCGGTCGGCGTCACCGAGGAGCTCGACCTCGAGGTGTGGGCGGAGCGGTTCGCCCGCCATCCACGCGGGGCGACGGTCGACCTGTGCGCGTCGGTCTCGGCCGGCGGCGAGGAGGTCTGGCGGAGCCGCTCGACGTACCTGGCGCGGGGAGCCAGCGCTCCCGAGGGTGCACCGGAAAGCGATGTGACGGTAGCGGTGGGGGACCTGGAGCGCCCGGTCGCCACCTGGCGGGTCCCGGCCGACGCCGGCCGCCGGTACGCCACGGTCTCCGGCGACGTGAACCCGATCCACCTCTCGGGGCTCACCGCGAAGGCGTTCGGCTTCAAGCGGGCGATCGCGCACGGCATGTGGGTGAAGGCCCGCGTGCTGGCGGCGGTGGGCAACCGGCTGCCCGAGGCGTTCGGCGTCGACGTCGCCTTCCGCAAGCCGCTGTTCCTGCCCTCGACGGTCACCCTCGCCACCGCGCAGGCCGACGGCGGCTGGGATGCTGCCGTCCGCAACGCGAAGTCCGGCACCGAACACCTGGTCGGGACCATCCGTCCGCGCTGACCAGGGGCTCTTTCCGTCGTCGATCATCGGCGAATGGCCGGTCGACACGCCGGTGACGGCCACCAGATGCCGATGATCAACGGGCTGCACTGACAGGAGAACCCGCATGGCCGTGTCGTTCGAGCTCACCGAGGACCAGGTCGAGCTGCAGAAGTGGGTGCACGAGTTCGCCGCGACCGTCGTCCGCCCGGCGGCCGCCGAGTACGACGAGCGGGAGGCCTTCCCCTGGGAGGTGCTGCAGGAGGCGGCGAAGATCGGGCTCTACTCGCTCGACTTCTTCGCCACCCAGTGGTTCGACGAATCCGGCCTCGGCATCCCGCTCACCATGGAGGAGCTCTTCTGGGGTGACGCCGGCATCGGGCTGGCGATCGTCGGCACCACGCTGGCCGCGGCCTCGGTGCGTGCGAACGGCACCGACGAGCAGGTCGGCCAGTGGATCCCGGCCATGTTCGGCACGGAAGCCCAGCCGAAGGTCGCCGCCTTCTGCTCCTCGGAGCCCGACGCCGGGTCCGACGTCGGCGCCATGCGGACGCGGGCGGTCTACGACGAGGCGACCGACGAGTGGGTGCTGACCGGCACCAAGACCTGGGCGACCAACGGCGGGATCGCCGACATCCACGTGGTCACCGCCGTCGTGGACCCCGAGCTCAAGGCGCGCGGGCACGCCAGCTTCGTCGTCCCGCCGGGCACGAAGGGCATCAGCCAGGGGCAGAAGTTCCTGAAGCACGGCATCCGCGCCTCGCACACCGCTGAGGTCGTCCTCGACGAGTGCCGCATCCCCGGTGACTGCCTGCTCGGCGGGCGGGAGAGGCTGGAGGAGCGCCTCGCCCGTGCCCGCGAGGGCGCGAAGAGCGGGCGCACCCAGCCCTCGATGGCCACTTTCGAGCGCACCCGGCCGGCGGTCGGCGCGCAGGCCGTCGGGGTGGCGCGGGCCGCCTACGACTACGCGCTTGACTACGCGAAGCAGCGGGTGCAGTTCGGCCGGCCGATCATCGAGAACCAGGCGATCGCCTTCCAGCTCGCCGACATGCGGACGCGGATCGACGCCGCCCGCCTGCTCGTCTGGCGGGCCGCGTGGATGGCGCGCAACGGGCAGCAGTTCACCGCGGCCGAGGGCTCGATGTCCAAGCTCGTCGCCGGGGAGACCGCGGTGCGGGTCACCGAGCAGGCGATGCAGATCCTCGGCGGCAACGGCTACACCCGCGACTACCCCGTCGAGCGCATGGCGCGGGACGCGAAGATCTACACCATCTTCGAGGGGACCTCGGAGATCCAGCGCCTGGTCATCGCCCGCACGATCTCCGGCGTGCAGATCCGGTGACGCGAGTCGCCGCCCCGGCAGGGTGGTGACGACGGCGTCGGGCACCCGCCGGGCGCCCGACGAGCGTCCCGTGACCTGACAACCCGCCGGACGGCGTTCGGCACAGTTTCGACTGCATCCACGAGCGCGTCGGCCGGTCGTCGGCGATCCAGGATCACGAACGGGTAACGCGCAGGCACGCCCGTGCCAGGCGGCGTTGCGCCACCGGAGCGCCGGAGTGCGCGTGGTCCCGTGCTCCGTCGCCCGGCTCCGGGCGTCCGCGCCCGGCGTCCCGGGTTCGATCATCACGGGGGTCGGCGTGCGTTCCACGTCTCCATCTCGTCGTGCCCTGGGCCTCGTGGCCGTCGGTGCGATGGGCCTCTCCACGACAGTTCTCGCGGTCGGCGGCGTCGCGCAGGCGGACCTGCCCACCGACATCTCCTGGGGCACCACGTCGGCGTCGACGATGACGGAGCCCATCCCGGCCGGCGTGTGCGCCGTCGACTGGGTGGTGTCGGGGGCGTCCGGTGGCGGCGGCAACCACAGCAACGGCGGTTTGGGTGGGCGCGTCGAGGCCCGCCTGCCCGCGACCCCCGGCCAGGTCTTCGAACTGGTGGCCGGCCAGAGCGGCGCCCCGTTCGACATCCCGGGATTCGAGGGACTAGGCGGCGGCAGCGGCGGTCAGCCCAGTGGTGGCAACGGTCACTTCGGCGGTGGCGGCGGCGGGCGCAGCGCACTCCTCCTCGACGGCTCGCCGCTGATCATCGCCGGCGGCGGCGGTGGTGGCGGCTACTACGTCGGCGGGGGGAACGCCGGCCCGGTCGGCGTGAAGGGCGTCGACGAGTCGGCGGGCGTCCTCGGCGGCACCGGCGGCACGGCCTCGGCGCCCGGCGCCGGCGGCGCGTCCGGCTGGAGCTCCGGGACGGGCGGCGACGGCATCGGCGGGGTCGGTGGTGCGGCCACGGGCCACAATGCGGGCGGTGGTGGCGGCGGCCTCTACGGCGGCGGCGCCGGGGGCAGCGACGGTGAGGACGGCGCCGGTGGCGGTGGTGGCTCGAATCTGGCGCCCGAGACGGCCACGGTGAACGGTGTCAGTGAGATCGGCGGCAACGGCTCGGTCAGCGGAAACTACGTCGACTGCCCCGCGCCGAACGCTCCGACGCTGACGGCCCTGACCGCGGGCGACGGCTCGGCCACGGTCGCCTTCACCCCCGGCACCGACACGGGGACGGCGGTCACCGGTTGGGAGTACCGGGTGGACAAGGACGCCTGGGCACCGTTGACCACGACCTCGACCAAGGATGGCGCGCGTACCGGCACGGTCCCGGGTCTGACCAACGGCACGCCGGCGATCGTGGTCGTGCGCGCCACCAGTGGTCGGGGACCGGGCGCGATCAGCAACGCGCTGACCGTCACGCCGTCCGCCCCGGTCATGAGCACCCCGCCGGCTCCGGAGCCGACCCCGGAGGAGAAGGCGGACACCCCCCGGGTGCCGGCCACGGTCCCCACCACGTCGCTGACCCTGACCACCGACAAGGGTGACATCACCAGCGCCGCCCCGGGCGACGAGCTGGTCGTCATCGGCACGGGCTTCCGGCCGAACTCGACGGTGGCCATCGTCATCTACTCCGAGCCGCGGCTGCTGGGGACCGCGACCACCGATGGCAACGGCGACTTCCGCACGGCGGTGACCGTGCCGGCCGATCTCGCGGCGGGCCAGCACAGCCTGGTGGCTTCCGGCTTCGCGCCGGACGGCACGGAGCGCTTCCTCCGCCTGGACGTCACCGTCGCCGCACCCGCCGAGGACGAGACGACGGCGCCCACCGGCGCCGGCACCACGCTGGCCTCCACCGGTGCCGACATCGCCGTGCCGGTGGTGGGCGGACTGGTGGCGCTCGCCGCGGGTGGCGCGCTGCTGCGTGCCGCCCGCCGTCGCGCCGCCTGATCCGTACGGCCGCACGACGCATCTGGGGCCCGGGTCCCGCCCTCACCGGCGGGCCCGGGCCTCCGGCGTCCCACGGCGCGTCGGATCACGCTGAGCACCTGTTCCGTCACTTAACATCTGGCGAGGCGCGCCACGGGCGTGCACGCAGGCCGACGACCGGGGGCACGGTATGGCGGACCCGGACCGGGGACGGCGCGAGGACGACACCCGTCCCACGCAGCGGTGGGACCGCGTCGCCGAGCCCGACGTGGTGCCGGTGCTCGGTCGCCCGCCCGTACCGCCGGTATCCAGTCGCGCCGCCGCGCCGCGGTACGGCGCGCGCCCGGCCGGGGGTGGCAGCCCGGCGGGCACCGTCGCCGACGCCCCTTCGGCCGAACGCCCGTGGGACGACGGGCCGTGGGACGAGCACTGGGACCAGCTCGTCTCGGACGACGGGTCCTGGGACGACATCCCCTCGGACGGCGGCACCTCGGTCGATGGCTCCTGGGACGACCAGTCGTGGGACGACCAGTCCTGGGACGACCCGTCGTGGGACGACGACGGCGAGGAGCCGGCCGGCGGCCCCCGGCGCCGCGAACCGCGGTGGCAGGTGGTGTCCCGCGGCATCGGCGAGCTGTTCGTGACGGCCGGTCTGGTGCTGCTCCTGTTCGTCGTCTACGAGGTGTACGTCACCGACCTGCTCACCGACCGCCGGCAGGGCCAGCTCAGCGCCGAGCTGCAGGAGCGCTGGGAGGACGCCCCCGCCGACGCCGGCCTGGTCCAGGTGGAGATCGGGGACGCGTTCGGCGTCCTGCGGATCCCGCGGCTGGGCGAGGACTACGCGCGCGTCATCCTCGAGGGGACCACCGAGAACGAGCTCTCGCAGGGCCCGGGCCACTACGCCGACACGGCGATGCCCGGTGAGCCCGGCAACGTCGCGCTGGCCGGCCACCGCGTGGGCAAGGGCTCGCCCTTCCTGGAGCTGGACGCGATGCGCGCCGGCGACCCGATCGTCGTGGAGACCGCCGACACCTGGTTCGTGTACCGGGTGCTGGGCGACCCGGCGACCGGCGACGTCGACGCCGACCCCAGCGGGATCCCCGGCATGCAGATCGTCAGCCCGAGCGACGTCTCGGTCATCGCCCCGACGCCGAACGCCGATGTCGCCGTCGGGCCGACGGGCTCCTACCTCACGCTCACGACCTGCCACCCGCGGTTCTCCGCGAAGCAGCGGCTGATCATCCACGCGGAGCTCGACGGCGCGGGCATCCCCAAGGCGGAGATGCCCGACGGCCCGCCGGCGTTGCGCGAGAGCTGACCGAGGAGGCTGCGATGTACGGCTGGATCTGGCGTTCCCTGCCCGGCGGGAGGGGCGCGAAGACGCTGGAGGCGCTGGTGCTGGCGCTCGCCGTCTGCGCCCTGCTGCTCTTCGTCGTCTTCCCCTGGGTGGAGCCGCAGCTGCCCTGGAACGACGTCACCGTCGACGGCTGACCCGGCTCACCCCCGGTCGAGCGCGCTCAGCACGGCGTCGAGCACCCGGGTCGCGCCGAAGCGGACGACGTCGTCGCTGACCAGCCCGGTCTCCGCCGCGGCGGACCCGACCGCGGCCCGGGCGTCGGCGTCGTCCAGCCCGGCGGTGTTCAGCGCGACGGCGGCGACCCGCGCGGGGCGCACCCACCCGGCGGCCTGCTCGTAGCCGCGCACGATCTCGCCCAGCGACGGGAGCGCGGTGCCCGGGTAGTCGGCGATCGCGGTGCGCCCGGCCCGGTGGCACAGCACCAGCGCGTCCGCCGAGGAGCCGTGCAGCAGGCCGAGCGTCACCCCCGAGTAGGCCGGGTGGTGGATCGAGCCCTGGCCCTCCAGCCAGAGCAGATCACCACGGGTCGCCCCCTCGCGCACCAGCCGGTCGGCGGCGCCGGCGACGAAGTCGGAGATCACGTGGTCCACCGCCATGCCCCACCCCGAGATGGCGACCCCGGTCTGCCCGGTGGCCACGAACACCGAGCGCAGCCCGCGGTCCCGCGCGGCCTGGTCGAGCTCCAGGACGACGCTCATCTTCCCGATCGCGCAGTCCGAGCCCACCGTGTGCACGACCCGGGCCCCGACCGGCCCGGTAAGCGGCACCCCGAGGTCGTCCGGCACCGCCCGCAGGTCCCGGATCCGGACCCCGGCCGCCCGGGCGGCCGCCGCCAGTTCAGGATCGGCGCCCAGATCCGTGTGCAGCCCCGCCTCGACGTGCATCCCCAGGCGCAGCGCCGCGAGCAGCGTCCGCCGCCAGGTGTCGGTCAGCCGGCCCCCGAGCGGGGCCACGCCGAGCAGCACCGTCGTCGCGCCGAGCTCCCGGGCCGCCGCGACGTCGGCGACGACCGGCACGGGGCGGGCGCAGAACGGGACGACGTCCACCGCCCGCTGCCCGGCGTGGACGTCGTCGATCACGCACACGACCTCGCGGGCGCCGTAGCGCAGCACCCCGTGGGCGGTCTTGGCGTAGGACTCCGCGAGCTGGCCACCGGTGAGGACGGCGAGCCGTTCGGCGCTCACGCCGCATCCTCCGTGACGAGCCCGAGCCCCGGTGCGTCCGGCAGCACCAGCCGCCCGTCCCGCAAGCCCAGGCCGGTGAACGGCTCGTCGCTGATCAGCAGGTGGCCGTCCAGGTCGACCAGATCGGCGAGGGGGCCCAGCTGGGCGGCCTGCGCGATGCCGAGCTGCGACTCGATCATGCAGCCGAGCATCACCCGCAGGTCCAGCGCGGCCGCCGCGGCGATCATGCGGTGGGCCTCGCGGATGCCGCCGCACTTGGCCAGCTTCACCACGATGCCGTCCGCGTAACCGGCGATGCCGGCCACCGAGGCCAGGTCCTTGCAACCCTCGTCGACGAAGACCGGGAGCCGGCCGGGCAACTCGCGGTAGCGGGCGAACGAGTCCAGGTCGGCTGCCGGGAACGGCTGCTCGATCATCTCGACCCCCAGCTCGCGCAGCCGGGGCAGGAGGTCGCGGGCCTGGTCGAGGGTCCAGCCCTCGTTGCCGTCGATCCGCAGCGGGGCGTCGGTGACCGACCGGATCGCCTCCAGCCGGGCGAGGTCCTCCGGCCCGCCCACCTTCACCTTGTAGACGGCGAAGCCGGGGGCGCGCCGGACCCGGGCGGCGGTCTCGGCCACGGTCGTGATCCCGATGGTGAAGCTCGTCGGCGGGAGCACCCCGTCCAGCCCCAGCAGCCGCCAGACCGGCAGGCCGTAGCGGCGGCCCACCCAGTCGTGCACCGCCCCGTCGAGGGCCATCTTCGCGCCCTGCGGGCCGTCCCAGGCGCGCAGCCGGCGGGCGATGCCCTCCAGGTCGCGCAGGTCGTCGCCGAGCAGCGCGCGCCCGTCCGCGGCGACGGCGTCGGCCATCGCGGGCACCGACTCGCCCCAGTAGGCCACCGGCGCGCCCTCGCCGTACCCGCGGACGCCCCCGTCGGCGAGCCCGACCACGAGCACCTCCTCGGTGTCCACCGACGAGCGGGCGATGGTGAACGTGTCGCGCAGGCGCAGTGTCAGGCGACGGCAGGTGAGTTCCACGGGGTGAGTCTGGCGGGCCACGGCCGGGATGTCTCGAACAGGCAACGATCCTGCTCAGCGGTCGGTTCGGGTTGTCGGCCGGCAGCGACGGGGTCAAGGTCGGAGGTGGACGACCTGCCCCGACCCCGGAGGTTCCCGTGCGCACCACCCGACTCCTGTCCCTGGGCGCCGTCGGCGCGCTCGCCCTCTCCGCCTGCGGCGGCGGTGGGGAGAGCGTCGACACCGGTGGCGGCGGTGGCGGCGGCGGGGACAACGTGCTCGTGGCCGCGGTGAGCGCGCAGCCCGACAAGCTCGACCCGCACACGACGACGGCCTACCCGGCGTTCCAGATCCTGGAGAACGTCTACGACACCCTCGTCGTCCCGGCCGCCGACGACCTGACGATGGAGCCCAGCCTGGCCGAGAGCTGGGAGACCAGCGAGGACGGGCTGACCTGGACGTTCACCCTCCGCGAGGGCGTCACGTTCCACGACGGCAGCGAGTTCGACGCCGCCGACGTCGTCTACTCGTACAACCGGATCATCGACGAGGAGCTCGCCAACTCGTACCGGTTCGCCAACGTGGAGTCGGTCGAGGCGGCCGATCCGCAGACCGTCGAGATCACCGTCAGCCAGCCGACGCCCAACCTGCCGGCGCTGATCGGCGGCTTCAAGGGCATGGCGATCCTGCCCGAGGGCGCGGCCGAGGAGTTCGACCTCAACACCGAGGCGGTCGGCACCGGCCCGTTCCAGCTGGAGAGCTCGGACGCGAGCAGCACGGTGCTGACCCGGTTCGACGAGTACTGGGGCCAGGAGCCCACGCTCGACGGGGTCGAGTTCCGCTACATCACCGAGCCGGCCGCGGCGCTCACCGCGCTGCAGAACGGCGAGGTGCAGTGGACCGACAACATCCCGCCGCAGCAGATCGAGTCGCTGGAGGGCGACGACGCCGTCGAGCTGGCCACCACGCCCAGCGTCGACTACTGGTACATGAGCATGAACTACGACCGGGAGCCCTTCGGCAACCCGCAGGTGCGGCAGGCGATCGCCACCGCCATCGACCGCGCCGCGGTCACCGAGGCGGCCCGGTTCGGGGCGGCGCAGCCCAACCAGACCGCCATCCCCGAGGACAGCTTCTACTACTACGACTACGCCCCGTTCGAGCCGAGCGCCGAGGAGGCGCAGGCGCTGCTGGAGCAGGCCGGCGTCCAGACGCCCATCACGATGGGCCTGATGGTCACCGACGAGTTCCCCGAGACCGTCACCGCCGCGCAGGTCATCGCCAGCCAGCTGCAGCCGATCGGGATCAACGTGGACGTCCAGACCGTGGACTTCGCGACCTGGCTGGACCGGCAGAGCCAGGGCGACTTCGACGCCTTCATGCTCGGCTGGCTGGGCAACATCGACCCGTTCGACTACTACCACTCGCAGCACATCACCGACGGCTCGAACAACTACCAGGGCTACAGCAACCCCGAGGTGGACCGGCTGCTCACCGAGGCGTCGACGGAGACCGACGAGGACACCCGCAAGGACCTCTACGACCAGGCGGCGCAGCTCATCGTCGACGACGTCTCCTACGTGTACCTCTACAACCCTGACGTCGTGCAGGCCTGGGCGCCGGGGCTGTCCGGGTACGAGATCCGCGCCGACAAGGCGATCAACTTCGAAGGCGTGGAGTTGCCCTGACCGGCTACGTCCTCCGGCGGATCGGCCAGTCGGCGGTCGTCCTCGCCGGAGTGAGCGTCATCGTGTTCGGCCTGGTGCACCTCGTACCGGGCGATCCGGTGCGGCTCGCCCTGGGCACCCGCTTCTCGCAGCAGAGCTACGACGCCCTCCGCGAGCGGTCGGGGCTGGACCAGCCGCTGGTCGAGCAGTTCTTCGGCTGGTTCGGCCGGGCCCTGACCGGGGACCTGGGGGTCAGCTTCCGCAGCGGCGAGACGGTGACCTCCCAGATCGCCGAGCGGCTGCCGGCCACGTTGACGCTGGCGTTCGCCGCGATCCTGGTCGCCCTGCTCATCGCCATCCCGCTGGGCACGATCTCGGCGCTGCGCCCGCGCTCGCTCGTCGACCGGGTCGCCACCGTGATCAGCCAGTTCGGCATCTCGGTGCCCGACTTCTGGATGGGGATCGTGCTGATCCTGGTCTTCGCCGGGACGCTGGGCTGGCTGCCCTCGGGCGGGTACGTGCCGCTCAGCGAGGACCCCGGAGCCTGGTTCCAGCGGCTGCTCATGCCGGCGTTGGTGACCGGCGTGGTCTCCGGTTCGGTGATCACCCGGTTCGTCCGGTCCAGCATGCTGGAGGCCCTGGGCGCCGACCACGTGCGGACGGCGCAGGCCAAGGGGCTGCCGCAGCGGCAGGTCTTCTCCTGGCACGTGCTCCGCAACGCCCTGCTGCCACTGGTCACGGTGACCGGCGTGCAGCTGGCCTACCTGCTGTCGGGGGTGGTCGTCGTGGAGATCGTCTTCTCCTGGCCGGGGCTGGGTCAGCTGGCCCTGCAGGCGGTGCAGGCCCGCGACTACCCGGTGCTGCAGGGTGCCATCCTGCTGTTCGCGCTGGTCTTCCTGGTGATCAACCTCGTCGTCGACCTCCTCTACACCGCCATCGACCCGCGGATCCGCCGATGAGCATCCAGCCGACCCCCGGGCCGCCGCCCTACCAGGAGCCGAGCGGCGAGCGCCGCCCGGAGGCCCCCGAGGAGCCCCCGGGCGGATCGCCGCAGCGGGAGTCGCGGTCGGCGCCGCCCACGCTGCGCCCGGCCCGCCCGCGCTGGCGGGAGACGCTCGGCCTGCTGGCGCGCAACCCGACGGCGGCGATCGCCTCGGCGGTCCTGCTGCTGATCGTGGTCGTGGCCTTCTTCGACGACACGTTCGCCCCGGAGGGGGCCAACGAGATCTCGGTGACCGACCGGCTCCAGTCGCCCAGCTGGGAGCACCCGTTCGGCACCGACGACCTCGGCCGGGACATCCTCAGCCGGGTCATCCTCGGCGCCTCGGTGTCGCTGCGGGTGGGCTTCCTCGCCGTCGGCTTCGCGCTCGTCGTCGGCACCCTGATCGGCCTGCTCGCCGGCTACTACGGCAAGTGGGTCGACGACGTCCTGATGCGGTTCATGGACATGCTCTTCGCGTTCCCCGCCGTGCTGCTGGCGATCGCCGTCCTCGCCGTCCGCGGACCCGGGTCGGGCAACACCGCGCTGGCGATCGGGATCGTCTACACGCCGATCTTCGCCCGGGTCACCCGCGCGAGCGTGCTGGGCGTGCGCGAGGAGGTCTACGTGCGGGCGTCGCGGTCGGTGGGGGCCTCGGACTGGCGGATCCTCACCCGGCACATCCTGCCGAACGCCGCGCCGCCGATCATCGTGCAGACCTCGATCAGCCTGGCGTTCGCGGTGCTGGCCGAGGCGGCGCTGTCGTTCCTCGGTCTGGGCACCCAGCCGCCCAACCCCTCGTGGGGGCTGATGCTGGCCGAGGGACGCGGCTACATCGACCTGGCCTGGTGGCTGGCGTTCTTCCCGGGGATGGCGATCTTCCTGACCGTGCTCTGCTTCAACCTGCTCGGCGACGGGCTCCGCGACGCGCTGGACCCGCGGCAGCGCACCCTGATGGCCGGGGGTGGCAAGTGAGCGGCGAGCCGGTGCTGGAGGTCGAGGACCTGCGGGTGCGGCTGCGCACCCCGCGCGGGCCGGCCGACGTCGTCAACGGGCTGAGCTACACCGTCGGCGCGGGGGAGACGGTCGCCGTGGTCGGGGAGTCCGGCAGCGGCAAGAGCGTCTCGGTGCTGGCGCTGCTCGGCCTGCTCCCCGCCCGGGTGGCGACGGTGACCGGCCGGGCGCTGCTGCAGGGCGAGGACCTGCTGACCATGTCACCCGAGCGGCTGCGCCAGGTGCGCGGCCCGGGCGCCGGCATGGTGTTCCAGGACCCGATGACCTCGCTGAACCCGGTGCTCACCATCGGCCGGCAGCTGGTCGAGGGCATCCGGGCGCACGGCGACGTCTCCAAGGCCGACGCCCGGACCCGCGCGGCGGACCTGCTCCGCGAGGTCGGCCTGCCCGATCCCGAGAAGGCGCTGGACCGCTACCCGCACGAGCTGTCGGGCGGCATGCGCCAGCGGGTGGTCATCGCGATCGCGCTGAGCAACTCCCCGTCGCTGCTGATCGCCGACGAGGCGACCACCGCGCTCGACGTCACGGTGCAGGCGCAGATCATCGACCTGGTCGAGAAGCTGCAGGCCGAGCACGGCACCGGCGTCATCTGGATCACCCACGACCTCGGTGTGGTCGCCGGGATCGCCGACCGGGTGCTGGTCATGTACGGCGGCCGGTGCGTGGAGGACGGCACTGTCGACGACGTCCTGGAGCGCCCGGCACACCCCTACACCCGTGGGCTGCTGGGCTCGCTGCCCGACCTGGCCGCACCGGTGGGCCCCGACGGCGAGGTGCCCGAGCTGACCGCGATCCCGGGTCTGCCGCCGCCCCCCACCGACCTGCCGCCGGGCTGCGTGTTCTGGCCGCGCTGCCCGGTGCGGGCCGATCCGCGCTGCGAGACGGAGCAGCCGCCGCTGGCGGTCGTCTCCCGCGCCGCGGCCGGCGGGCCGGTGGGCGCGACCGCGTCGAGCGCCTACGCCGGCGAAGGGTCGGGGAAGGGCGCGGGGCTGCCGCACCGCGCGGCCACCTGGTGCACCGAGGGCACGGACGGGGGGAGCCCGGCATGAGCGAGGACGTGCTGGTCTCCGCCCGCGGCCTGGAGGTGCACTTCCCCGTCGGGGGCGGCGGCCTGCGCCGGGCGCCCGCGAGCGTGCTGCGCGCCGTCGACGGCGTCGACCTGGACATCCTGCGCGGCGAGACCCTTGGCCTGGTGGGGGAGTCCGGCTGCGGGAAGTCGACGCTGGGCAACGCGCTGCTGCGGCTGGTGCCGCCGACCGGGGGGACGATCACCTTCGACGGCACCGACGTCACCTCGCTGGACCGCCGCGGTCTCAAGGAGATGCGCCGCCGGGCCGGAATGGTGTTCCAGGACCCGTTCGCCTCCCTCGACCCGCGGCGCACCGTGGCCCAGACGGTGAGCGAGCCGCTGGAGGTGCACGGCCTGCGCTCGGGCAAGCGCGAACGCGCGGCGCGGGTGGGCGAGCTGCTGGAGCTCGTGGGCCTGGACCCGGTGGTGGCCGGGCGCTACCCGCACGAGTTCTCCGGTGGGCAGCGCCAGCGCGTCGGCATCGCCCGGGCGCTGGCGGGGGAGCCGGACTTCCTGGTCTGCGACGAGGCGATCGCCTCCCTCGACGTGAGCGTGCAGGCCCAGGTGCTCAACCTGCTGCGCCGGCTGCAGCGGCAGCTGGGGCTCACCCTGCTGTTCATCTCCCACGACCTCTCCGCCGTCCGGCACATCTCCGACCGGATCGCGGTCATGTACCTGGGGCGGATCGTGGAGATCGGGCCCGCGGCCGCCGTGGGCAGCGAGCCGCAGATGCCGTACACGCAGGCGCTGCTGTCGGCGGTGCCCGTGCCGCACCCGGCGCAGGAGCGGGCGCGGGAGCGGATCGTGCTGCACGGCGACGTCCCCTCGCCCTCCGACGTCCCCTCGGGCTGCCGGTTCCGCACCCGCTGCCCGTACGTCTTCGAGCCGTGCGACGACGTCGACCCGGCGCTGCAGCCGGCCGGGTCGCCCGGCCAGCTGGCCGCATGCCACCTGCACGGCGTCGCCGGCACCCCGGTGACGAAGACCCCGGAGGGCGTCACCGCCGACCCCTGAGGGTCGGGGTCAGACGGCGGGGCCGACCAGCCGGGGGCGGGCCGCGGCGATCCCGACGGCCGTCTGACCCACCACCACGACCAGCAGGAGCAGCAGCCCCGGGACCCACTCCCCGGTGGCCTCGTGCAGCAGGCCGACGCCCAGCGGGCCGGTGGCGGCCAGCAGGTAGCCCACGCTCTGCGCCGACGCGGACAGCCGGCCGGTCTGGGCGACGTCGCGGGTGCGCTGCAGGATCAGCGCCATGGCCAGCGGGAAGGCCGCTCCCGTGCCGATGCCGTAGAGCAGCGTCCACAGCAGCGGGGCCGCGGCCGGGGCCACGAGCAGCCCCACGATCGCCACGATCACCGGCACGGTGCCGACCAGCACCCACCCCTGCTGGCCGGGGCGCCGCGCGGCCAGCGGCGGGACCACCAGGGAGGCGGGGACGCCCAGCGCGGCGGCGAGCGCCAGCAGGCCGCCGGCCGCGACTGGGGAGACGCCGGCCTCGGCCTGGAGGATGTCGGCCAGCCAGGTCAGCATCGCGTAGAACGAGAGCGACTGGAGCCCGAAGAACAGCGTGACGGCGAGCGCCACCCGGTCGCGCAGCACCGCGGTGCGGGCGCCCGAGGGGGCGGGCGGCGGAGGGGGGACGTCGCGCCGAGCACGGGCGAGCGCGGCCACGGCGACCAGGGCGGCCAGCACCGGCACGCCCCACAGCAGCAGGCCGACCACGGCGCTGCCGGCCGCGGCGGCCAGCGGTTGCGCCAGCCCGGCCCCGATGCTGGCGGACGCCGCCATGGAGGCGACGATCATCCCCACGACCACCGCGCTGCGCGCGCCGTACTCCGCACGCGCGACCGCGGGCAGCAGCACGTTGGCGATGGCGATGCCCCCGGTGAGCAGCACGGTGCCCACGTAGAGCCCGGGCGTGGCGGCCAGTCGCAGCAGGATCCCGATCGCCAGGAGGGCGACGCCGAGCAGCACGGCGCGGTGCACGCCGACGCGGCCGGCGAGAGCGGGGGCGAACGGTGAGATGAGCCCGAAGCAGACCAGCGGCAGGGCGGTGACGACGGCGAGCGCGCCCGTGGAGAGCGTCAGCTCGTCGCCGAGCTCCCCGAGGAGCGGGCCCACGGCGGCGAAGGGCGCGCGCAGGCAGAGCGCGACCAGGACCATCGCCACGGCCGGCAGGGCCAGCCGCCATGCGGGGCGGGTGCGGGTGCCGGTACCGGTCACGACCGGGAGCTGCGGCCGAGGTCGTGCTCGATCTGGGTGGCGGTCTCCAGCAGCGGCGGCACGTACTCGTCCTCCAGTTGCTCCAGCGAGGTGCGGCTGGCGCTGACCGAGAGGTTCACCGCGGCGACGACGGCGCCGCTGCGGTCGCGGACCGGTGCGGCGGCCGAGCGCAGCCCCTCCTCCAGCTCCTGGTCGACCATCGCGTAGCCCTGCGCCCGCACGGTGGCCAGCACGCGGCGCAGCTCCGCGGCGTCGGTGACGGTGCGCGAGGTCAGCGCGGGCAGCTCCGCCCGCGCCAGGTAGGCGTCGAGCTCCTCGTCGGGCAGGCCGGCGAGGAGGACCCGGCCCATGGACGTGGCGTGGGCCGGGAAGCGGGTGCCGACGGTGATCATCACGGTCATGATGCGCTTGGTGTGCACCCGCGCCACGTAGACGACGTCGTCGCCGTCGAGCACCGACAGGGAGGAGGACTCCTCGACCCGGGCGACCAGCGCCTCCAGGTGCGGCTGCGCGACCTCGGGCAGGGTGAGCCCGGACAGGTAGGAGTAGCCCAGCTCCAGGACCCGGGGGCGCAGCGAGAACTCCCGGCCGTCGGCGCGCACGTAGCCCAGCTGCACCAGCGTGAGCAGGAAGCGGCGGGCGGCCGCCCGGGTGAGCCCGGTGGCGCGGGCGACCTCGCTCAGCTGGAGCCTCGGGTGCTGGGCGTCGAAGGCGCGGATGACGGCGAGACCGCGGTCGAGGGACTGCACGAAGGTGCCGTCCCGGACGGGCACCGGCCGCTCGTCGGGCACGGAGGTCACGGCGCTCCTTCGGTCGGATCGGTGGTGAGCGGCATCACTGTACGGTGCGCATCGGGAACGCGCGTGCGGTATGCGCACGGATACGGCACGGTCACGACCGTTTGACGTGACAGCGCTCACGTGTCAGCGTTCCTTCGTTCACATCGCACACATGCGTTCGCAGAGCGAACACATGTGACGCTCGGTCGTCATCGAAGGAGATCTCATGCGCCGCACCGTCGCTGCGTTCGTCACCGCGCCGCTGATGCTGGTCGCCGCCTGCGGCGGCTCCGACGAGGAGGCGGGCGGCACCACCGGTGGTGGCGAGGGCGGCGGGCTCGAGCAGGTGTCGGTCGGCGTCATCCCCATCGTCGACGTCGCGCCGATCTACCTCGGTGACCAGCAGGGCTTCTTCGAGGAGTGCGGCCTCGACCTGACCCTGGAGACCGGTCAGGGCGGCGCGGCCATCGTGCCCGCGGTCGTCAGCGGCCAGTCGCAGTTCGGCTTCAGCAACGTCACCTCGCTGCTGCTCGCCGCCAGCGAGGGCCTGCCGCTGCAGGTCGTCGCGAACGGCGTCGCCTCGACCGGTGAGCAGGGGGCCGACTTCGGCGCCGTCGTCACCACCCCGGACTCCGGCATCACCGGTGCCGCCGACCTCGCCGGCCGCACCGTGGCGGTCAACACGCTGAACAACATCGGGACGACGACGGTGCGCGAGTCGGTCCGGGCCGCCGGTGGCGACCCGGACAGCATCCAGTTCGTCGAGCTGCCGTTCCCGGAGATGCCGGCCGCCCTCGAGCAGGGCAACGTCGACGCCGCCTGGGTGGTGGAGCCCTTCCTGGCCCTGTCGACCGGTGAGGGCGCCCAGGTCGTCACGTCGAACTTCGTCGACACCGCCGACGACCTCACCGTGGCCACGTACTTCACCAGCCAGCAGTACGCCCAGCAGAACCCCGAGGCCGTCGAGTGCTTCAGCGACGCGATGGCGCAGTCGCTGGAGTACGCCCAGGAGAACCCGGACGCCGTCCGCGAGATCCTCGGCGAGTACACCCAGATCGACCCGGCCGTCGCCGAGCAGATGACGCTGCCGGCGTGGCCGGCCGAGATCAACCGCGACTCGGTGCAGACCCTGGCGGACCTCGCGGTCGAGGACGGGCTGCTCGACGAGGCGCCGGATCTGGACGCCCTGCTGCCGTGACCGGGTCGACCGCCACCCGGGCGTCGGCGGATCCCGCCGCCTCGCCGGCCCGCTCTCCGCAGGCGGGCCGGCGGCGGCAGGTGCCGGCCTGGGCCCTGGGGCTGCTGGGCCTGCTCGCGCTGATCGCGCTGGTCGAGATCGCGCCGCGGATCGGCCTGGTTCCGCGGCGCTGGTTCCCGCCGTCCTCGGAGATCGGCGCCGAGCTGCTCGTGCAGTTCGGCCGCCCGGAGTTCTGGACCGCGGTCCTGGACACCCTCGAGGGCTGGGCGATCGGCCTGGCGATCGCCGCGGTGGCCGGCGTGCTGCTCGGGCTGCTGCTCGGCACGTTCCGGTTCGCCCGCGAGTTCACCGCCTCCACCATCGAGTTCCTGCGCCCGATCCCGTCGGTGGCGCTGATCCCCATCGCCGTCCTGCTGTTCGGCAACGACCTGGAGAGCGAGCTGCTCCTGGTCGTCTACGCCTCCTTCTGGCAGATCCTCATCCAGGTCCTCTACGGCGTGCAGGACGTCGACCCGGTCGCGCAGGACACCGCGCGCGCCTACGGGCTGGGCCCCTGGGCGCGGGTGCGGCACGTCACCTGGCCCACCGCGCTGCCGTACGTGATGACCGGGCTGCGCCTCGGGGCCGCCGTGGCGCTGATCCTCGCGGTCACCGCCGAGCTCGTCATCGGCACCCCGGGCCTGGGGCAGCTGCTCAACAACGCGCAGAGCAGTGGCGCGGTGGCGGCCACCTACGCGATCGTCGTCGTCACCGGGATCCTCGGCGTGATCGTCAACCTGGTCTTCCGGGCCGTCGAACGGCGGGCGCTGTCGTGGCACCCGTCCCAGCGAGCGGAGGTGGCGGCATGAGCGTGCTGCGTCGCGTGGCGATGACCCTCGGCCTGCCGGTCATCCTGCTCACCGCCTGGTGGTTCGCCAGCGCCGGGAGCACCAACTTCTTCTTCCCGCCGCTGTCGGAGATCCTCGAGAGCCTGGTCGAGGAGTGGCTCGGCCCGCGCCTGGCCGCCGACGTCTGGCCGAGCCTCTACCGCCTGGCGGCCGGCTACGCCCTGGCCGTCGCGGTGTCCCTGGCCCTCGGCGTGCTCATCGGCACCTCCCGCACGGTGCGGGCGGTGACCGAGCCGGTGTTCGAGTTCTTCCGGGCCATCCCGCCGCCGGTGCTGGTGCCCATCTTCATCCTGCTGTTCGGCCTCGGCGACGGCATGAAGATCGTCGTCATCGCCTTCGGCTGCATGTGGCCGATCCTGCTGAACACCGTCGAGGGCGTGCGCGCCGTCGACGAGGTGCTCAGCGACACCGGCCGCGTGTACGGCCTCCGCGGCTGGTCCCGGCTGCGCCGCCTGGTGCTGCCCAGCGCCAGCCCGCAGATCTTCGCCGGGCTCCGCCAGGGGCTCTCGGTCGCGATCATCCTCATGGTCATCAGCGAGCTCTTCGCCGCGACCAACGGGCTCGGCTACGCCGTCGTCCAGGCCCAGCGCAGCTTCGCCATCGCGGAGACCTGGGCGGGCATGCTCATGCTCGGCCTGCTCGGCTTCCTGCTGGCCCTGCTGTTCCGGATCGTCGAGAGCCGGCAGCTCGCCTGGTACCACGGCCTGCGCCGCGCCCAGCGCTCCTCCTGACCTCCTTCACCACCTGGAAGGTTCCCCATGCTCGACGTCCGCGGCATCAAGAAGGTCTACGAGAGCAAGGACCGCACGGTCGAGGCCGTCCGCGACCTCACGTTCACCCTCCCGGCCGGGGAGCTCGCCTGCCTGGTCGGGCCCTCCGGCTGCGGCAAGACCACGCTGCTGAAGATCATGTCCGGCCTGCTGGAGCCGACGTCCGGCGAGGTCCGCATGGAGGGCGAGGTCGTCAACGGCCCCCCGCCGGGGATGGCCGTGGTCTTCCAGGAGTACGGGCGCAGCCTCTTCCCGTGGATGACGGTGCGGGAGAACGTGGAGCTGCCGCTGAAGCAGAAGAAGCTGCCCGCCGCCCGCCGCAACGAGCTGGTGGAGGAGTCGCTGGCCGCCGTCGGCCTGGCCGAGGCGCACGCGGCCTACCCGTGGCAGCTCTCCGGCGGGATGCAGCAGCGCGTGGCCATCGCCCGCGCGGTCGCCTACGAGCCGCACGTGCTGCTCATGGACGAGCCGTTCGCCGCCGTCGACGCGCAGACCCGCGCCGACCTCGAGGACCTCATCCGCGACCTGTGGCACAAGTTCGGCGTCACCACGCTGTTCGTCACCCACGACATCGACGAGGCGGTCTACCTCGGGCAGCGGGTGCTCATCCTGTCGAACTCGCCGACGGTCATCCGCGACGACCTGGTGATCGACCTGCCCGACGAGCGCGACCAGCTCACCACCCGCTCGTCCCCGCGGTTCGCCGAGCTCCGCGCGCGGGTCTACGAGCAGATCCACCGGCCCAAGGACGAGCCGGCCGAGGAGCCGGCGCAGCCGGTGGCCGCGAGTCCGGTGACCGGGCCCGCACCGGCCGCACCCGACCACTCGGGGTTCTGACCGCTCCCCGAGGGGCCCGGCGCGAGACGCGCGAAACGGGGCCCCGGCAGCTGCGCCGGGGCCCCGTTCGCCGTCTCTCGCGGGCTCAGCGGTTGGCGCGCTCCGCCTGGGCGAAGCCGGCGCGCAGGAACCTGTCGATGTCGTGCCACGTCGGTGCGGCGCGGTTGACCACCCGCTCGCGCCCGGCGTGGTTCGTCATCCACGTCGTGGAGACCTCGGCGCCGATGATGTCGTCGACCGAGTGGCCGGCGTCCGGCACGAGCGTGAACCTCGCCTCGTTCCCCTCGGCCGTCGTCGTGTCGTAGACGAGCCGGCTCTGGTTGTACGGCAGCAGCGGGTCGGCCAGGCCGTGGAGCACCCACACCGGGATCTCCTCGCCCTCGATGTAGCTGCTCGGGTCCGCGGCCTCGGTCTCCTCCGGGCACGCCTGGATGCTCAGCTGGCCCGGGAACTCCTCGCCGGCGCAGTGGATCAGCAGGCTCTCCGGGGACGTCGGGGCATCGTGGGGGTAGATCCCCGGCTGCATCGGCAGGTCGTTCTCCGCGGCGAACGTGTCCATGGAGAGGAAGTCGGTCGGCGGGAAGAACGGCACGGCCACCTGCACGGCGCTGGAGGTGCCGTCGACGCCCGTCTCCCCGGGCAGCTGCTCGATGTCGCTCGTCGTCGCGGCGAACGCCGCCGACCAGCCGCCCGAGGAGTTGCCCATGAACGCGAAGCGGTCCGGGTCGAGGCCGTACTGCGCGGCGTTCTCCCGCAGGTAGCGGACGGCGGCCCGCACGTCGTAGCCCTGCTCGGGGAACCGGGCGTCGGCGCTGGAGCGCACGTTGATGGTGGCGACGGCGTAGCCGCGGCCGGTGAACTCCTCGACGACGTCGAGCGCCTGCTCGCCGGTCTTCACGTCGTTGCTGAACCACGCGGAACCGGAGTGCCAGACGACCAGCGGCAGGGCGTGCCGGCGGGGGGTGCCGGGGAGGTGCAGGTCGAGCAGGTTACCCGGGGTGGCCGGGCCGTAGGCGAGGTCGCTGATCACGGTCGGCTCGGGAGCGGGCGGTGCCGCCTGGGCGGGCGTGGCCAGGGCCAGCACGACGGTGGAGGCGGCGGCGAGGCCGCAGGCGGCGGTGATCGCGCCCTGTCGTCGGGGCGCACGTGCGGTGTGCTGCATGGGATCCGGACTCCATTCCTGGTGGCGACGTTGCCGGTGCGGAGCGTGGGTGGTGTGAGGCTAGGCACACCCTCGGCCGGACACGAGGAGCAGCTTCCACTCACTGGAAACCGGCTGGGCCCGGGCGATGCGGCGCCGCCGCGGGAGTCGAGCGTGTGTGCCGATCGGCAGATCGAGCCGCGCTTCCTGCCGGTCCGCGCACGGCGTCCGGCGCCGGGTCGGCGCGGTGGGCCGGGAGCGGGCGTCCGGGATGACGCACTAGCCTCGACGGCGCCAGGAGGGCTCGCCTAGTGGCCGATGGCGGCGGTCTTGAAAACCGCTAAGAGGTAACCCCTCTTCGTGGGTTCGAATCCCACGCCCTCCGCGCTGCGGTGCCGCAGGGCGTCGTCACCTCGCCCCGGCACGTCTCCGCGCTGCCGCCTGACCTGCGGCGGATCCCACCCCGCACCCGATCGTCCCAGACAGTGGGACGCTGCCGGGTCGGATCCGGCGGTCCGGAAACTGTTTCGCAACGGTAAAGAGCCTGGTCGGATCCGTAGTCGCCCCCCGCGGGGTGCGGCCCCTGCGTAACCGGGCGGTGTCGATATGTAGACACACGTGCAGGCCGCATCTAACGTCCCGCTCGACCGTCCGCGAGCGGCCGCCGGTGGCCCCCCACCGTCCGGCTGGACGGTCTTCCTCCGAACGCAGGAGAACCATCCTTGAAGAGAGCTCTGGCCGTCGTCGCCGGTGCCGCCCTGGTCATGGCGGTTCCCGTGACGGCTTCCGCCGCACCCCCCGCAGAAGACGCCCCCGCGACCCCGCAGCGCGCCCACGACCTGCCCAACCCGCTCGCCGAGACGCAGCAGGCGCTGCGTGCCGAGGCACTCGAGCAGGTGCTCACCGGGCAGGCCACGCCGCGCGGCAACAACAAGGTGGTCGAGGTCGCCCGGGGCCGCTACGTCGAGCTGGCCCAGGAGGACAGCGACGCGATCTGGACCGTCCTCGGCGAGTTCAGCGACCTGCCGCACAACTCGATCCCGGAGCCCAAGCGGTCGGTGGACAACACCACCATCTGGACCCCGGACTTCTCGCAGGGCTACTTCGACACCCTGCTGTACAGCTCCGAGCCGGGCGTCAACTCGGTGGCCAACTTCTACGAGCAGCTCTCCTCGGGCCGCTACACCGTGACCGGCGAGGTCGAGGACTGGGTGCAGGTGCCCGGCACCGGCGCCTCCTACGGCGACAACGACCTGGGCGACAGCGCCGTCTGGGGCTTCATCAACGACTCGGTCAACACCTGGTACGCCAACCAGCTGGCCGCCGGCAAGACGGCCGAGCAGATCGACGAGTACCTCTCGCAGTTCGACGTCTGGGACCGCTACGACTCCGACGGCGACGGCAACTTCGACGAGGCCGACGGCTACATCGACCACTTCCAGGCCGTGCACTCCGGCGAGGGTGAGGAGGTCGGTGGCGGCGTCCTCGGCGACGACGCCATCTGGAGCCACCGCTGGTACAACCAGACCAACCGGATCGGAACCGCCGGCCCGACGGTCAACGGTGCGGTCAACCCGCTCGGCGGCACGCAGGTCGGTGGGTCGAAGTACTGGATCGGTGACTACACCGTCGAGCCCGAGAACGGCGGCGTCGGCGTCTTCGCCCACGAGTTCGGCCACGACCTCGGTCTGCCCGACCTGTACGACACCTCCGGCAACAGCGGCGGCGCGGAGAACAGCACCGCCTTCTGGACGCTGATGAGCTCCGGCTCCTACGGCAACTCCGGCCGCCCCGAGGACGGCATCGGCACCCAGCCGATCCACATGGGCGCCTGGGAGAAGCTGCAGCTGGGCTGGCTCAACTACGAGGTGGTGCAGCCCGGCGAGAGCGCGAACCTGCGCCTCGGCCCGGCGGCGTACAACTCCAAGGAGAACCAGGCCGCCGTCGTCGTCCTCCCGGACAACGAGGTCACCACCACGATCGGCACCCCGTTCGAGGGCGAGGACTTCTGGTACTCCGGCTCGGGCGACAACCTCGACCACAGCATGCTGGCACCCAAGCCCGCGGGGGCGGCTGAGCTGACCGCCCAGGTCAAGTACGAGATCGAGGCGGACTGGGACTACGCGTACGCGGTGTACACCACCGACGGCGGGGCCACCTTCACGTCGATCCCGACCAACCTGTCGACGACCACCGACCCCAACGGCCAGAACTTCGGCCACGGCATCACCGGCAGCACCGGTGGCGAGTGGGTCGAGCTCACGGCCGGCCTGGCGGGCGTGCCCGACGGGGCGCAGGTCGGCTTCCGGTACTGGACCGACGGCGCGGCCACCGAGCCGGGCCTGCAGGTCGACGCCGTGGCCATCGACGACGCACCGGTGACCGACTGGACGCTGGACGGCTTCGAGCTGACCACCGGCACGACGACGAACTCGTACTTCAACGCCTACATCCTCGAGAACCGGGCCTACACCGGCTACGACACGGGGCTGAAGACGGGGCCGTACAACTTCGGTGACCCGCGGCGTCCGGACTGGGTGGAGCACTTCCCGTACCAGGACGGCCTGCTGATCAGCTACTGGAACACCCAGTACAACGACAACAACGTCGGCGCCCACCCCGGTGCGGGCCTCGTCCTCCCGGTCGACGCCCACCCGGGCCTGCTCTACGAGCCGACCGACGACGAGGGTGAGGACCGCACCAACGGCGAGAGCTGGCGGCCGCGGGTCCAGTCCTACGACTCGACCTTCGGGCTCCAGCCGACGGACAAGCTGACGCTGCACGACCCGGACACCGGCGTGGCCGGCCGGGTCGGCGGTCTCCCGGCCGTCCGCACCTTCGACGACACGCTCGACTGGTGGGTGGCCCCGGGCGAGCAGCCCGACGCCAACGGCTGGACCGGCGTCGACGTGCCGAAGACCGGCACGACGATCACCGTCACCGGCATGAGCGCGCAGGGTGCGCTCATGCAGGTCCGGGTCAACTGACCCGGTAGCGCAGCACGCGAACGGCCCGCCGGCACCCGCCGGCGGGCCGTTCCGCGTCCCCGGGACGGTGCGCCGGGCAGCGACGTGCGGGCGCGGCGCGCGACCCCGGGGACGGCGCCCGCAGCGCGCATCGCGGCCCCTCGGCGCGGCCGCCCGACATGCCGGGCGGCAGCGCCGGCGAGGGGTGACCGGTCCGCCCGCCGACGGCATCCACGCTGGTCGACGCGGTGCATGTCGACATGGCGGTGGCCCGCGGGACGGGTCACCGTGCCGCGGCAGGGGCGGTCGCAACGATCCGGTGACGGGCCTTCCGGTGAGGCGCCGAACCCGCCGATCGCGGGGTCGGTGCGCCGTAACTTCTCCCGTGATCGCGGCACCTTCCCCGGCCGCGACGAGGCACGGAGGAGTTCCCGGTGATCATGGGCACGATGCTGCTGTGGCCCGCCGCGGCGGTGCTCGGTTTCCTGCTGTGCACCGCGGTCGTGGTCGCGCTCGGCGCGAGCTCCACCGCCCGGTACGAGTACGCCGGCGCGGCCGCCACCCAGCAGGTCCAGCGCGCGGCGGCGCGGGCCGCCGGCACCCACCCGGCCGGGCGCCGCGCCGCCCCCGCCCCGGCCGGGCGTGGGACCCAGCGGAGCCCCCAGGCGGTCGCCCTCGCCGTCCGGCCCGCCGCGGCGCCCGCGCCCGCGCGGCCGGCCGGCCCCACTCCCGGGGCCGCCAACGGCTGGTGGCTGGTCGACGGGTCGGCGCAGGCCGTGGCCGGCCCCTTCGCCGACCGGATCGACGCCGACTGGGCGGCGCTGGCGGGTGAGCTGGCGGCCGTGACCGTGTTCGGCGTCCCCCGGGCCGACGGCACGATCGCCCCGCGCCCCTCGCCGGCGGACCGGGTCTGGCTGACCGAGCTCGGCGACCAGCTCGACCGGCTACCCGAGGACTGGGATGCGCTGCTGACCGACACCGACCCGCTGACGACCCTGGTCGTGGAGGTCGCCGCGGCGCTGGTCGAGGCCGGGCTGCCGCTGCACGACGCCGCCGGGAGCGGAACGTCGGGCGGGGTCTGCCTGGTGCCCGAGACCGCGTCCTGCGGGGTGCTGGTCAGCTGGCGGACGCACGACCGGATGGGCGTGCAGCACTCGCGCGGCGAGGCGGCGCACGTGGTCGTGCAGGAGGTCATGGCCGCCGCCCTCGCCGACACGCTGGCCGAGCTCGGCTTCGTCGTTCAGACCGTCGGGGCGACCGGGGTCACCCTGGTGACCGCGCTGCGCTGAGCGCCGCTCCCACGAGGCGACGCGGAACCGGTGGCGAACGCTCGGTGAACGCTGCGTCCGGGCCGTAACCGCGGGCCGGGCCGCTCAATGGACGGGCCGTGATCACCCGCACGCCGCCGTTCTCCCGCCGCACCGCCCTGCAGCTGGCCGCCGTCACCGGCGCCGGGGTCGCAGGCGCGGTGTCCGCAGGGCCCGCTGCCGCCGCGCCGTCCCCCGCCCGCATCCCCGGGCCGTTCGCGCACGGGGTCGCCTCCGGCGATCCGCTGCCCGACGCCGTGGTCCTCTGGACCCGCGTGACGCCCGACGCCCGGTCGACGCCGGGCTCCGGTGCCGGCCCCGTCGTCGAGGTCGGCTGGGAGGTGGCCACCGACCCCGGTTTCCGCCGCGTCGTCCGCCGGGGCCGGGTCCGCACCGGCCCGGCGACCGACCACACGGTGAAGGTGGACGCCGCCGGGCTGCGGCCGGGCACCGGCTACTGGTACCGCTTCAGCTGCCGGGGGGCGACCTCCCCGGTGGGCCGCACCCGCACGGCGCCCGCCACCGGTGCCGCCGTGCCGCGGCTGCGCATGGCGGTGGTCTCCTGCGCCAACCTGCAGGCCGGCTGGTTCACCGCCTACCGGCACCTGGCCGCGCGCGGGGACCTCGACCTCGTGGTGCACCTGGGTGACTACCTGTACGAGTACGCGCCGGGGGAGTACCAGGCGCGTGACGTCGTCGTCCGGCCGCACGACCCGCCGCACGAGATCGTCACCCTCGCCGACTACCGGCGCCGGCACGCCCAGTACAAGGCCGACCCCGACCTGCAGGCCCTGCACGCCGCCGCGCCGTGGGTGGTCACCTGGGACGACCACGAGAGCGCCAACGACGCGTGGTCCGGCGGCGCGGAGAACCACACGGAGGGCGCCGAGGGCGCCTGGCCGGCTCGCCGCGGGGCCGCCCAGCAGGCCTACGCCGAGTGGATGCCGGTGCGCTACACGCCGGGCGGCCGGCTCTACCGGCGGCTGCGCTTCGGCCGGCTGGCCAGCCTGTCGATGCTCGACCTGCGCACCTACCGCGACCAGCAGGCCGCCTCACCGCTCGACCCCGCCCTCGGGGACCCCGGCCGCACGCTGACCGGGCCGGAGCAGCTGGAGTTCCTGCTCGACGGGCTGGCCGACGACGCGGTGCAGTGGAAGCTGGTGGGCAACCCGGTGATGATCGCGCCGGTGCGGTTCCCGAACGGGCTGGACCTGCGGGCGACCCAGGCGATCGCCGGCCTGGTCGGCGTGGACCTCCCGCGGGTGACCGGCCTGCCCTACAACGTCGACCAGTGGGACGGCTACCCCGCCGAGCGGGACCGGGTGCGGGCGCACCTGCGCGACCGCGCGCTGCGCGGCACCGTCTTCCTCACCGGTGACATCCACTCCGGCTGGGCGGCCGAGCTGCCGGCGGACGACGCCACCTACCCGCTGACGCGCGACAGCCTCGGCGTGGAGCTCGTGTGCACCTCGGTGACCAGCGACAACCTCGACGACATCCTCGGCGCCCCGCCCCGGACGACGTCCCTGGCGGTGGAGACCGCGATCCGGGTGGCCAATCCGCACGTGAAGCACCTGGACTTCGACTCGCACGGCTTCTCGGTCCTCGACGTCACCCCGGAGGCGGTCCAGATGGACTGGTACGTCCTCACCGACCGCACCGATCCGGCGTCGGCCGCGGTCTGGTCGACGTCCTGGCGGACGCCGGCCGGCACCGGCCGCGTCGAGCGTGCGCCGCGGCGGCTGGCGTGAGCGGCCCGGTGCAAGGCATGGACCGCCGGCAGTTCCTCCGGGTCACCGCCGCGGGCGGCGCGGCCGTCGTCCTGTCGACGGCGCTCGGGGCGCCGCGGGCGCGGGCGGCCGACCGGCTGCGGGTCTACGTGCTGGTCGTCGACGGGACGCGGCCGGAGGAGATCACCCCGCTGGTCACGCCGAACCTGCACCGGCTGAAGTCGGGGGGCACCTGGTTCCCGTCGGCGCGCTCGCTGCCGGTGATGGAGACGATCCCCAACCACGTGATGATGATGACCGGCGTCCGGCCCGACCGGTCCGGGGTGCCGGCCAACTCCGTGTACGACCGGGCCGAGGGCGCCGTCCGCGACCTGGACCGCCCCTCGGACCTCCGCTTCCCCACGCTGCTGGAGCGGGTGAACGCCACCGGCCGCACCACGGGCACCGTGCTGTCGAAGGAGTACCTGTACGGGATCTTCGGTGAGCGGGCCACCTACCGCTGGGAGCCGTTCCCGGTCATCCCCGTCACCGGGCACGCGCCGGACGCCGCGACCACCGACGCGCTGATCGCGATGGTCGACGAGGCCGACCCCGACCTGGTCTTCGTCAACCTCGGCGACATCGACCGGGTCGGCCACAGCGATCTGACCGGCAGCACCCTGCGGGTGGCGCGCGCTCTCGCGCTGGGCAGCACCGACCTGCAGGTGGGCCGCTTCGTCGCGCACCTGCAGCGCACCGGCCGGTGGGCCGGCAGCGTGCTGGTGGTGCTCGCCGACCACTCGATGGACTGGTCGGTGCCGACGAACCTCGTCTCGGTGGACGCCGTCCTGCGGCCGCGCCCGGACCTGCGGCAGTCGGTGCAGATCGCCCAGAACGGAGGCGCGGACCTCCTCTACTGGACCGGCCCGGCCGCGCAGCGGGCCGCCGGGCTGGCGGAGGTGCGGCGGCTGGTCTCCGCCCACCCCGGCGTGCTGTCGGTGCACCGGCCGGCGGAGCTGCGGCTGGGGCGGGAGGCCGGCGACCTGGTCGCCTACTGCCGGGCCGGCTGGCGCTTCACCGACCCGACGCCGCTGTCCAACCCCATCCCCGGCAACCACGGGCACCCGGCCACCGAACCGATCCCGTTCCTGGTGGCGGGCGGGCACCCCCTGGTGCGGGCGGGCGCGGTCAGCGGGGCGCCCGCGCGCACGGTGGATGTCGCGCCGACCGTCGGCGCGCTGTTCGGCCTGGGTGCACCGCGGGGCGGGTACGACGGCGCAGCGCGCACGGAGGCGTTCACCCGGCTGTCCGGGCGGCGGTAGCCGATCGCAGCGGGGGGTTGCCCACCCCTCGGGGGGACGCGGCGCTCCGCTGCCGGGCTCGCCGTGCCGATGCGGGGGAGGTGACCTTCCCGCCGTCGCTGCGAGCACGCGAGCCCGCCGCTGCCGCGCGCACGGCCGTCGTCGTCCTGGCCATCTGCGCCGGGATGCTGGCGCTGGTCGGACTGTTGGGGCCCGCCACGGACGGCGACGCGAGCCCGGCGGTGGTCTGGGCCTGCGTGATCGGGCTGGCCGGGGTGGCGGCCCTCTTCCACGGCGTGCCCGCGGAGCGCCTGGACCGCGCCGGCGCGTTCGTCGTCCTGGCCGTCGGCGGGGTGGCGGTGCTGTGCGTCCTGGCCGTCGTGAACGGGGGGACGTCGACCCGCGCGCAGGCGTTTCTGGCGTTCGTCGTGCTCTACGCGGGCTTCCACCTGCGGACGGCGGGCGCGGTGGTCGCCACGGTCGTCGCGGTGGCGGCCGGCGGGGTCATGCTGTTCGACGCCGCGCCCTTCAGCGGTGCCCTCACCGACTTCGCGTTCTTCGGCGCCATGCTCGGTGTGATCGGCGGCTTGCTTATCCGCTCCACCGACAAGCAGGAGCGCCTGGTGGCGGCGCTCCAGGAGCAGGCGGACGTCGACACGCTGACCGGGCTGGTCACGCGGCGCGTCCTGGACGAGGCGCTGGATGCCGGGGGCGCCGGCGCGGCGTCGTCCCAGGGCACCGCGCTGCTGCTCATGGACGTCGACCGGTTCAAGATGATCAACGACGTGCACGGCCACCTGGCCGGCGACGACGCCCTGGTGCACCTGTCCACCGTGATCAAGCAGCAGATCCGCGCCGCCGACGCGCTGGTCAGCCGGCTCGGCGGGGACGAGGTCGCGGTGCTGCTGCGCGACTGCTCGCGGGCCACCGCGGTGCGCCGCGCCGAGCAGCTGCTGGACGCCGTGTGCGGGGCGCCCCTGGTGCTCTCCGACGGGAGCAGCCTGGGCATGTCGGTGAGCGTCGGGGTGTCGCACCTCGCCGGCGCGGCCACCGATCTGCGTGAGCTCTACGCCGCCGCGGACGTCGCCCTGTACACCGCCAAGCGCGCCGGGCGGGGCCGGGTGGAGGTTGCGGCGGCCTAACCGGCCGGCGAGGGGAGGCGCAGGGAGCGGGCGGCGCCCGCGAGCGCCCGCAGGCTGAGCCGGCCGTCGGCGAGGCCGAGGTCGACCACGTCGTCGAACACGCCCTGGGAGCCGGCGGCGGCCCGGAACACCGAGTCCATCAGCGCCGGCCAGCGGCTCAGCCGGGAGGCCACCGACGAGTGCCGGAGGTGGCGGCCGAGCCGGTCGGCGAGCGCGCGCCGGTAGGCTGCGCCCGCGTCCGCCCCCCGGGTGGCGGCCTGCCCGGCGAGGGCGCCGGAGAGCACGGCGTAGAAGATGCCCTCACCGGTCAGCGGGTTGATCAACGCGGCGGCGTCACCGGCCAGGAGCACCCGCCCATCGGGCTGGCGGGGCCGGCCGGTGCTCAGCGGCAGCCGGTGGGCGCGGAGCTGCTCGGGCTCGGCTCCCGGCAGCAGCCGGTGCATCCCGGCGACGAGCTCGACCCGGGTGGCGCCGCCGGACACCAGCTCCCCGTACCCGACGTTGGCCCGTCCGTCGCCCAGCGGGAAGGACCACGCGTAGGCCGGCCAGCGCTGGTCGGTGGTCGTGATGACCTGGACGCCGCGCTGCCCGGGGGGCTCGGGGGCGTAGCCGCGGAGGGCGACGGCGAGCTGGTCGGGCCGGTTGCGCCGGGTGCCCAGCGCCCGGCGCACCACCGACTCCGCGCCGTCGGCGCCGATCAGCACCCCGGCGGTGACGGACCCGTCCACCTCGACCGCGTCGGCGTGCACCGCGATCCGCCGGACCACGTGCCGGCGCAGCACCGCCCCGGCGTCGCGGGCGGCCGCGATCAGCCGCGCGTCGAGCACCGCCCTGGGGATGACGTGGGAGGGCCGGGCGGTGGCCCGCTCGACCGTCGTCCCCCCGGGCGACCGCAGCCGCAGCCGCGGCACCGGCGGGAAGCCGGCGGTGAGGGCGGCCGGGCGCAGGCCGAGGCCGGCGAGGACGTCGAACGCCTCGGCGGCGATGCCGTCGCCGCACACCTTGTCCCGGGGGAACTCGGCGCGGTCGAGCACCAGCACCCGCGCCGAGGGCCGGGCCCGACGGGCGGCCAGGGCGGCGGCGGCACCGGCCGGCCCACCACCGACGACGACGACGTCCCAGTGCTCCACCCGTCCGACGCTAGGCAGTGGAGGGGCTCACCGCGCGACCGACCGCGGGACGCCGTCCCAGTTCTGGGAGAGCAGCCGCCGCCAGCTGTCCAGGTCGTGGTGCGCCGGTTCGGTCGTGGCGACGAAGTCCAGCAGCACGTCGCAGAAGCGGTCGGGCTCGTCGAGGTGCGGCCAGTGGCCCGCGTCCTCGAACACCTCGATCCGCGCCGACGGGACCGCGGCCCGGACCGGCTCGGCGTGCTGCGCCGGCACGATCGGGTCGCGACCGCCCCAGATGACCAGCATCGGCACGGAGTCGGCGAGGTACAGCCGGTCCAGCGCGGTCACCGCCTGCCCCCGCACGTCGACCGCCCCGCGCAGCGTGCGCAGGAACGCCCGCCGCGCCTCGGCGTCCTGCAGGGCCAGCAGCGCGTCGCCGGCCTCGGCGAGGTCGCGCACCCGCCGCCAGCCGGCGAGCGCCCCGAGCTGGTCGACGGCCCGCAGCCCGATGCGCAGCGGGCCGGAGATCCCGGCCAGCGCGGTGACCACGAGCTCGGCCCCGGGCAGGCTGGCCGCCCGCAGCCCCGCGGAGAGCTCCGAGCCCAGCCCGCCGCTGCCCACGAGCGCCAGCCGTTCGCAGCGCTCGGGGAACTGGTAGGCGAACTGCAGGGCGATGCCGCCGCCCAGCGAGTGCCCCACGACGGTGGCCCGTTCGACGTCGAGCACCGCGAGCAGGTCGCGCACGCCGTTGGCGTAGCCCGCGATCGAGTAGTCGCCGCGCGGCTTGTCCGAGTCGCCGTGCCCCAGCAGGTCGGGGGCGATGACGGTGTGCGACTCGGCGAGGCGGTCGATCACCCCGGCCCACGTCTGGCAGTTGTTCCCGATGCCGTGCAGCAGCAGCAGCGGCGGGCCGTCCCCCGCGCGGAGAAAGGCCCGCTTGTGCCCGTGGACGATCCGCGACTCTCGGACCTGACCGGTTGCCACGGCCCCAGTGCACCACGGTTCTTGTTGCTCTGCAGTCACGACGGCGCTGGTCAGGCCGGTGCGGGTGCCGTCCACTTCCGCGGCGGGTGCTCGTAGCCCTCGACGAACCGCAGCAGCCCGGCGGCGTCGCGGACCACGCCCAGCGCGTCGAGCCGGGGGCCGTCGAGGTAGCCGTCGTCCACCATGCGGCGGAGCTGGGCCAGCAGCGGCTGCCAGAACCCGTCGACGTCCAGCAGCGCCGCCGGCTTGGCGTGCAGCCCGAGCATGCCCCACGTCCAGGCCTCGAACAGCTCCTCCAGCGTGCCGGCGGCGCCGGGGAGCGCGACGAACGCGTCGGACAGGTCGGCCATGCGCGCCTTGCGCTCGTGCATGGAGGAGACCACCTCGAGCCGCGGGAGGCCGGGGTGGGCCAGCTCGTCGTCGACGAGGTGCTGCGGGATCACGCCGACGACCTCACCGCCGGCGGCGAGCGCGGCGTCGGCGACGACGCCCATCATCCCGACGCGCCCCCCGCCGTAGACGATCCCGACGCCGGCCTCGGCCAGCCCGGTGGCGAAGGACGCGACGGCCTCCGCGTGGGCCGGTGGCCCCGCGTGGGACCCGGTGAAGACGGCGATCCGCACCGGACGAGGCTATGCCGGGTGCCGGCGCGAGCTGCCGTCGACCCCGTCCCGGGCACCGCCGCGAGCCTGCGAGCGGTCTGGAGGACGGGGTCCTTCCTCAGCCGCCGTAGTAGCGGTAGACGGGCTCGGCGATGCAGACGGGCTTGTCGCCGCCCTCCCGCTCGATGACCGCGGCCAGCGTCAGCTGCAGGCCGCCGGCCACCTCCTCGACCGACTTCAGGGTCGCGGTGAGCCGCACCCGGGAGCCCACCGGGACGGGGGAGGGGAAGCGCACCTTGTTCAGGCCGTAGTTGACACCCATCACCGTGTCGGTGACGACGAGGACCTGCGAGGAGAGCGGGGCCAGCAGGGACAGCGTCAGGTACCCGTGGGCGATCGGGCCACCGAACGGGCTCTCCTTCTTCGCGCGCTCGACGTCGACGTGGATCCACTGGTGGTCGCCGGTCGCCTCGGCGAACTGGTTGACGTGCTCCTGGGTGACCTCGTGCCAGTCGCTGGTGCCGAGCTCCGTGCCGATCAGCCCGTTCAGCTCGGCCATGGTCGTGGTGGTGCTCACGTGGTCGTCCTTCCCTGGGGTGGGCGGTGTTCCTGGGGACACTCTGCCTCTGATCACCAGGGCACTCAGAGGCAGAGGTTCCGCCGCACACCTTGCCCGGCCCGGCGCGACGGCGCGCGTGCGGGTGCGGCGGGTGCGGATGTCCTCTCCCGGGATGCTCGTGCCCTGCCCGCGGGGGTGGGCAGGGCACGAGTTCCGGCGGGGTGCCCCCGGCGGCCGCCCGCGCGAGCGGGTTCACTGGGCGGGTGCTCGCCTCGACCGACGGCTGGACCGCCTGCAGCCAGGGGCACCGTCACTGGGGGCGGGCCGGCGCGGCCGGCCTGCTGATCCACCGCGACGGTCCCGACGGCGTCGAGCTGCTGCTGCAGCACCGGGCCTGGTGGTCGCACCACGGCGGCACCTGGGGGACGCCGGGCGGCGCGCTGCACGTGGGCGAGTCGGCGGCCGACGGTGCGCTGCGCGAGGTGGCCGAGGAGCTGGGGCTGACGGCCGGCGACGTCGTGCTGGGCGCGCAGTCGGTGGACGACCACGGGGGCTGGGCGTACACGACGGTCCTGGCCCGGCCGGTGCGCCGGTTCGAGGCGGTCGACCTCCGGCTGGACGGGGAGAGCGACGGCGTGGCGTGGGTGCCGCTGGCGGGCCTGGCCGCGGTGGCCCTGCACCCGGGGCTGGCCGCCTCGCTGGACCGGCTGCGGCCGCTGCTCGCCGGCGACGACGCGTAGCCGGGTCCTGGGCGGCCCTCCCGGCGGGGCGGGTGACCCGGCGGCTGCCGGTCCACCCCGCCCCGCGGGTTAGGTTCGGCGCATGAGCGCCCGCGACGACGTCTCCGAGATCTTCGACAGCTCCGCGTGGGCGCCGGTCGAGGGCTTCGACTTCAGCGACATCACCTATCACCGGGCGGTGGACGCCGGCGTCGTCCGCATCGCCTTCGACCGCCCGGAGGTGCGCAACGCCTTCCGGCCGCAGACCGTCGACGAGCTGATCACCGCGCTGGAGCACGCGCGGCTCTCCACCGACGTGGGGTGCGTGCTCCTCACCGGCAACGGGCCGAGTCCGAAGGACGGCGGCTGGGCGTTCTGCTCCGGCGGCGACCAGCGGGTGCGCGGGAAGTACGGCTACGAGCACGACAAGGGTCGCTCGAGCGGCCGGCTGCACATCCTGGAGGCCCAGCGGCTGATCCGCTTCATGCCGAAGGTCGTCGTCTGCGTCGTCCCGGGCTGGGCCGCCGGCGGTGGGCACAGCCTGCACGTCGTCGCCGACCTCACCCTGGCCAGCGCCGAGCACGCCCGGTTCAAGCAGACCGACGCCGACGTCGGCAGTTTCGACGGCGGCTTCGGCTCGGCCTACCTCGCGCGGCAGGTCGGGCAGAAGTTCGCCCGCGAGATCTTCTTCCTGGGCGAGGAGTACACCGCGGCCGACGCCCACGCCATGGGCATGGTCAACCGCGTCGTCCCGCACGCGGAGCTCGAGGCCACCGCCCTGGAGTGGGGCAAGAGGATCGTGGCCAAGAGCCCGACCGCCCAGCGGATGCTCAAGTACTCGTTCAACCTGATCGACGACGGCCTGGTCGGGCAGCAGCTGTTCGCGGGCGAGACCACCCGGCTGGCCTACATGGCCGAGGAGGCCGTCGAGGGCCGCGACGCCTTCCTCGAGAAGCGGGACCCCGACTTCGGCCGCTTCCCCTGGCATGTCTAGCGGAAGGACCCCTCCTCCCCACCCCTCGCACGTCCAGGGCGGTGCCCTGGACGGGGCCATAACCTGTCATCCATGAGGAGTTCGAAATGATCGTCGAGGTGATGACGGGCGCCGACGAGCGACCCGAGGCGCGGGTGGTCGACGTCGAGGACCTGGGCCGGCTGCACCTGGCCCTGGGCGCGGTCACCGACGAGGAGGCCGCCGAGGCGCTGGAGCGATCGGGCCTCGGCCGGCTGCAGGACGCCGAGACGGCCACCCTCGACGTGGCGGCGCTGCGGGCTGCCGCGGCGCCCCGGGCCACCGCCCCGGACTGGGACGCGCGGTGGGACCAGATGATCGCCGGCGCCCGGGCGCAGGGCTGGCTGTCCGAGGACGGGGCGAACCTGCGGGTGCACATCGAGAGCGCCGCGGGCGCCTGACCAGGCGGTCCTCCCCGGCGCCCGGCCGGGGCACGCGGAAAGTTAGGTGTACCTCAGAGGACCGAGATCATTGTGGTGACCCCGTCCGGCAGCCAGGATGGCCGCGTGCATAGAACCAGCCGTGACAGGACGGCGTCGTGAGCGGTACGCCGGGCCGTCCGCTGAGTGCGGAGCTGTCGGAACAGCTGCTCGCCGTGGCCGTCGACATCCTGGCCGACGAGGGATGGGGCCGCCTGAACAGCGATCGCATCGCCGCCCGGGCCAGGGCCGGCAAGGCGGGCATCTACCGCCGGTGGCCGTCCATGGCCGCGCTCGCCCGGGCGGCGGTGAGCCGCTTCGAGCTGGTGGTGCTGCCCGAGGACTCCGGATCGCTGCGGGCGGACCTGCTGGGCCTGGTCAGCGACCGCTGGACGCAGCCGCTGGACCGGCAGGAGCGCGCGGTGGCCAGCCTGGTGGGCGCGGCCCGGCACGACGAGGAGCTGCGGGCAGGGCTGGACGAGGCTCTCGTGCGCCCGCTGGCGGCCGCCGTCCAGACCGTCGGCGAGCGGGCCCAGCAGCGCGGGGAGCCCCTCCGGCTCGAGCGGCTGCGCTTGCTGGCCTCGGTGCTCGAAGCGTTCTGGTGGCAGCGCTACCGGATGGCCGAGCCGCTGACGGCCGAGCAGGTCGAGTGCATCGTCGACGAGGTGTTGGTGCCGATGCTGCGGCCGGTCGACGAGACCGTCGCCGCCTGACCTCCCGGCGACGCCTCAGCCGGCGCGGCGGGGCAGCGAGGCGACGTTCGCCGGTGGCTCCAGGCCCAGCTGCGCGTACAGCCCGCTCATCAGGCTGTCGGTCAGCGTCCGCACCTCGGTCGCGGCGGTGCGGTGGTCGGCGGCGTGCTCGACGACCCGCCGCTGCTCCACGACGACCACCCGGGACACGGTGAGCCAGAGGGCCGCGGCCAGGGGGGCGGCGATCCGCGGGCAGAACAGGACCGGCGAGGTGGCCATCCCGGGCTCGGGGTCGGTCTCCCACGCCTCGGCCAGCGCACCTGCCAGCTGCCGTTCGGCCTCGAACAGGATCCGCTGCTCGTAGCCGGCCAGCGCGGGGCTCTCGTGCACGGTGTCGGTGAACGTGCGTTCCTCGGGACGCACGTGCAGGGCCACGAAGTACGCGGCGCCCTCCGCGAGGTGGTCGCCCAGCGCGACCAGCGGCGTGGTCCCCGGCGGCCGGTTGCGGACCGCGTCGGCCGGGCCGTGCGGACACGGGATGCGCCCGTCGAAGAAGAGCTCCTCCTTCGTCGGGAAGTGGTTGAACACCGTCTGGACGGCGACGTCGGCCTCGCGAGCGATGTCGGCGACGGTGACCGCCTCGAACCCGCGCTCGGCGAACATCTCGTGCGCCACTGCCCGTACGTGGGCCCGGGTCTGCGCCTTCTTCCGCGCACGGCGGTCGCTGAGTTCACCCACGGTGCACAGCTTAGGCACCGAACGTGTCCACCGCCGTCAGGACCGACCGCCCGGTATGTCGCCGGGCGTGCTCTGGTCGGGGGCCTGCGCGGCGGACCGGGCGCCACCAGGCACGATGGCCGCGGATCGACCCGCCCGGGGCGACCGGACGACGACTGCGAGGAGGAGCCGCCCGGTGCGGACGAGAGCTGCGGTGCTGCGCGAGGCAGGAGCCGAGTACGAGATCGTCGAGCTGGAGGTTCTCGACCCCGGGCCCGGCGAGGTGCTGGTCGAGATGGCCTACGCCGGCCTGTGCCACTCCGACGAGCACCTGCGGCACGCTAACCCCGGCGGCCGCTACCCCATCGTCGGCGGGCACGAGGGCTCCGGCGTCGTCCAGGCCGTCGGCGCCGGCGTGACCGGGGTGGCACCCGGCGACCACGTCGTCACGAGCTTCCTGCCCGCCTGCGGGCACTGCCGCTACTGCGCCTCCGGCCGCTCCAACCTCTGCGACAAGGGCGCCACCATCGCCACGGGCCAGCTGCCCACCGGCACCTTCCCGTACCGCCTCGACGGCGAGCCGCTGGGCGGGTTCTGCATGATCGGTGCCTTCGCCCGGCACACGCTGCTCAGCGAGTTCTCCTGCGTGCGGATCGACCCCTGGCTGCCGCTGGAGACCGCGGCCCTCGTCGCCTGCAGCGTGCCCACCGGCTGGGGTTCGGCGGTGTACTCCGGCGGGGTGCGGCCGGGCGACACCGTGGTCGTGGTCGGCCTCGGCGGGGTGGGCGTCAACGCCGTCCAGGGGGCCGTCCACGCCGGCGCCATGCACGTCATCGGCGTCGACCCGGTGGCGATGAAGCGGGAGTTCGCCGAGTCGCTGGGCGCCACCCGCACCGTCGCCGACGCCGGGGAGGCGGTGGGGCTGGCGCGCGAGCTCTCCCGGGGCACCGGTGCCGACGTCGTCGTCGTGACGGTGGGGAAGATGACCGGGGAGGTCTACAAGGCCGCCTCGGCCTGCCTGGGCAAGGGCGGCACGCTCGTGCTCACCGCCCTCGCCGACCGGCCGGAGGAGGGCCGGGCGACGCTCAACGGCCAGCTCACCACGGTGTTCGAGCACCGCGTGCAGGGCTCGATGTTCGGCTCGTGCAACCCGTTCACCGACATCCCCCGGCTGCTGCGGCTGCACGAGGAGGGTCGGCTCGAGCTCGACCGGCTGATCACCCGCCGCTACGCCCTCGACGAGGTGAACCAGGGCTACCGCGACCAGGCCGCCGGCGAGACGGTCCGCGGGCTGCTCGTCCACGCCGACTGAGGAAACACCCCGTCGCCCACCCCAGCACTCGCTCCGCTCGCGCCGGGCCCTGCGACGGGGCGAGCCTCTGGACGGAGCCGGCGTTCGGAACGGGCGCCGGGTGGGCAGCCCCGGGGGCGTGAGCTCTCCCCGTATCGCAGTCCTCGACGTCGACGGCACGCTCGTCGACACCAACTACCAGCACGCCCTCGCCTGGTACCGGGCCTTCCGGTCGCTGGGGGAGACCTTCCCGATCTGGCGGATCCACCGGCTGATCGGCATGGGCGGCGACCGGCTCCCGGCCGCGCTCGGCGGGGACGACGTCGAGGAGCGCATCGGCGGCCAGGCCCGTGAGCGCTGGACCGAGGAGTTCGACCGGCTGATCGACGAGGTCGCGCCGCTGCCCGGCGCCCGGGAGCTGGTGCAGGCGCTCCGTGAGCGGGGGCACCGCGTGGTGCTGGCCAGCTCCGGCAAGGCGAAGCACGTCGACCACTCGCTGGACCTGCTCGACCTGCGCGACCTGGCCGAGGCCTGGACCACCAGTGACGACGTCGAGTCGAGCAAGCCCGCCCCCGATCTGCTCGAGGTGGCCGTGAAGAAGCTGGGCGAACCCGTGGGTGCGCCGAGCGTGATGGTCGGCGACTCCGTCTTCGACGTGGCGGCGGCGAAGCGCGCCGGGATGCCGGCCCTCGTCGTGCGCTCCGGCGGGTTCGGGGACGACGAGCTGCGCGAGGCCGGGGCGATCGACGTCTTCGACACCCCCGGTGACCTCGCCGCCGCCCTGGATCGCCTCGACCTGAGCTGACCGGAGGACCGCCCGAGGGGCTCCGCGGATGCTCTGCCTCTGAGTGCAGGTGCACTCAGAGGCGGAGCGAGCGGGGAAGGGATCCCGGAGGGCGCTGGGACGGTGCCGGTGCGTGCGGTGGTGGGGTGCGGCGCGGTGCGGCGGTGCGGCGGTGCGGTGGTGCGGAGGCTCAGGAGGCCGTGGAGGAGCGGCCCAGGCGGCGCAGCGCTTCGTCCGGGTGGTCGGTGATCATCGCGTCGACGCCGAGCGACACGAGGAAGTCGATGTCGGCGGCCGTGTTCGCCGTCCACACGTGCACCTCCTTCCCGGCGGCGTGCGCCTGGGCGACATACCCAGGGTCGGCCCGCAGCAGCGCCAGCCCCGGGCCGACGGCGCTCATCGCACCCCCCAGGAGCTCGGTGCGCACCGAGCGCAGGCGCTTGCCGATGAGCTGCACGGTCGGCACGCCCGGTGCGAGCGCGCGGATCCGGCGCACGGCGAGCTGGGAGAAGCTCATCACCCGGAACGCCGGCCGCCCGGCCCACTGCGCCGGCCGGTCGCCCTGCAGGAGGCCGTAGCGGCGCAGCGACCGCACCAGCTCCTGCTCCACCCGGTTGGTGTGCCGGGTCGGGTGCTTGGTCTCGATGGCGAGCCGGACGGAGCCGGGGGTGGCGGAGGCGTACTCGAGCAGCCGGTCGAGGGTCAGCACCAGGCCGTTCTCGATGTCGGGCTCGTCGGTGACGGCGGTGATCGTGTCGTCCCTCCACCGGTCCAGCCGGCCGCGCCGGGCGCCGAACCGGAACTGCTCCAGCTCGGCGAGGTGCAGGGCCGAGACGACGCCGCGGCCGTTCGACGTGTGCCGGATCCTGCGGTCGTGGACGCAGACGAGCACGCCGTCGCGGGTCATCCGGACGTCGACCTCCACCGCGTCGGCACCGACGATCGCGGCGTTCCGGTACGCGGCCAGGGTGTGCTCGGGGGCGTCCGCGGTGGCCCCGCGGTGGGCGACGACCTCGGGGCCGCTCACCGCAGCGGGCGGGGAGAGCGGCGCGCAGCGCGGACGGGAGGCACGCGGGGATCCTCCCCGCCCGCCGCGCGTTCCGCGAGCGGTGGGCGCCGCCGTCAGACGGCGAGGCGCGCGCGGTACTCGGGCACGGTGATCATCGGCGGGCGCTCGTCGACCGCGACGGCGTTGCTGCGCGGCACGAACCCGGCGCCGTCGTGCCGGAACTGGGTGAGCAGCCCGCTGGGCTGGCGGGTGCACGCCGCCCGGGCCAGCACGGTGGCGACCACCTGGCCGGCCATCTCGCCCAGCGCCTCGACGCTCTGCGAGGTGTGCCGGCGCTCGCCGAGGTCGACCTGGGCCAGCGAGGAGAGCCCGCCCAGGCCCAGCAGGTCGACGAGCAGGCCCACCTCCACGCCGTACGCCGAGACGAACGGCACCTGCTCCAGCGCCGCGCGGCGCCCGGCGTACTCGCCGCCGAGGGGCTGGACGAAGCCGGCGAGCTCCGGCCACAGCGCGTTGAGCAGCGGGCGGGCGGTGAGCTCGGTGACCCGGCCGCCGCCGGCGGGCTGCTCGGCCCCGCCGACGGACAGCGGCCGGGTGTAGCAGCCCTTGACGTAGCTGACCTGCGGGTCGGTGAGCAGCGGCCCCAGCAGGCCGGGCACGTAGTGGGCGACGTCGCCGAGCAGGTCGGCGTCGAGGAAGACGACCAGGTCGCCGGTCGTGGCGGCCAGCGACTTCCACAGCGCCTCGCCCTTGCCCCGGCGGGTGCCCATCGCGGGCAGCACGTCGGTGGTGGCGACGACGTCGGCGCCGGCGGCCCGGGCGACGTCGGCGGTGGCGTCCGTGCTGTCGGAGTCCACGACGACCAGCTCGTCGACCAGCGGCACCCCGCGCACCCAGTGTGCGTGCAGGTCGGCGACCAGCCGGCCCACGGTCGCCTCCTCGTTGCGGGCGGGGAGGACGACGCTGACCCGGTGCCCGCCACGGCGCTTGGCCTGCAGCAGGCCCGCGGGATCGACCTGCGCCAGGGAGCGCGCAGCGGTGGTGCGGTCGGCGAACCAGGCGCGGGCGTCAGGTCTCACGCGCCCACTGTCGTCCAGCTCCGGTGCGGGCACCAGGCGGTCTCCCCGGTGTTCACCGGGCCGTCACGTGAACGTTCCGGCGGTGAGCGATCGGGTCGGTGCGGGCCCGCGGGAAGCGGCTCGTGGGGCCGCGTCACCCGGTCGGGGAACCGGTCCCGGTGGGCGCCGAGTCGCGGGCCGGCCGGACCTCCCGCACCATGCGGGCATGACCTCGGGTCAGCTGCCCGCAGCGCGCGTGGGAGGCGAGGAGCGGCGGCGGGTCGCGCTGCTGCTGGAGACCGCCGACGTCCTCGCCGACCGGGCCTCGCGCACCCCCGACGCGGTCCAGGCCCAGGTGCTGCTGCGCCGGTCCGCCCAGCGCCGGGCGCAGGCCGCGCGCCTGGCGGCGGAGAGCCCGCCGGGGGGCGACGGCCGCCGCGCGGGCGGTGCCCCGCCGGGTGCGGGGAGCGCCGCCCGGCCCTGACGAGGTCACCGCGCGGGGCCGCCGTTCCTCGGGAAGGGCGGACCGAGCCCGGGCGCGGTTACCGTGGTCCGATGCTCCGCTGGCTCTGCGCCCTCGTCGCCGGAGCCGTCGTCTCCGGGTTCGCCTTCCTGCTGGTCACCGGCGAGTACCGCAACGAGGGGCCGGTGCTGCTGACGATCGTCGGCAACCACGGCGTGCACGCCGGTGACCTGTTCATCCTGGCGGGGTGGGCGGTCGCCGTCCTGGCGCTCCTCGTGCTCGCGGCCGCCCCCTGCCCGCGCCGGCCCGCCGAGGCGCCGCCGCGGGGCTGACGCCGCCGTCCTGCGCTTTTCTTGCGGATCGCTGGACACGACCCTGCGGCTGGCCGCGCAGGGTGGCTCGTGCCGGGATGGAGCCGCCACCCCGGTACGAGCAGGGGAGGCAGCGACGTGAGCAGCCGGACGAGCAGCGCCGTGGCGCACCAGAGCACCACCGCGAAGGTCGTGGGCACGGTCGCCGTGCTCGCCGCGGTGGGCGCGGTCGCGGGACTGGGGACCCTCGGCGGGTTCAGCAGCAGCGACAGCGTGGACACCGAGGTGCAGGCGGGGGTGGTGTCGATCCGGCTGGATGCCGCGGCCGGCGGGCAGAGCGTGCCGTTCTCCGGCGGGGCGATGCTGCCCGGCGACGTCGTGCAGGTGCCCTTCGACCTGCGCAACGACGGGGACGTGCCGCTGTCGTCGGTCGGCTTCCGCTCGGTGGCGCGGGGGGGGGGGGGGGGGGGGGGGGGGGGGGGGGGGGGGGGGGGGGCGGGGGGGGGGGGGGGGGGGGGGGGGGTTGGGGGGGGTGGTGTTGTGGTGGGGGTGGGGGGGGGGGGGGGGGGGGCGCGGCCCCCCCCCCCCCCCCCCCCCCCCGACCCCCCCCCCCCCCCCCCCCCCGCGGCGGCCCCGTCCAGAGGCTCGCGCCGAGCGTGCGAGGCGTCAGGAGGACGGGGTCCTTCCTCAGTCGACGAGGGCCTGGTTGACGAGCTGGCGCAGGTAGTTGCGGATCGGCAG